>CAYGZC010000277.1:0-26715 GCA_964354225.1 uncultured Chlorobiaceae bacterium | reverse complement strand
GAAGATTTTTCCTTACTTCGCTTTGATACAAAAGGAATCGGCTCAATTCTTTATTTAGGAACTTTCGGAACTGTGATTACATTTGTTGTGTACTACTGGTTATTAAAAAGGGTAGAGGTTGTTTATCTTTCACTTGTTTCTTTTGTTACTCCAGTTCTTGCTGTAATATTAGGAGCGTTGTGGCTGCAAGAGACACTATCATCCCATATCTATGTTGGCGGCGGAATGGTTTTGTTCGGTATTCTGATAGCGAATGGAAAAGATTTAGCAACGATGTTACAATTACATAGAACACGCTTCTTTTTTTGATCATCAAATCAAATATATAATGTTCAACTGTTGATATATTATCAATTTAAACCATCTTTCTTGTTATAAGAACAGTATTAAGGTCTGACCATTACTAGAGAGAATTCCATACTAATACAAAAATTAGAGACTCTGCCGTCAAAACCCGGAGTGTATAAATTTAAAAATTCTGAGAGTGATGTTTTGTATGTTGGGAAAGCCATCAATCTTCGCAATCGAGTTAGGCAGTATTTCAACAAGCACAACATTCGCTCTCCTCGCTTGGATGCTATGGTTGCAAAGATTGCTGATGTCGAGATAATCGTCACAGACTCGGAAGTTGAGGCGCTAATCTTGGAGGCAACGCTTATCAAGAAGCTCAAACCGCATTACAATATCGATCTGAAAGATGATAAAAGTTATCCTTACATAGTAATTACGAATGAGCCATTCCCGAGGGTTTTTATAACACGGAGGATTTTACAAGATGGTTCGCGATATTATGGACCGTACACCGATGTTAAAAGTATGCGAGCATCATTGAAAATGATTCGTGATATTTTTAAGATTCGTAGCTGTAATTATTTTATTAACGATGATTCTATCCGAAAGCGAAAAATAAAAGTCTGTCTGGATTATCATATTAAAAAATGTGGAGGACCTTGCGAAGGTCTCGTGTCGCAAGAAATATATACTGAGATGATTAGAGAAATTGCACAACTCTTAAAAGGGAAGACGTCCAGTTTGATGTTGGATTTAAAAAATAAAATGCTAAACGCATCCGATGAATTTCGTTTTGAAGAAGCTGCTGAGCTGCGGGATAGAATGAAACAACTAACTGTTTACAGTGAGCGTCAGAAAGTTGTTGATACGGATATGATCGATAGAGATATTCATGCTTTGGCAATCGAAGGGAACGATGCATGTGGTGTGGTGTTCAACGTTCGGGATGGCAAGATGACTGGACGGAAGCATGTGTATATGAGCGGCGTCGAAGATAAGGATGAACAGGAGGTAATCGAGCAATTCATTGAGCGATATTACCTTGATGCGGACGATTATCCAAGAGAGATATTTATACCGGCAGATCTTGATAACGTAATAATAATTCAACAATGGTTGACACAGAAAAGCGGAGAGAGAATTCAGATCGTAGTTCCAAAAATCGGTGAGAAGGCAAAGTTAATGTCGATGTGCAAAAAAAATGCTCAACTCCTTCTTGGTGAATTAAAACTCCAAAAAGAAAAAAGAAAAGAATATATCCCTCATTCTGTTTTTGCACTCCAGCGAGATTTACGTCTCTCGAAGCCACCGAGACACATTGAATGCTTTGATATTTCGAATATCCAAGGTACGGATAGCGTTGGTGCAATGGTTGTTTTTAAGGATGGTAAACCAAAAAAAACTGAGTACCGTAAATATAAAATCAAGTCAGTTCAGGGCTCAGATGATTTTGCAAGCATCAGAGAAGTTGTTGAGCGTAGATATCGCGGTATTCGAGAAGGACAGGGTGAATATCCTGATCTCGTAGTTATAGATGGAGGCAAAGGACAACTCTCAAGTGCCATTGAAGTATTGGAACATCAGGGACACAGGGCTGCCAAGACCGAACCTAGAAACCTTAATTCATCAATCAACCCAATCCCTGTAATCGGAATTGCAAAACGTCTTGATGAAATATTTATATCAGGGTCTTCAGATCCATTAATTATTCCAAAAACATCATCGGGCTTGCGATTATTGCAGCGCATAAGAAATGAAGCCCATCGGTTCGCAATTGCCTATCACCGCACGTTGAGGGAAAAAAGGACATTGCAAACTGAACTTGATCTGATAAAAGGTGTTGGGAAGAAACGAGCAAAAGAGCTGCTGGAAACTTTCGGATCTGTTCAAGGTGTAAAATTCGCAACGATTGACCAGCTAAATGAAGTAGTTGGAGAGAGCCTGGCAGCAAAAATTAAAGATTATTTTTTAGAAGAGTAATCAATAATAATCATTTTTTGGTAGGGAATTAGATAAATATTTGTAGTGTAAATGCCTACAACGTTTTTGTAAATATTCGTACAAATAAATGATATTTTTTCTTCTAACATTTGCTTTTTTAAAAAATTATATTATATTAGTTCTAAATAGTGTGTGTCTGGTTCCCGCTTCGAAGTCATGGCCCTCCCACATGCTTTCACCGCCGGACACACACTTTGTTTTTATTATTCCTTTCAAAAGATCTCTCCCTAAATTGATGATGTACAAATTGAGTTTGATTTTCCTGTAAAATTTCTCTAGATTTGAAAAGTTTTTGGGCGATTAGCTCAGTTGGTTGGAGCGCATGGTTCACATCCGTGAGGTCATAGGTTCAAGTCCTATATCGCCCACTATTGAAATTCTAATTATTAACGAAGTAATACCTTTAATTCTGGTCCCGTGAGATCGGAAAGGAAATAAATGTTACTAACAAACTTAAAATTTTTATTTAACCTCCTCCTTAGTAAAAGGATTGGAGGTTTTATTTTTTTATACGCTTATGGGTCAAAAGTCTCACATAATAGATGAAAAAGGTTATCAGCGGACGCTAAATCGTCTTGCCCATGAAATTCTTGAACGAAATAAAGGTGCTGACACACTTGCGTTAGTAGGCATTCGCACACGCGGCGAATTCCTTGCGATTAGGTTGGCAAAAATAATTCGGGAAATCGAGCATAAAGAATTGCAGATTGGTTTTCTTGATATCACTCTTTACCGTGACGATATCCGAGAAAAATTAAATCAACCCATTTTAAAAGGAACACAGATATCGTTTGATGTTTCCGGAAAAGATATTATTCTTGTTGACGATGTTTTATTTACAGGTAGAACGGTACGCGCCGCACTTGATGCTTTGGTAGATTTGGGTAGAGCAAAATCAATTCAATTGGCAGTAATGATCGATAGAGGTCATCGCGAATTACCAATAAAAGCGGATTTTGTTGGTAAAAATATTCCAACATCATTGGAAGAAAAAGTTCGTGTGATGATGAAAGAAATCGATGGTAAAGATGAAGTTATTCTAATCAAAGAGGAGAAAGGTTGATTCGTATGTCGCTTTTAAGTCGACACTTATTAGGATTAGAAGGAATGACCAAAGAGGACATTCTACTAATTTTAGATACTGCAACTACATTTAGGGAAGTTCTTGAGCGTCCGATTAAGAAAGTTCCAACTTTACAAGGTAAAACAATTGTCAATCTCTTTTTTGAAAGTTCAACGCGCACACGTATATCATTTGAGTTAGCCGAACGACGGCTCTCTGCAGATGTTGTGAATTTTTCTGCTGATGCAAGTAGTGTAAAAAAAGGGGAAACACTAAAAGATACAGCACGGAATATAGAGGCAATGAAGATTGACATGGTGGTTATGCGTCATGCTGCCCAGGGTGCACCGCACTTTCTATCGACTGTTATTAATGCGAATATAATAAATGCCGGTGACGGCTCGCATGAACATCCTACACAAGCACTTCTTGATATGTATACCATCCGAGAAAAATTTGGAAAACTAGACGGATTAAAAATATGCATCGTCGGCGATATTTCGCATAGTAGAGTTGCACTCTCCAATATTTACGGTTTGAAAACAATGGGTGCAAATGTCTCTGTTTGCGGACCGAAAACATTGATTCCACGAGAACTTGATAAATTAGAAGTGAAAGTATTTTATAATCTTGATGATGCGATTAAATGGGCTGATATTTTAAATGTATTACGAATTCAACTTGAGCGTCAAGATCGGTGCTTTATACCATCACTTAGAGAATACCGTCAATATTTTGCTGTAACGAAGGAACGACTTAATAAATCGGGGAAGCAGATCACTATAATGCATCCGGGACCGATTAATCGGGATGTTGAACTTTCAGCCGATGTTGCAGATAGTGAACATTCACTTATTCTTCAACAAGTACTGAATGGCGTTGCAGTGCGGATGGCTGTGCTTTATCTTATTGGAACTCGGAGTTAAATGACTAAGATGAAAATATTACTAAAAAATGGACGTCTAATAAATCCACTTGATGGAAAAGATACTGTAACAGATTTACTTATCGTTGATGGTATCATCGAAAAAATAGATTCTAATCTGTCGGTTGGAAAAGAAGGGCAACTCTATGATCTAACAGGAAAGATTCTTTCCCCTGGATTCATCGATATGCATGTTCATTTACGAGAGCCTGGTTTTGAGTATAAAGAAACAATCGAAACAGGTTGTTTAGCGGCAGCGAAGGGCGGTTTTACAGCCGTTTGCTGTATGCCGAATACTAATCCAGCTATTGATAATGCTTCGGTGATTCGTTGGATTACTGATCGTTCAAAAAATGTAAACAACGGGCTGGTCGATGTTTATCCCGTTGCAGCAACAACAAAAAATAGGGAAGGCAAAGAAATTGCACCAATGATGGAGCTTGCAGATGCCGGTGCTATTGCATTCAGTGATGACGGTGCGCCTGTGGAGAATTCGGAAATTATGCGGCGGGCACTCGAATATGCCTCCATGATTAATAAACCAATCATACAGCATCCCGAAGAGTTGAGCTTAACTAAAGGAGGTGTAATGAATGAAGGTTTTGTTTCTACTTCGCTTGGTATGCAGTCGATTCCATCGGTCGCTGAAGAGATGATGATTTCACGAGACCTCCATCTTGTTGAGTATGTGAATGCACAATATCATATAGCTCATATTAGCACGGCAGGATCAATAGAATTGATAAGAATGGCAAAAAAGAAAAAACTACAAGTCTCGTGTGAAGTAACACCGCATCATTTTACGTTAACAGATGAAGCGGTTCGTTCGTTCGATACAAATACAAAAATGAATCCGCCGCTCCGAACTTGTAATGATGTTGAAGCGGTAAAGCAAGGACTGCGTGATGGAACTATTGATGCCATAGCATGCGATCATGCGCCGCATACTTTTGATGAAAAACAAGTTGAATTTAATTATGCACCATTTGGTATTGTTGGACTTGAAACTGCTGTCGGTCTCGCGATGACAGAATTAATTGCAACTGATATTCTTTCTCTAAATCAGCTTATCCAAGTTTTTTCGATTAATCCAAGAAATATTCTCCACCTTCCTCCAATCAAGATAGTCGAGGGTGAAAAAGCGAATCTTACTATCATCGATCCATCCACCGAATGGATCGTCGATACTCAGCGATTTAAGTCAAAATCAAAAAACTCACCATTCAACGGTTGGAAGCTGAAGGGCAAAACTTTTGGTATCTTCAACAATGGACAAATCTTTATTTCTGATTAGTATTTGTTCGTCCTAAAATAGAAACAACTGAATTATTTTTTTGGACATCATATTATCTTCCCACCTATATAAGATTGCCTTCTCGCACATTTTCGGTGGTTTAATATTGGCATATAGTTTGAATCTTGTTCTGACGTGTAACAACATTAGGAACAAATTATGAAAAAATTATTCTATATCAGTGCGATGTTAGTATTCATTACGTTAGTTGGATGTGACGAGAGGTTTTATCAACCCGATTTAACGCCGCCGTCAGCACCACAAGGATTGTATGCAGAGGCTGGAGATAAACTTGTTGAAATATTTTGGAATCAAAATCCGGAAAATGATTTATCGGGCTACCGAATATTTGTCAGTACATCAGCAGTTGGCAAGTATCAATACATTGGATCGACCAAACAGACATACTTTCTTGATAAGGGGATCCCAAATGGACAAACATATTATTACACAGTTACAGCTTATGATTTTGAAGAAAATGAAAGTCCATTGAGTAGAGAGGTTGTTTCCGCAACACCGCGTCCTGAAGGATATGATATTATTCTTAAAGATTATCGTACTTATCCTGATGAAGCTGGTTATGATTTCTCGGCCTACTCTGTTGAACCCTTTGACGATAATTATACCGATGTTTATTTTGAGAATTACAACGGTACTTACTATTTCAATGTTTGGAAGGAAGATACTGAGATTCAGGATCTCGGTTACACAAAATCATTGTATGATATTATACAAGCTCCAACATCTGGTTGGTCACCAACGGGAGATGTTCGTCTAATTGCTGGACATACGTATATTATTCGTACCTGGGATTATCACTATGCAAAGATTAGAGTCACTTTGCTTTCTCCAACTCGTGTTATTTTCGATTGGGCTTATCAGCTACAACCATATAATACACAGTTGAAGGTCAGTGTACCAGGTGTGCGTAAACCACATGCTTCTGACGTCGGAGCTAATGGGCGATAACAACACATTAGTTACGTATACTTGGGGGTGTTGGTTAATATTGGTGGATTAGGACTGACACCCCTACTATTTAAATTGAGTTTGACTTTTATTATTCTAAAAAGTATTTTTAAACATGCGTCTTATAGAAATAAAGCTAATTGTTTATATCGCCTGCGCTGTTCTCCTCTGGGAAGGAGCAATATTGTCTCAAGAGAAAGATTTTAGCATTTCAACAAATCAGTCCGATAAAAAAACAGAGAAGATTCAGAAACAAGTAAGCATTGTTTTCAACGATGTAGAAAGTGGAATAGTGTCAAATAATGTTGATTTTGTGGCAAAGCATTTTTCGAGACAGATATATGTTAGTTTAAGGGGAGCAGAGAGCGGCTATTTTAGTATGAATCAAGCAACTTATTTAGTTGAGAATTATTTTACTGTTCGAAAGATTATCAATTTTAAATTCACAACAACGAAATTGTCCGGTGAGGTCCCTTATGCTACTGGCGGTGGATATTTTACTCTAAAAGGGAAACAAGAATTATTTCAAGTTTACATCTCACTTGCAAAAAACGATAGTCGTTTGGTGATAACTCAATTCAATGTTTATTAACGTTGAATGCTTTTAGATAGAATATCTTTTTTTAAGTTCTTATTGAGTCACAAATCTGTATTTATCTTTGTAATTATTCTCGTTATTCTATTATCCGCATCCCTGGGATATGAATACTTCCATGGTATCTACGTTGATAAAAATTGGGAAACAAAATCTTATCAGGTTGAACAGGAATTGACTTTAAGCATTCAAACCAAATTCGAAACTTACGAGAGTGAAACTTTCAGATCGGTGGAAAAAATAGGACAATCTCGTTTCCTGAAAGAAATATTTACAAAACATCAAGATACATCGCGAGCTATATTTTTTGAATTTCTTCTCTCTAATACTGCAGGTGATATTACTTTAGAATTATATGATCGGGATAAACGAACTATAAGCTGGATGGGGAATCGGGGACCAATACTTGATACAGTAAATTTGTTGCCTGAGAGGAATTCATTTATACTCGAAGGTGCAATATATTCATATCTGATTATTTCGATACCTATCATTGATAATCACTCGATTGTAGGTTATGTCGTTGGAAAACGATTCTTCGATGTTAATTACCCACTGAATAATCGCTTCATCAATAGTAATACATTTACATCCACGTTCACTTCACTTTTAGATGTCGGCGCTGAATTTGAAGTTGGGCAGAGTCACAATTCGCTTAGAGACACTAACTGGATTTCAGTACTGCTAAAAAATTTCAATAATAAATTGATTGGTGTGATATATCTGCAAAAACCGACTTTATTAGGATATGGTGAGGAATCCCATCAGACAATGCAATCTATTAATAACATATTCATTCTCATTATTATCTCCTTGCTTATATATTCTCTATTTCGCAGGTTGACAACAATAAACGTCGTTTACAAAATCATTATTGCAACCATATGTATTTGGATATTTCGTTATGTCCTTGTTTGGTTGAATTTACCTTCGAGTGTAATTCAAATCGGAGTATTCGATGCCAGCAAATTTGCATCTCCATTCGGATATGGGATAGCAAAATCACCCGGGGATTTATTCCTCTCAACTGTATTTTTATCGGTAAATATTTTCGTGATTACATTTAATAGTTTTCGTCGGCCCAACACATCACAAAATATCAGATACTTTTCAATTTACAATCAGAAAATACTCAGTTTCTTAATAATTGCTTTATCAGCAGTTCTTATTTTGTTATTCATCAGAGGTTTTGCTGCAACGATACGAAGTACTGTGTTTGATTCGACGTTGTCTTATAATAATCCAACAACTGTCATCCCCTCTTTTGAGCTATCGATCATGCTTATCAGTTTGTTGCTGATAGCTCTATCATTGTTGCTTGCCTCCACTGGTATTATGATAATGATGAATACACTCGTGAAATCTCAGCTCAAAACGAACCAAAGCCCATTAACTTCCTGGATCATTGTTAGTGTAATAATCATTATAGAAAGTATATTATTTGGGATTTTACAACCTAATCCGCTCCTGAATCAAACCGCTCGTCTCTTTTTTATCCTTACCTTTATTGGAATATCAGTATTAGTATGGTGGTTTCGTGAGAACAAGCGTAATATCCCGATTATAAAATTATCTCCATTATTCGTGATCATCTCGATAATTTTGCTTCTCCCACTTCTTGATGTAACTACTCAAAATTCAGACCGGACACACATCGAATTGTTGGCGACGGAGATAGTTCGCCCGGAGGATAGCTGGTTAACATTTTTAGTTAACAAAGCGCTCGATGAACTTTCGGGTAGTGAGAGTCAGATGATTCTTTCGTCTGCGAATGCATATGATATTTCCAAACTCGCATTCATGCAGTGGGCAAATAGTATATTAAGCAAGCAGGGGAATAATTGCTCGGTGACTTATTTCAATAGAAAAGGAGAAAGTGTAAGTACATTCAATATTGGTACAACATCTGAACTAAAACGAGAAAGAAATGTTGATAGCCTATTACACACCAAAAACGTGTACACCGAAGATAGAATACAAAATGGGATGACTGTGAAGTGGTATGTTGGATATTCACCAATCATTGATGAGCAGGGAATTGTAATCGGAAGTGTTCATATGGAACTGACTAGTGGTAAACAGGCCATATTGAGATCGGATGCTTCTGAATTTTTACGCAACCACGCTGGTGATACATTTGAGCCGACTTATAAATCGCTAATATTATCCGAATATGCTCAAGGAAAGCTGATAAATACTACGAGTGTAGAAATACCGATTGAAAGACCTCTGCCTATAGGAATAGAAGAAAGACATTTAGGTGGTAATGGTGTATGGCTAATTCATGTGATCGACGGGAAAAAATATGAAACGTATTTCTTTAAAGGTCAGCAAAAACAATCAATCGGGTCTTGGTTTGCTATAAGTATGGAATCCCCTGGCACACGCTGGTATCTGTACTTCTACCTCCGATACCTTGTATTTTATTTAATTCTTTTTCTTCTTATTGCAGTCATAATCACGCTGATCCAATTTATTCGTGGCAAACATTATTATTCAAGTTTTAGGACTAAATTACTATGGGCAGTTATCTTCGCCTCACTCGCACCACTTCTAATCATTGCCTATAATAATCGCCAATATGCAATGGATCGGGCGGTAGAGTCAACTATTAAGCGGCTCAGTGACCAAACTTTTATCATCACGTCAGAAATTCAGAAACGTTACGGTGTCAATGTTCCGGTTACTCTCTCGCAATTCACAGATAACCAATGCTCGGAAGTGGCGGGTGATCTCAATACAGATTTTAATGTATACTATTTTTCAACTATTCAGGCGAGCAGCAAACCGGAGATGTTCGAGGCGGAGCTTCTTGACCCATCCTTAAGTACAGAGGCATATTTAAATATTGTTTTAAAAAGGAAAACATTTTTCGCTGAAACACAAATGATCGGTAATTTTTCATACATTGTTGGGTATAGACCATTGATTAGCGAGAATGGCTCAATCATCGGTGTTGTTTCCATCCCTTCATTGTACCAACAGAGTGAGATAGATGAGGAGATAACAAAGAGGAACGTCTACCTCTATGGAGCTTATGCAATTTCATTAGGTCTTTCTATTATTATTGGAACATTGATAGCAAACAGAATATCCTCACCAATCAGAAGATTGCGAAATGCGGCACAAAAGATTTCATCCGGTCAGCTTGAGATTGATTTGGATAGTAAGCGGCATGATGAAGTTGGTGAGTTGGAAAGAGCATTTATTCAAATGACACATGATTTGAAATCTGCTCGGGATCAAGCGATAAAAACCCAGCGCGAGACTGCGTGGAAGGAAATGGCGAAGCAGGTTGCACACGAAATTAAAAATCCGCTAACACCCATGAAATTATCTGTGCAACATTTGAGGCAGGCATATAAAGATGGTATAAAGAATTTTGACGATGTGCTTCAACGGATTACGAAAACAATTCTTGAACAGATTGAAGTATTGAGCAGCATCGCTTCAGAATTTTCACATTATGCGCGAATGCCTGAGCGAAAACTTGAAGATGTAGATATCCAATTGGTTCTTCAAGAAGCCATTATCCTTTTTCAACAACATGAGGACATTCTTTTCGATATTAAATTTGATAATGCTTCTTCAGTTGTTATTGCAGACAAAGAAGAACTAAGACGAGCTTTCATCAACATAATACGAAATGCCGTGCAAGCAATTGAGGGAAAAGGAACAATTTCGATTAAAACGAAATTTGATATCGATATTACCGAAATTACCATTCACGACACAGGGCAAGGTATGTCGGAAGAAATATTAAATCGCATATTTGAGCCGAACTTTTCAACAAAGACTGATGGTATGGGACTTGGTCTGGCAATCGTGAAAAAAACTATCGACGAACTTGGTGGTACCATTGTGATCGATAGTACAATAGCTGAGGGGACGACGGTAATGATTCGACTACCCTTGCGATGAGTAATTGAATGAACAAAATTCAAATTATCCAGTCAAAACTAATTTCTAATTATCAGTATTTGAAATTCGGTATAAGTACGCACATTGGTGGAATTAGCCCAGAACCATTCGGTTTGAATCTAAGTTTTAATGTTGGAGACGATCCAACGCGAGTGAATGAAAATCGAAGAAGATTTTTCAGGGCATTGGCGATTCCAATAGAACGACTTGCTACTCCCAATCAGGTGCATAGCGCAAAAGTATGCCTTGTTAGCAAGCCAGGAGCTTACGAATCGTGCGATGCTTTAATTATAATTACTTCAGAAATATTTTTAGTGGTGACAGTAGCATATTGTTTGCCTATATTTCTATTTGATCCGACAGCGAAATCAATTGTAGCGGTGCACGTTGGATGGCGAGGCAGTAAATTGAGAATCCTTGAAAGAACCATCAAAGCGATGGAAACTGAATTTGGAACAAAACGAAAGAACATAATAGCTACGATTGGTCCATCTGCTCGTGCTTGTTGCTATGAAGTTGGAAAAGATGTTGCCAACGAGTTTAATGATAAATTCTTGAGAAAAAGCGAAAATAAAAAATATTATCTCGATCTAATACTTTTCAATCGAGATATTTTGATAGATTCTGGAATACAGGGAAATCATATTGAAATCTCACAGAACTGTACAATCTGTAGTCGATCTTTATTCCATTCCTACAGGCGTGATGGAAAAGCATCTGGTAGGATGATGGGGGTTATTGGTATATCAATCTAAATCGTTATTCGTTGGAAGGGTGATATTAAATATTGTTTTTCTATTCGTAATTTGCTACATTTTCAATGATAATGATTTTTAATGATGTATATTATTGAAATATGTGTGGCATTATAGGATATATCGGTCAAAGGAATTCGGTCCCAATTTTATTAGAAGGGTTACGTCGGTTAGAGTACCGCGGTTACGATTCTGCTGGTATAGCTGTTGTACATGATGATAATCTGATGATATATAAGCAAGCCGGTAAAGTTGCTGAACTTGTAAATCTTATCGAAAATAATGAAATATATTCCTGTTTAGGTGTGGGCCACACCAGATGGGCTACACACGGCGAACCCTCCGATCTTAATGCACACCCACATTGGGATTGTAACAACGAATTAGCTGTCATCCATAACGGCATTATCGAAAATTATGCGGCGCTGAAAACAATGCTTACACGGGATGGGCATACTATCCGAACTGAGACAGACACTGAAGTGCTCGCGCATTTAATCGAAGAATTTTATAAAATAAATCATGATCTTTTCACCGCAGTTCGTCTTGCTCTACTTGAGGTAGAAGGAACTTATGGAGTGCTGGTTATCTCGAAAAAAGAACCTGATAAAATAATTGCGGCTCGCAAAGGTAGTCCTTTAGTTCTTGGTATAGGAGAAAATGAAAACTTTGTTGCCTCGGATGCAGCAGCCCTCGTCGATCATACGCGTCAAGTCGTTTATTTAGAAGATAACGAAATCGCCAGTATTTCTGCAAAATCTTTTTTTACAAAAACTGTTCAAGACGTATCTATCAACAAGCAAGTTGAACAGATTACTTTTGATCTTGAACAAATTGAAAAAGGTGGTTTCGACCATTTCATGCTCAAAGAGATCTACGAGCAGCCGGAATCACTTCGGAATGCTATAAGGGGCCGATTATTAGTGCATGAAGGTACTGCAAAGCTCGGCGGACTTGAACCTGTCATGGATAAATTATTAAATGCAAAAAGATTTCTGATTACCGCCTGTGGAACATCGTGGCACTCGGCTCTTGTGGGAAAATATATGCTTGAACAATTGGTACATATTCCGGTAGAAGTTGATTATGCTTCCGAATTCCGTTACCGAAATCCAATCATTAATAAAGATGATGTAATGTTTGTGATCAGTCAAAGTGGAGAGACTGCGGATACATTGGCTGCACTTAAGGAAGCGAAACAAAAAGGAGCGACTGTCATTGGTATTGTGAACGTTGTTGGCAGTACAGTTGCTCGTGAGACTGATGCCGGTGTCTATATTCATGCCGGTCCGGAAATTGGTGTTGCTTCAACGAAAGCGTTTACATGCCAGATTGCAGTATTGGGATTGATAACACTTTTCTTAGGACGCAGAAAAGGACTTCCATCCGAGCAAGGTAGGTTGCTGGCGAAAGACCTCGCATCGTTACCTAACAAAGTTCAAAAAATATTCGATCAGACCGATCACATTCGCGCAATAGCTAAAGAATTTAAAGGTGTCCATAATTTTCTCTATCTTGGTCGCGGCAGTAATTTCCCGACTGCATTAGAAGGTGCACTGAAATTGAAGGAAATATCCTATATTCATGCCGAAGGTTATCCTGCCGCCGAGATGAAACATGGACCGATCGCACTCATAGATGAAAATATGCCCGTTGTATTTATTGTACCAAAAGATGCCCTGTATGAAAAAATTCTCAGCAATATGCAGGAAGTCAGAGCGAGAAAGGGTAGAATCATTGCAGTTGTCAATGAAGATGACGAGGAGATTGATCGACTTGCAGAATTCGTTATTCGCGTGCCTCGAACATATAATTACTTCGGACCGATTGTCAATATCATTCCATTGCAACTGTTGGCTTATTATATAGCTGTTTTACGCGGGTGCAATGTTGACCAGCCACGCAATTTGGCGAAAAGTGTCACGGTAGAATAGCTTTTTGAATTTCCCTAAAATTTTCATATCTTTTTACCCATCATTTTAATCGTTCATTAAAAGGATTTGATAATGTCACGCGAATCTCGATTTAAACCATCGGAATGGGCACTCATTTTAGGTGCATCAAGTGGATTTGGAGGTGCGACGGCAGTTGAACTTGCCAAACGAGGTATGAACATTTTTGGAGTTCATCTCGACCGTCAAGCAACGATGCCTGCGGTTCAACAAATACTGAGGGAAATGAAGCACGCCGGAGCAAAGGCAGTTTTTTACAACATCAATGCAGCCGATGCAATTAAACGAAATGAAACATTAGATGATATTCAGGAAAGATTTTTATCTGAACCGAGCAGTACTGTCAAAGTTGTGCTTCATTCGCTTGCGTTCGGAACATTAAAACCATTCATTGCAAAAAAATCCGAAGATGAAATCACCCAAGCTCAAATGGAGATGACTCTGGATGTGATGGCACATAGCCTAGTGTACTGGGTCCAAGGTTTGATGTCGAGATACTTGCTTCGATCTGGGGCAAGAATATTTGCTCTAACAAGCTCAGGTGGCCATACTGTTATTCCGTCTTATGGTGCAATCTCTGCAGCAAAATCCGCACTTGAATCTCACATCCGACAATTGGCAATGGAAATGGGTGTGTACGGTATAACAGCTAATGCTATTCTTGCCGGTGTCACCGATACGCCAGCTCTCCGTAAGATTCCTGGTGCCATAAATATGCTTCACATTGCAAAAGCAAAAAATCCCCAACATCGGGTAACCACACCGGAAGATGTAGCACGTGCAATAGCCCTGCTGTCGCAGGAGGATTCGTATTTTATCTCAGGGAATGTTATAGGTGTAGATGGTGGAGAAGATAAAGTTGGTACCAGCAGTACAAAAAGTTCATTTCATATAGAATAAATAGTTCATATAATATTTTTGATGAAGACATGATAGAATTTGAATTTACAGAAGAACAAAAAATGCTCCGCGAGATGGTTCGTGATTTTACGAACTCAGAAATCAAACCTATTGCAAATAAAATCGATGATGAAGGACAGATACCTTCTGAACTTATTCAGAAGCTTCGCGACACAGGTCTTATGGGAACTGCCTTTTCAACCGAATATGGTGGGGGTGGTTTTGGTGAAATTGGTTATTGCATAGCTCAGGAAGAAGTTGCACGCGGATGTCTGTCAACAGCGACATTTATCGGTGCTCATCAATCGATCGGAACAAATGCTATCTACATCGGTGGAAGTGAAGCACTTAAGAAAAAGTATGTTGTTCCTCTAGCTGAAGGGAAAATGATTGGTGCCTTTGGGTTAACAGAAGCCGGTGCAGGATCCGATTCATTCAATCTTCGGACGCGTGCACATAAAGATGGTGATGATTGGATTATTAGCGGAGAAAAAATATGGATCACCAACGGTCCCATTGCTGATATTGTATCATTATTTGCGAGAACTGAACGAGGGATCACAGGATTTGTAGTTGAAACTAAATCGCCGGGTTTCAAGGCAGGTTTGCCCGAAAAGAAAATGGGAATTCGCGGCAGCGTGACTTCAACATTGATTTTAGATAATGTGCGAGTCCCAAAGGAAAATATAATCGGTGAGGATGGTAGAGGATTTCTTATTGCCATGAAAACGTTGGATGCAGGCAGACTTGGCTTAGGTGCATGTTGCATCGGCGGCTCTAAGGAAATGTTAGTACTATCCACAAAATATGCTAAGGAACGAAAGCAGTTTGATGTTCCTATTGCACAATTCCAAGCAATCCAATTTATGCTGGCAGACATGGCGATGATGATTTATGCTATGGAATCTATTGCTTACCGCACAGCAGCCGCATACGACAAAGGTGAGCCAATTTCTCGTTATTCTGCCGCAGTTAAGTTGTATTGCTCTGAAGCGTTTGATAGAATCGTCGATATGGCTGTTCAGATTCATGGTGGAATGGGATATTCAAAAGAGCTACCGATAGAAAGATTCTATCGTGATTCACGCATCAACAGAATCTTTGAGGGAACAAGCGAGATACAGCGCTTAATCATGGCAAAAGAAGTGATGAAACGTAATGGAAATTTCTAATATACTTTGTTTTTTCTGGTCAAGTTTTGTATATTCAACTGTAATATTTAATGTTTATTGAAAGTTATCCGTTTCCTCCAGAGCATTTATTAACTCAATATTTTCTATTTCTGTAAGGGAAATCTCATGGCACAAAAAACGAAGAAAATAGTCGCACCTAAACGAGTGACTACAAAGGTTGAGGTAAAAGAATTTTCGATTGCTGAACTTGCACGTGAGCTAAATTCATTTAATGTTGATAACTATTGGGACCTCGGTAAATTCTTAGTCGATAAAGTTATGACGGTAGCTCGTAAGCAAGGTATGTTTGAAGATCAGGTGTTGAAAATGATCAGCTCGCAGCCCGGTATAAAATTTCCGTTTACGGTATTAAAACAATGTCAGCAGTACTATGCTTATTATCCTGATGTAAAAAAACGTTCTTTACCAGAAGTGTTTTATTTCGATCTTGCGACTAAAATCGATGAATCCAAACGCCGAGATCAATACGAAAAAATGGCACTTGAATACCGTTGGACGATTTCAGATCTTCGGAAGAAAATTCACGATGATGATTTAGCACGAAGAATAGACGAGCGAACAAAGTATGGATTCGATTTGCGGGAAAGAAACGTCTGGACTTTTGATACACCTGATCCACGTTTCGGAAAGCCGAACTACAAAGGTAGAATCTCTGGTCAGATCGTCGCTAATGCACTATATTACTATACTAAGTCGGGTGATTATATTGTTGATCCTTTCGCTGGAAGTGGAACATTAGGTGACATTATTGATGTGTTGCCTCATTTTCAGGATAGGAAATATAAATTGTATGATGCAAATCCGGTTAATGAGAGAATTGTAAGAAATAATGTTCTACTCACAGGTATACCGGAGCAGTCTGGCTCTGTTGATTATATATTTTTAGATCCGCCGTCTGAATTCTCACAAAAAGATAGTTCAACTGATTTTGAAGTTAGTGTAGATGCAGCCAGAGCAGATTTCGTACTTAAATTCAAGGGAATAATTCGGGAATGTTCAAGGATATTGCAATCAGGCGGTAAAGTATCAATTGTAATGGAGCCGGCATTCGCGGGTAAAGAATTTATAGATTTTCCAAATGAGATAGCACAGCTCTTCAAAGAAACCGGATTCAAACAAACTGGAAAAGTCTATCTTCCAAAACGATCCAGTGAGAGTTCGATGAAGATTGCTCAAGGGATCGCTGAAGTAAAAGGGATAAAATCTCTCAGTTCCGATTGTCGGGAGATTTTGACATTTCAAAAACCTTAAATATTTTTTAAATACTCAAATACTTGGACAGGTAGCTCAGTTGGTAGAGCAACGGCCTGAAAAGCCGTGTGTCGGCGGTTCAATTCCGCCCCTGTCCACTCGATACACATCGGAGAGAAATTTACCAGCTAAATCTTCGGTTAAACCTTCCCAGTTCACCATACAAATCTAATCATACGCACAAACAAGTTCCGCACCTGCCACAGCTCTCCTATTTAAACAAGCCGTAAATACGTTTATATGGGTTATTAGTGACTATGGGTAAAAGAACACCATCAAGGATATTGAGGATTTTATGGCATTGAGGGATTCTTGCCATAATCGTTTAATTTTCGTAATTTAGCGTCGATAAAAAGTTGCTTAGAAATACGCATTTCCCTTACTAATAGCGAATAATAATATCATAGCAGGAGAAACGATAATGGAATCTGAAAATGCAAGCGGGAAGAAAAAGGGGCAACATCGGGTAGGTAAACCTGTGCCTTTAGTGTTAGAGAAAAAACATCTGCATACTATAAAGAAAAGTAAGTGACCTGAATGGCTCTGAAATGTTTCATAGCAATGGCATTTGAGCGAGAAGACACCGACAAGCTTTATGATAAGACAATAGAACCACTACTCAAACGGAAAGGCATTTCGCAATTCCGTGTGGATCGCTCGAATCGAAACGATGATATTGATGACCAGATACTTTCTGAACTACGGAAATGTGATTTTGTAATAGCCGACCTGACTTATGCGCGCCCGTCAGTATATTTTGAAGCAGGCATTGCACAAGGGCGACCAGTTCCGGTCATATACACCTGCCGTAGAGATCATTTCAAACATCAGCCTGACGACGAACATGGTAATTTTCGCGTGCACTTTGATTTGCAGATGAAGCCTATCATCCCATGGAGCGACCCTCCGAGTGTGGCTTTCTCGCGGCGGTTAGAAAAACGCATCGCTCTCGTCGTTCGTCCTCTTTTAAGCAAGCAACAAATATCAGAAGCCGAAGAGCAAGAGAGGCTTCGTTTTGCAAATATTTCTGTGTCCCAGAAACGGGAGCGGCTTGAGGCACTCTTCGCAACTATTGCCAGCTCACATGGTTTCCGAAAAAAACCATCCGAACGTTTTGCTTGGAAGAGGAAAAAAAATACTTTGCAGGTGGCCGAGCTACTTGTCGATAATACCTTCACAAAAAAAGAGATTATTATCTTCTTGTTGCATTATGGTTCTATCGTAATGCAAGACACGCGAAATGCGATTGAGGAACACCTTAGAAGCAAGCGCCTTCCGCTGACCATTGAAAGACATGTTTTCTTTTGTTCGCTTAGGCGTATTCTGGAATCAAGAGTGTCCGCGGTACTACCCAATTCTGTCGTTACATCATCAGTCGATGAAATCCGTGCGACACGGGACAGTATTTTCGTATTAAGTCGAGAGAAAAAAGACCCCAGTGGGTGGAAGCACAAAGTAAAATCAAAGACTATCGAGCTCCCACTAATGGTTCACGCTCATTTTATCACAGGAATCTTTTCTGAGCAAGCATTCAGTAAGGCCGTTGGAAACATCTTGCGGTCCATTGACCCAAATGACTTTATGAATCGTACACGAAATCAAGATCCGAACAAATACCAGCAAAATACAAATGAGAATAGATTAGAATAAAAAAACCATGAAGATAAAAGCTATATAAATAAAATTCGAAAGATACTTTAATAAATAGAAACTGAAGGATAATTATGAACGAAGAAAAAACGAATGTTCAACCAGAAATCAGTGAATACAAAGGCAAGCCAGTCATGCGAATACCGGTTGTCGATGATCCGTCTCCAAATACTCAATGGCATTGGATGTCGTTTGGAAAGACGAAAGCAAAAGCGATTGTAAAGTTCTATGATGCTATAAAGAAATTTGCAGAAGAATGACAACCTGTGTTGGAGCAAATGAAGAAAATAGAAATCCAATTTTAGAAGCAATAATTACAAATATTTAATTACATAACTTTCCCTTTGTTATTTCAATCATTATAATTAAATTTATAAACATTAAATTCAAGTTGCTTCGTTATTATTTCATTTCATAACGTATTATTTGAATTACAGCTCATCAAAGCATCCCAATTGTATTGAACGAGCAAGAATATATTTCTGTAAATATTTGAGGAGTACATGAGTACAAAGTGTAAGAGACGAATTTATTATATAGTGATATCTGTATTTTTATATGTGTTATTATCGATATCTCAAGAGTCATTACGGCAAAATCTATCACTTGAAAATGCAATAAAGCTTGCAATGATAAATAATCCCGAACTGAAAACCGCTCGTCTTGAGGTTGAGAAATCGGATGCACGGGTTATGGAAGCGTGGGGATATGCATTGCCGTCTATTAGTATCGCAGGACGCTTTACCCGTACCTTGAAGAAACCGGTATTTTTCTTGCCTGATTTTTCGGATCTAAAAAGCGGCCGCATTATTCCTATCGAAATCGGCTCTAATTTTGCATGGGATGCTTCTTTAACTGCACAGCAAGTCCTATTTAACGGCACTGTAATTGTAGGAGTTGGTGCGGCAAAGGTCTATTCAAAGCTCTCCAGAGAAATTTACTTAAGTAAAAAGGTTGAGACAGTTACAAAAGTTCGCAAAACATATTACGGTGCATTAATCGCGCGCGAAGTAGTTGAAATGATGCATTCGAGTTTAATCAATGCTGAAAATAATTTCAAGAATGTTCTGTTAATGCGCAAGCAAGGGATTATTTCTGAGTATGATGAACTTCGTGCTTCAGTCCAGGTTGATAATTTACGTCCATCAGTCATCCAGAGCGAGAATAATTATGAATTATCACTCGATGCCTTACGAAACTTAATTGGAATTGAGAAAGGTGACACCATGGCAATCACAGACTCTTTAGTTTTTAAAGCCATTGATGTCTCTATTCTTTCTCGTGCCGAAGAATTAGTTTTAGAATCTAACCCGAACTTAAGAATGCTGGATCGTCAGATCGAGCTGAATGATGCTGCGGTATCCGCTGAACGATCGAATTACTTGCCAACCTTAGCTGCGTTCGGACAATATCAATACCAGGCGGCAAAGAATGAATTTAAGTTATCCACCGCCGATCTAATCGGAAGCTCGCAGGTAGGTCTTACCTTATCTCTAAATATCTTCCAGGGTATGCAAACTCGTGCTCGTGTTGAACAAGCGCAGGTAGATATGCTTAAAAGCGAGGAACAGAAGATCAGTCTTGAACGCTCATTGAAAACAGGTGCTCACTCCATCATCGGTAATTTGAAGCAGGCGCATAAGCGATTCGAAGCTCAGGAAAAAACCGTTGAAACAGCAGAGCGTGGATATAAAATTGTAACCACTCGATTTCTCGCAAGTGCAGCTACTCAGCTTGAAGTCAACGACGCTGAATTGGCGCTTACTCAAGCGAAGGTTAATCGTATTCAAGCGATTTATGACTATCTTGTTGCATCGACTGACCTGGACCAGCTTATAGGACGCCTGCCAGATTATGTTACTGATATTAACGAAAAATAAAAATTACTGAAAAGGAAGAATTCAATGACGATGAAAAAATACCCGCTGTTACTTCTAATTCCAATCGTAATATTATCATTCTCATGTAAGAAGTCGGAATTAAATAACAATGATAAGAAAATTCAGCCTGTTAATGTCGGAATTGAATTGATTAAGCCGGCACAATTAATTGATGCTATACAGGTTGCAGGAACCGTGAAAGCATATGAGGATGTCAATATAAGTCCCGAAGAAGGAGGCGTAGTCAAGGAATGGAAAGTACAGAAGGGTCAAAATGTTAGAAAAGGTGATGTAATTTTAGTCCTTAAGGATGAAGTCATCAAGGCAAGTTATGAAGCGGCGGAAGCACAATATAAAATGGCAGAGTTAACTCTCTCCAAACAAAAAGAAGTATTCGACCAGCAAGGGATTAGTGAACTCCAATATAAAAACATTGAATATACACGCGACGCAGCAAAGGCAAATGCCGACTTGATGAAAGCTCGTTGGGAAAGAACACGAATATGCAGTCCCATCGATGGAGTGGTAGACAACATAATACCTAATGAAGGTGAGTTTGCTCCACCGGGTGTTCCCATATCGCGTGTGGTCAACACATCCACAATTAAAATTCAAACGGAAATACCGGAAATATATTCGGGTTCAATTGCAATCGGCACTCAGGCAATTATCACAATTGATGCACTTCCCGGACATACACTAAAAGGTAAAGTATCATTCGTCAGCTCAACGGTTTCATCTGCGAACCGCACTATGATGACAGAAATTCTTATTCCCAATACAATTCAAAATATTAAACCTGATATGGTGGCGAAAGTAAAATTGCTTCGTGAGACAAAATCGAATGCATTGCTTGTAAGCGATAATATTATTCAACTTGTTGATCGGAATCGTTCAATTGTATATGTCGAGAATGGAGGCAAAGCGGAAGAACGCAATTTGAAACTGGGTGGACGTCAGGGTAATATGGTGGAAGTTCTGGAGGGATTAAAACCGGGCGATCGTCTCATTGTTACTGGTTACTCGAAACTCGTGAATGGTACACCGGTTAATATTGTGAAGTAAGCGGAGAACCAAATATGAAAATATGGAATATAGCAGTTGATAATAAGGTAGCAGTCTATGTTTTAATGGTTTTAATTATTGTTTTTGGTTTCACCTCTTATAAGAATCTGCCGAGGGAGGCAGCTCCTGAAGTACTAATCCCATGGATTATTGTTTCTACACCTTATATCGGTGTTTCTCCTGTTGATGTTGAGGGTTTAATTACTCAGCCACTTGAGCGTGCTCTCAAAGGTTTGAAAGATGTCAAGCAAATAACATCAGTCTCAAAGGAGGGGCTCTCAACCGCACGCATTGAATTTAATACCGGTGTCGATATAGATGAAGCTTTGAGGCGTGTTAGGGATAAGGTTAACTCCACTCGCCCGCAACTCCCTAATGATATTTTGGATCCTATCGTTTCAGAGATAAACATAAGTGAATTTCCGATAATGTTTGTTAATGTTGGTGGTAATGTTGGTTTAGCAAGATTAAAGAAGATTGCCGATGATTTACAGGATCGAATCGAAGGCATACCGGGAGTGCTTCGTGCCGATATCAGCGGCGGATTGGAGCCGGAAGTACAAGTGAATGTTGATGTATACCGGATGAACGCTTATCAGGTTAGCTTTGACGATGTTGCAAACGCGATCCGTGGTGAAAATCTTTCTATCCCCGGCGGATCTATCGACACAAAAGAGAAAACGCTAACAATCAGGGTCCCGGGTGAATTTAAAGAGGTAAAGCCCCTCGAAAATATTGTTCTAAAAATTCAGAATAATAAACCGATATATTTGCGCGATGTTGCAGTTGTGGATTATTCCTTCGAGGATAGGCAAACATATGCCCGGCTGAATACAACGGAAGTTGTTTCTCTTGCAGTCAGAAAACGTGCTGGCGAAAATTTACTTCGCATCACGGATGAAGTGAAACGAATTGTGAAAGAGGAACAGGAGGCGTTGCCCGAAGGTATCAAGCTCGATGTTTCTAACGATCAATCAAGGTTTGTAACAAGAATGGTTAAAGAACTGGAAAACAGCATTTTTACAGGAATGTTTCTGGTTGTCATGTCGCTGTTCATGTTTTTTGGATTCAAAAATTCGATACTAATATCTACTGCCATACCTCTTTCCATGTTCATAGGATTTGTTGTCCTTTCAGCATTGGGGATTACTTTAAATATGGTAGTGTTATTTTCGTTGGTGATGGTACTGGGTATTCTTGTAGATGACGCGGTTGTCGTGATTGAGAATATCTATCGTCACCAGCAGGAGTATAATGAACATCCGATTCAGGCGGCAAAAACAGCAGCCGGTGAGGTTTTTGTCCCGGTTCTTACTTCAACGATTACAACATTATCCGCCTTTCTGCCTTTAGCTTTTTGGCCCGGAATTGTTGGAGACTTCATGAAGTATTTTCCATTTACGCTCATCATAACACTAACCGCTTCTCTTTTTGTAGCTTATATTATTAGTCCGGTGCAGGGGGCACAGTGGATCAACTATAAGCGGGAGATCAAAAAAGCAAAATACAATCTTGAACATCCGCACTGGTATAGGAAATATAATCCGTTTACGTACTTGTACCACAAGGTTGATGAGATATTTTTCCCGATGATGCAGAGGGAATATGTGAAAACCCTCCAGTGGACGCTTCAACGAAAACGGTTAACAATTATTTCAGCATTTTCACTACTTCTTCTAATCATAATTCTTTTCGCATTATTTAACCAAGGTGTCGAATTTTTTCCCAATACAGAGCCATCTCAAGTTAGTGTAAGTATCGAAACACCGTCAGGGACGTCGTTAGACATTACAAATGATATATCCAAAGCTTTAGAAGAACGTTTAATGCAGATACCCGGTAAAAATGATGTGGAATTTATTGCTACGAGCATTGGCACTTCAGACGATCCCTTTGACTTTGGAGGGCAGGGGACCTCCAACAAAGGTCGGATTGCGATCAACTTTTTTGAAAAGATAAAAAGGGAACAGAGTACTTTTAAAACATTAGAGGAGATTCGAGGAACTATCGTTGGAATCGCCGGTACTGATTTACGTGTAGCAAAACAGCAAATGGGTCCTCCGGTCGGTGCACCGGTCAGTATCGAAGTATCAGGGGAAGATTACAATCAATTGGCGTCGATAAGTAAAATTATCCGCGAGAAGATTGGAGATGTTTTCGGACTTGTCGATCTCAAGGATGATTATAACACGGGCCGACCGGAACTAGAAATTATTGTTGATAGAGAAAAAGCTGGACTTTTCTGGACCAATACTGGGCAAATTGCGGCGACTGTTCGTGCAGCAATTGCCGGCGTTGAAGCATCAAAGTATCGAATAGGTGAGGATGAGTATAAAATACGTGTGAGATTACAGGAAGATCAACGAGCATCACCTAATGACCTTGAGAATCTTCGAATTAACTTTATGAACCGTCGAGGACAGCTCTTATCCATTCCGTTGACATCCGTGGCAGATATCAGACGTACTACTTCGGTTACAGACATCCGCCGTAAAGATCTAAAGCGTGTCATTACCGTTACTGGTGATGTTGAAGGTCGCGTCCAATCTGAGGTTATCAATGAAATAAAAGCTCGCATCGCTCGAATTGATTTACCATCGGGATATGGAATAAAGTTAACGGGCTCTCAGGAAGAGCAGCAAATAGCTGCAAGTTTTCTAAGTAATGCGTTTATTATAACTCTGCTCCTCGTGTTTTTAATAATGGTAGTAGAATTCAACTCGATTAAAGTACCTTTTGTCATTATGACATCGGTGATACTATCTTTGATCGGAGTGATGCTCGGATTGCTTGTGACACGCACACCAGCAAGTGTGATTATGACAGGTGTTGGAGCAGTAGCGCTTGCTGGTATTGTTGTTCGTAATGGTATAATATTACTCGACTTTGTTAAGCATAAGCATGGTGAAGGTGGATTAACACTTGACCAGGCGTTAATTGAGGCGGGGCGTGTTCGTCTTCGTCCCGTAATGCTCACAGCAGCGGCAGCGGTTCTTGCAGTTATGCCTCTCGCAACCGGTTTCGATTTCGATTGGCGGGAATTCCATTTTGTTATCGGCGCAGAAAGCGCTGGTTTCTGGCGACCTCTTGCCGTAGCGATCATTTTCGGACTAACGATTTCTACGTTTTTAACTCTGGTTGTTTTACCAACCGTTTATTCGTTGTTGGATGAGTGGGGTGAAAAGATAAAAAATAAATTTTCAAAGAAATTAAAATTGGAAGAGACTAAACCTGGCTGAGTTAACATTCTTCCGTATTAATCTATTGCTCTTTAAAAACGAAAGAGAATTAATCTGATGTTAATTTCAAAGTCGATTTATTTCAACTCAGAATAACTCTGTCAGCTTTTTGGCAATCCTGTCTTTGCAATTCTCTCCATGACATCACAAAACCGGTCAAGTTCTTTTAATGTTGTGTACACGTTTGGGGTAACGCGTATTCCCTTGAATTCATCGTGTAAAATCGCTACTGTGAATATTTTATGCTTCTCCATGAGGTAGCTCTGCAAAGCGGCTGGATCGATTCCAACAATTTCGATATTTGCGATACCGCAAGATTGATTTTCATCGAATGAAGTATGGAACTGTACATTCGGTAAATCTTTTAACTTATTCATCCAGTATCTTGAAAGATAGCGGAGGCGTGCTTCTTTTCTCTTTGCTCCGATACCATAATGGAACATGATCGCTTCACCAATTGCAAGCTTTGGAGCTGCGGAATGCGTTCCAATCTCTTCGAATTTCCTAATATCGGTTACCTGTCGTTTTTCTGCCGCCATGAGAGGCCAGATCTTTTCTATCTTGTCGCGTTTTACATAAAGTAATCCAGTTCCCTTCGGGGCATACAGCCATTTGTGCAAACTTGTTCCAAAGTAATCACATCCAATGTCTTTTTGTTTGAAGTCGAAATGTGCAAATGAATGTGCACCATCAACAACCACTTCTACACCTTTCGATTGTGCAAGCTCGCAGACGGCTTTTACAGGTGTGATCTGACCTGTAATATTGATTACATGGGAAATCAATATCACACGTGTTCGGTTCGATATCCCTTTTTCGAACTCATCAGTTATTGCATCAAGGTTCTTCGGGGAGATAGGAACTTTGATCAATTTAAGCACAAGCCCTTCACGCAATTCGCGCTGTCGGAGTGTTGTTAACATGCGCGGATAATCCTGAGTTGTTGTCAAAATCTCGTCGCCCGATTTTAAGTCCATGCCCATCAATATTATTTCAAGGGATTCTGATGCATTCCTCGTAATGGCAATTTCTTCCGGATCGCATCCGAAAATATCTGCAAGTCCAGTACGAACCGTTTCACACTGCGGCTCAAGAATCTGCCACATCGTGTAAGCAGTTATATCTTCCTGTTCCCAGATATAACGTACCAACGCTTCGGTGACTATACGAGGTGAAGGGGAAACACCGCCGTTATTGAGATTTGTGATTCCCCTGGTGACAGAGAACGCTTGCTGTATCGTGAACCAGAATGATTCATCCATTGCGGCTTCTTCAGGCGTTAGATGTCCAATTTGTTTTACAGAAGCTTTCACTTCATCCAGTAAGGCAGCAATCGATGCGGTTGTAAGTGCGGCAAGCCCGATTCCTTTGCCAACCATAGAGAGAAAATCACGTCGGTCGAGTGTTTTAAACGAGGAGAAATCTTGTAGTTGCATGGTTACGATCTATCTTGAAGTTATTGGATTCATGATTGGTTGTAAAATAGGAAGGTATTATAAAAAAAACAAACAATAAGATACTGACACTATAGTTACATGAAGAAAGAGACTTTGGGGGCGCGAGGTAAAAACACTTATAAATGAAATTCAAGATGTTGGTTATAAGTTCATCGAATGGAACGCAAACGAGGTTGCAAGCGGTATATATTTCTATCGGTTAGAAGCAACTTCTATGGCAGATCCAAGTAAATCATTCACACAGGTTAAGAAGATGCTATTGCTGAAGTAAGGATTTGTGTCAGCATAAAATCTCTAAATCAAAGCCCTGGTTA
>CAYGZC010000276.1:0-6769 GCA_964354225.1 uncultured Chlorobiaceae bacterium | reverse complement strand
GCATCGGTGAGAGCTTTAAAGATTTTGAGTGTAGATGCGCTCTCGTTCTTCCAGTCATTAACAAAGTCATCAATGGTCTTGTACATTTTAATTCTCCTAGATCGTTATAACTATCTTGAAGCTAAGTGTTGTCAGAAAATTTTATGATTTTTACTTTATTTTGAGCTAAGGACTTTATTTAGTGTCATAAGCAATTTCTCCGCAGAAAATGGTTTTGTGAGAAATGCTTGGACTTGAGTTCCTAAATTTTTAATATCGCTTGTTATCAAACCACTCGCAGCAATAATTTTGATATGAGGATTCATTTTTTGTAAGGCACGAATTGTTACCGTACCGTCCATGATCGGCATCATAATATCTGAAATAACAACATTAATTATATCCCTATTTTGCGCATAAAGTGATATTGCTTCTGTTCCATCGTTTGCGGTCATAACATTATATCCGTTGACTTCCAGAGTTGATTTTGTTATATCACGAATAGACGCTTCATCATCAACGATGAGAATAAGTTCACCGTTTCCTTGAGGCAGGGTTGGATGAATCATTTCTGCTGAACTGGCTTGATCTTTCATTTGAGCAGGAAAATAGATTTTAAATGTAGTTCCCCTAGCTACTTCACTATACACATTAATAAATCCACCATGACTTTTCACAATTGCGTGAACAGTTGATAATCCCAGTCCGGTACCTTTTCCGATTTCTTTTGTTGTAAAGAACGGTTCAAATATTTTATCAAGTATCTTAGAAGGAATACCCATTCCGGTGTCGGAAATTGTTATCATAGCGAAGGGTCCAGCTTTTGCTTCACTGTGCATTTTAGAATAATTTTCATCAATAAAAATATTTTCGGCTGTAATGGTCAACTTTCCACCGTCAGGCATGGCATCACGTGCATTGACACATACGTTTAATAATACCTGATGCATTTGAGTTGGATCGGCAGATATCGTCCATAAAATTTTTGGAACTTCCGTCCGTATATCAATCGATCTTGGAAAGGTTTCTTTGATTATCTTGACAATTTCAGAAATTATGTGTTTCGGTTGTAAAAGAAGGCGATCGCCTTCGATACCGCGAGCGAATGCCAGGACTTGTTTAACAATATCTGCCCCACGCTGGGCACTGGATTCGAGTGAATCCAGTATCTGTTGACTTGTTTTATCAGGATTTTTCTTTCGGAGGATATCGATTGCCATCACGATGGGTGCTAACACATTATTGAGATCGTGCGCAATCCCTCCTGCAAGCGTGCCGATGCTTTCCATACGTTGTGAACGTAAGAATTGTAGTTCAAGTATTTTCTTCTCGGTAACATCACGAGAAACAACTATAATTTGAGATATCTTTCCATCTTTATCTTTAATAACGCTTCCCTGCGATTCTATCTGTCGGATAGCACCGTTTTTTAGTAGGAAACGGTATTCTGCACGTTTTCCAACTCCAGTCTTAACTGTTTCTTGAAAAATTTGTTTTATCCGGTCACGGTCTTCGGGATGAATTTCTTGAAATGAATCGGTGCCGCGTAGAGATTGTGGATCTCCGAGAATATCCTTGTACGACGGGCTTGTGTACAACCTTTTTCCATTAAGATCGAGTACTGCAATCAAATCCGCAACGTTTTCTGAAATTAAGCGGAACTGTTCCTCGCTCTGCCGAAGTTTCTCTTCAGCACGTTTTTGTTCAATAGCTCTAGCTACTTGCGAAGAAACATATTCAAGCATGTGTAAATCTTGTTCATTATATGCTTGGGGATCCGAATAATGTTGTACAACCATAACTCCTATTGATTTATTACTAACGATCAGCGGTACTCCGAGCCAAATCGATGAGGGGGCTCCAACAAGTTCGACTTCTCCCTGTTGTCGTAATTTCATATCAGTGGCTTCGTCGCAAAGCAAAGGTTTACCGGTACGGAGGACATACGCCGTCAACCCTTTTCCAGGGTTAACCGGTGGAGGAGATATATCAACCTCATCCACAAAATATGGAAAGCTAATAAGGTCTTTTTCTTTGTCATACAATGAGATATAGAAATTATTTGCAGGCATGACGGTGCAAATAATCGTATGAACAGATTTGAAAAGATCATCCAAGGTAAAAGCTTTCTCTGCTCCTTGAGAAATTTGATAGATGGCATTTTGAAGTACTTCAGTTCGCAGTCGCTCTGTTACATTGCGCAATATACCTTCATGGAATATCACATTTCCTTGTTCGTCATGTACATATCGTCCGTGATCTTCGACCCAAATCTCAGATCCATCTTTCCGACGCATCCGGAAGACCTCAATTTTTTCTTGTCCAGTATCTAAGAAGAGACTATCTCTTTCTGAGGGGGCAAAGTAAAGCTCTTTTTTGATGTCAACATTCAGCATTTCTTCTTTGCTTGAAAACCCAAACATCTTCACCATCGCATCATTGACATCAACGAACCTGCCATCGTGTGTACTGCGATATACCCCATCCATCATTTTATCGAACAACGAGCGATACCGTTCTTCCGATACACGTAATGCTTCTTCAATCCGTTTGCGCTCGGTTATGTCTTGCGCCGTGCCAATTGCCCGCATGGGTTTGCCGGCGTCATCAAAAATCGGATGGCCATCGCCGCGCAGAAAACGCACTGTACCGTTGCGCACCAAGATGTGATATTCTATTGGCCCTTGCTTCTGCCCGAGGATGGTTGCGCCAATCCATCGCATAAATCTTTCCCGGTCATCTGGATGTAAGAGACCGGTAATGGATTCTGCTGTTGGTTGAAAAGTGTCTGGCACATCATAGATGCGATACATTTCATCGGACCATATGACCTTGCCGGTTATGAGGTTGGCATCCCAACTACCGATCTGCGCAATGTGCTGGGCTTGGGACAACATGTACTCTTTCATTTGCAACGCTTCTTCTGCTCGCTTACGCTCGGTGATATCGCGGAAACTCCACACTCTGCCCACAGGTTTTCCAGCAATCTTTTGTGGATGTGAGAAACGCTCGAAATATCTCCCGTCTTTGAATTCGAGCGTGTCATAACTTTCGTTCTCAGGATTAGCATATAACTCCTCAACCTTTGAAGTAAAACCTTTAGGGTCTTTTAATTGATCTAAGACGAAATCAATCGCTTGTTTATCGTCGTATGTGGCTAAGATGACATTAGGTATACGCCACATTTGTGCGAACTGATTGTTGAAATCCGATATTTTCCCTGAACTATCGACTACAAGAATACCATCAGCCGTAGATTCCAAAGTTGCTCTCAATAAAGAAATATTTTGTTCTTTTTCTTTATCAATTCTTATTCGCTCATCGATGTCTATTAAAATACCTTGAGCACCGATTATTTTATCCGTCTTTTCATCGCGGATTGGAAGCGAGCTGTCATTGATCCATTTCAGCTCACCCTTTGTTGTTCGAATTAGTATATCAGCTTTGTAGTGAGGGATATCTCCTTTTACCATTTTGCGACGGCACTCGCCGGGATCGATAGGTATTTCATGTAAAAGGGGATTGACTTCTTCCACCAGACTACCAAAAAGTTTTTCCGTGAATTCATTAGGTGAAACGCCTAAGAGATCTTTTATTCCGGTTCCAATGTATTTATAATAACCCGTTCCCAAGGAGCGACCAAAGATAAGTTGAAAGGGAACACCGCCTGCGTTTTCAATAACTTGTCTGAAAAATAATTCTGGATTACTTAAGGTTTCTTCAGTATGCTTACGTTTAGAGGTATCATTCATGAGTTGTTCTCCATTATCAAATAAATCGCTTTATTAATGTCATAACCCTGTTTTCTTCTTCGGGTTATATTGACTTACAAAGTAATGTAAAACAAAATTAAAATCAATTTGTTTGTTAGATCTTTTAATTTGATGAATTGTCGTAATCGAAAAGGGGTAAATGTTATGTTTTAATTGTCCCGGCTAAAGACATTTGTCAATCCGCGAACGTAGCGTAGGGTAAATTTATTCCAAGCTCAAGCGCATGTTTGATGAACGGTCTGCTTGCTTGTTCGTCTAATACCCAAGAACGCCATTCAGGTGAGCCGTACGTCATTGTACCGAGGCAGATGCGTGAAACTTTAAGCCCGGATATGCCGAGATTGATATAATTCATAAATTAACTCATTTTATGCCTTAGACTAATTAATATTCCACCACTACCGATAATCAACATGATCAGCGCTTGCACCATCGTTTTATAAGCTACGGTTTCAGCGGTAACGGAATCATAAAAAAACCATCCACCTAAAAGAATGAGAAGGGAATAAATCGCACGCATCAACTGTCGAGAAATATTATTTGCCTGTGGTGTATCAAGTGCGAAGAAACGATTATAGAGTACAAGTCCCAGCATAGTAACTGTGCCGAGTCCAGCAAATATCAGCCAGAAAGTTTGAACTGTTGATTCAACACCTATTTGACCCGCGAGCGGTTTCAACATTGCTTCGTACATTACGCCGCCTAAGTTTGAGCCAACCAAACTTCCAACAACCCCATAAAGAAAAGCGTATCCCATGTAAACTGCTTTCTTATCTGCCGGAGCAACAAGTCCCACGTAGCTGAAATATTTCGGATGTGCCGTCATCTCACCAATTGAAAAAACTACCATGCCGATGATGAATATCCAGATGTTGGATGCGAAAGCAAGGCAGATGAAACCGAGTATACCGATGATAAAGCCGCCAACCATGGTGAGTATCGGTTTCATATTTTTCACAATCCGACTGACGAAAACTTGAAGAAGGATAATTGTTCCCGCGTTAATTACAGTGACATGCTCAACATCAAATTTCAGTGGAATTCCGATTGCTGCAAATACACGATCAACAGGTGTCGCATCAAGAAAGTCTCTGAGAAACCAAAGCACCGAACCGAAGGTCTGGAAGTACATAATCCAAAAACCTGAATAAACAAAGATCATTAACATGAAACGTGCATCTCCCAAGACCATTGCCATACCACCGAGAACTTCCTTTAATGTTTTGGAGTTCTGCGGTTTTGGCGGATCTTTATAAAGAAATACAGTCGGTATTAACATCAGCGCAGTATACAGTGATGATGCGATGAAAACGTAGCTCCACGAGAAACCTTTTATATAACTTACAACCAGAGGTGCAAGAAATGCGCCAAGGTTTATCATCCAATAATAAATTCCAAATCCGAAGCCGGAATTTCCTTCATTGGTTGTTCGTGCGATAGTCCCACTTATAATTGGTTTAAACAGGCCGGCGCCTGTTGCCATGATAAGTAAACTTGCGAAGACAGCACCGTACATACTCATATATCCGCTGATGAAGTAACCGGCTGCAAGGAACGAAAATGCTACCATCAACATTCTTCTGTATCCGTATCTATCCGCAAGGGCACCGCCTAAAATTGGGATAACGTAAGTGCAAGCATAGATTAAACTTTGGAGGAAGCCGACCGATTGTTCTGAAAATCCTAATCCACCTTCTTGAACTGAATTAGTAAGGTAAATTGCAAGAACGGAATTCAAGCCGTAATATGCAGCTCGCTCGAATAACTCCATTACGTTTGACACCCAGAATACTCTTGGGAATGAGCGAAATAAACCTTGGGATGTTTTTTCTTCCATGATAAATCTTTATTAAATGCGTAGAATATGGTTTATGTTTTGTAAATATACGCCTATCAATTCACAAGTCAAAATGCAAAAATTGAAAATTTATAATCAGCGTTGCACCCTTACATCTCATCTCCCTTGCGTTTCTTTTTCTTAAATTCATGTATCAGCAAATTAGTACCATCAAAGATTTCTTGTCTCTCCGTTGCATCCCTCTTGCTTCTCACTCACTTTCTTCGGATATTTATAAGAACTTATGGAATTTCCACCTGAAAATATCAAAGATCGGCTTGCAGATTTCCTCACAGGTGAAAAATTACGTGAGAGTGTAGCTGTAAAAATTATCATTGGTGTTGTCTTACTTGTTTTGGCAGTTTTGCTATTTCCACATCCCGAATTGATGGAGTATAACTACAACATCGGTTCGGTATGGTTCGATAAAGATTTGATTGCACCGTTTGCTTTTCCCGTCTATAAGGATCTCCGCCAGTATGAGAAGGAGCGGCAAGAAGCCATTCGTTCAGTCGATCCTGTCTTCAGGCGGTATAATGAAATACAAAAAGCAGATATCGATAGCATCAAATCAATTCTCAAATTGTTTCGAGATGCAGTAAATTCAAAGGCATACTGGATCAAATTGCATCAAGCCGAAGATTCGATCAGATATGTTCAGATTCTGCGTACCATGCCTTTCTCACTTTCCGATGCGGAATGGAAACATCTTCAACAGTTAAAGGATATTTCTAAGAAAGAAACAATCGGTTATTTACAAAATTTAGAAGTATCACTGGTAAACCTTGTTGGTGAAATTCTTCAAGTCGGCGTAATTAATCGTCCGAAGACAAGACAACTTCATGCCCATATTGCGATACGCCGCAGTACGGTTGAAGAAATTATTCCATCCGATAAGATTTATGACGAAGAGGAAGCTGCCAATCTTCTCGCAACGCGCATCAGCACGATGTACGGTGAGGACAATCTTTCATCGATTGCCCACAAAACTGGCAAAGCTGTACTACAGCCAAACATTATCTTTGATGAATATGCTTCCGAACAAGCAAGGCAGATTGGAGTAGATAATGTTGCACGCACAATTGGATACGTACAAGAAAACGAGCGTATCGTCAGAAAGCATGATCCGATTACAGAGGAAGTTAAGTTAAAGCTTGATTCGTTCCGAAGAGCTAAACTT
>CAYGZC010000275.1:0-3876 GCA_964354225.1 uncultured Chlorobiaceae bacterium | reverse complement strand
TTTAGGGGCATGATCATAGCAGGGGAAAATAAAAGTGATTTATAGGGCATCCTAGAGCGTTATTTTTTCCCCTTAATCCTGACATAATGGCAATAAATTAAAGGCACGAAAAAGGGGAGACTTTCGCCTCCCCTTTTCTTCTTTGTTATTAGTGATCTATTTTCGATTCTCTTCCTGTCTCCTTTGTCGCCACATAGTCGAGAGACAAGCGTAAAAGGTGAATGCTGGCAGGGAAAGTAAGATCCCTATGAGTGAAATTTTAAGGGCTTCTAGGATTGTCATACAATCTCTCCCTCTTCTGTGAATTCGTATTCATTGCAAATGATGCACTCATCAACCTGTTCATCAGAGATGAGCCATTCATACTCTCTCTTTAGCATGGAAAGATAATCTTGCAGGATTGCATACTCAAATTCCTTTTCAATTGCTTCTTTCTCATTCTCTAACTTTAGCGTGGCAAGATCTCCCCATTCGTCCTTTTCCGCTTCCTCCATGAAGGAAGAAAGCTCCTTTAGGAAGTTTCGTGCGTCTGTATATGTTTCACAACTCTCTCCATGTTCTTCCATGATTTGATTGGCAACATTTTTTGGTGATTCTGTGAAAGCTCCGTTAATCTCTCCCTCGTCACCATCAAACGCTGTTATCTTTAAGCCTATGTTTTCAGCGTCTTCATATATACTTTCCCACCATTCGTCATGCATGGAAGCATTGCGTAACCAATTTCGTGCCTGTTCCTTTGCCTTGTCGTTTAGTTCTTCAAACTCATAAATGGTTCTTGTCGTCGTTTCTGTTCTCATGTTCTTGTGTTTTTGTTTGTTGGATTTAGGTAGTTACTCAATAAATACACCATCAGCGTCGATACTGCATTCATAAGGGCCAAACTCTTTCGATTTTTCGGAAAGCTTATCCCCTATTTCGCCGTATCCCCTATCCCAGAATCCGCACCCATGCCCTGCTTGTGTTAGCCAGAGATCATGTCCGTTTTGCTCATCATCTCCAGCTTGTTCAAGCAACTCGGAGTTTTCTGTTTTCCAATTGTGCAAAGCATAAAGAAGCGTCTTCTTGTTGACTGGGTGCAATCGCTCCCAGAGATCACTAGCGTTGCCTGAGTCTCTGTAGTCCATTCCACTCGGTGCGTTGTCGTCTTCAGTCCAGAAAGCGGAAGTGAAGAAACCTTTTTCAAAGTCTGGCAATTGGTTAAGTGATGTCATGTTTTTATGTTTTTCTATTGGTTTTTCTTGTAGTTAATGTAAGCGATAATCAAGCTAATAATTGCAATGAAGATTGCTAGATAAGGATCAATGTAATCAGGATGCATAATGTTAAGCGGTTTGCTCCCATATTACCGAACTGGCACAATAATCGTCCCAAGATTGAAGGCCTTTCAGATATAAGGCAATATTCCAGCGTTGAAGGGGACGCAAGCCAAGTTCCTCACCTCTAGCGCACAGCCAGAAGAAAGAGCGATTCCTTGCCATCTTTTTTGCGTGACTAATGTTCCCGCTAAGGAATGATTCGATGATGTTCATGATGTTGTATGAATTAAGCGGCAAGCAATCGGGCGCATTCTTTGGCAGTGCATACTGCCCCAGCCATTGAGAGATAATCACCAGCTTCCTTCATTTTTGAGGCAATTTCTTTCTTTATATTGTAATCTTGAAAAAGATTATCCCACTTATAAAGCGGAATGTCGTTCAAGTGTGGATCTTGTGATACTTTCACTTTATCAATTCCAATCTTGGCTTTTACTGCTTCGACAAGTTCGGGCGTAATGAATTGAGCGTAATACTCGGAAAAGGTGGCTTTTCCATCTATATAGTCTCGGCGTGTTTTCATAGGTGTTAGGAGTTGGTTGTGTTGCTTTAGTCGTTTCTCTGTTCGTTTGCGTGTTTGACTATATTCTCCAAGTTGTCTTGCATAATTTCACGGGCGGAAGTGATGCGAGATTGCAAAGCATCTTCAAATTGTTGCATGACAGATTCCTTGGTGATCTTTGGCAGATTGCAATTAATCTCTAAGAGCAATCCGTCAAAGGTGTAGGGGTCAATTATCGCAAGACTTCTCTGATATGAAGAATCAAGGTCAATATTGCTCCAATCTGTGCCGTATGGGTTTTCGTTGTTCATGTTTTTTGTTGGTTGGTTGGTTGGTGATTAGTGGGAAAGGAAATTATGGTTTTTCGCTTCTTGTGAAATTGAAATATTGCTCGTGTATTTTGAAGCTTCTTCAATAGCATCTACGAGATTGCGACAGCGAGAAGCCCCATTCCGCTTCCTTCCTTCATAAAAGACAACATCGACCATATTGTGATGAGTTGTCGTTATCAATGCGGAGTAAGTTGGATTGGTTTCGTGTTCTGGTATTACTTTCATGTTTTTGGTTGGTTGATGTCGTGTTGACCCCTAAAAGATAGCAAACCACCTCCCGATTCCAAGCAATCTCTCCAAAAGAAAGAAAATAAAGTTGATCGCAAATAACTTAAAAGCTTGCTTTTTCTCTGAAACTTGACCTAGTTTCATTTGTAACACATTAGATTCAGCTGTAACATATATGCCTTCACCTTTAGCAGTAGACAAAAAACAAGTAGAGGCAACTTACCTAGCAACAGGTTGTCTTACAGAGACGGCAAGGCTTCATGGCATACGTTCGGGGACTGTCAGGCAATGGGCAAAGCGATTCAACTGGGCCACGTCTACTAATGCCATTCGATCCATCGAAAAGGGAAAGGCTATACTAGAGGCCAAAAGAGAGAATGGACATAAAGACGCTGTAACAGTTTGTAACACTAGGGACGCTTTAGAGGTGAGTCTCGAAGAGAATAAGAAGAGCTTTCACACGTCAATGGCACAAGGTCTTACAAAAGCGGCGAATGCCTTACAAGACATGGATCAGCTATCAGCTCTTGAATCGTCTCGTCGTATGGTAGACCTAGCCACAGCTGGTAAGACAATCTTTGGGATTGGTAGCGAGAGCGACAAGCCCACGTTGTCTCTCAACGTCCTACACATGGGGATAGATGCGTTGTCGAGCTTTCCTCGTACGATGAGTCAGGATGTCATACACGAGTCTGTGTAAGACAGGGTAAGCGTTTGTAAGACTAGGTCTTCGTCAGAGGATGTAAGACAGCGACTTCGTTAGAAATACATTGCTCTCCACAATCGTCTAGCGTCTCTCGTCTAGCTTTGTCTTACTAGGTAAGGCCGCCAATCGTTTAAGGAATCCCTTTTTTGTAGGAAACCGAGTGACGGGCACCCCCTTTGTCTTACGTTTTTGCGGTGACGATTTTCCGTAAAAACCTCCACACAATTTTTCACCAAAATCCCAGCGTTACAAATTAAAGTTTACATTATCCCTCAATATCTTGGGTTGATGTTTATTATAGTTTGCGTTTGCAACTTCAAAAACCCATACATTTTATTAACACTTTACTCTGTTGTTGCGGTGAATAGGATGTCTAATCTCCGCATTTGATTAGATCTAGTTCGTGGAATCACCTCATGGGTGAATTTGGTTACAATGATCTATTCAGAATCAATGAAAGGCGTTTATTGCCAAGGGGTTATTTTTTAGACTTCTATTCATGCTTTGATCTATATGTCAAAAACTGCGTGTTTTCTGAGATAAGATGATCTATATGTCAAATTCGTTTTGAGTTCTAATCAGTGTTATTTGCGTCTCTTTTGAGATGCCGTGCTTTGTTCCTTCCAATGAGCTTTTCCATATATGGTTTTATTAGCTATGCTCTCAGGTAGTGATTGGACGTGTATTTTTAGTCTTAATGAGTTGTCAGGAGAGAGAGTTTTGATTAGGTGAGAGAACTCTTCTCCGTTAGAGGCGAGGTGTTTTGCTTGAGATAGGGTGGTTAGTTGGAGTTCG
>CAYGZC010000274.1:0-3796 GCA_964354225.1 uncultured Chlorobiaceae bacterium | reverse complement strand
TTCGAGTTACTAATCAAACAATCCTCTACTCTGTTTTCGCTTAGAGGGTTGTTCCTGTTCGTACCCATGGTGTATTGGCTATTCGGACTTTTCCTCTCTGGAGGTGCATACACAATTTTTATCGCTGATGTAAGATATTCCACGTCGGTATTTTGGGGCGGGAGCGCAAAATATTTTGGCAGGTTTTTCAGATTGTTCTTGTGGAGTATACCCATTTTTGCAGTCTTTTATTGCATCCAGTTTATTGAGATAGGTGCTGAGCGATTGATATATGGGAGTGATCCCCACCAGAACATTATTTGGTGGGGTGCTTGGATTCGCGTGGGAATTGGTTACCTCGGAATACTCGTATATTACCTTGTTCTTGATTATGCGCGTATTGATGTTGTTATAAACGATGAAACGAAAATGCGGAGAGCGTTGTGGTACGGAATCAAATTTACGTTTCGGAATTTCTTCAAAACTTTCAATCTGACTCTTATACTCTTCCTAATCGGTATTGCGGCACTTGTTATTTACAATCCGATTGCCGACAGTTTGCACGCACCAAGTGGATTTATAATTCTCACTCTTTTCATCGTGCAACAGATTTACATGTTCATTCGCATGACGCTGAAGTTGACTTTATATTCAAGCCAGGTGAGTTTGTATAATACATTGACACCTGAAGAGGAGATTGCAGAGTCGACTCTCGAGAACGCTTGACATTGAAATAAACTTTTCCTAATTTGGCATAAGATTATAAACAGATCAAAGCAGGAGAATATCGTGAAAGCAAAAGAGATATTGGATGTCAAAGGTCGAAAAATATACAGTATAAGCGAGGATGCATCTGTTTTCGAAGCCGCAACTGAATTGGTAGAAAATAAAATCGGTTTGTTGATCATTAAAAATCAAACAGGTAATATCAGCGGTGTACTTTCAGAACGTGACATTATAAAAAAATGCGTCCACCCTAAAAAAGATCCGACACAAATTAGAATCGGGGATATTATGACCTCAAGAGAGAAAATTGTAGCGGCTTCTGAAGGAGATGATGTTCAAAGTCTAATGAATACTATGACTCAGAAAAAAATCAGGCATCTTCCGATTTTCGAGGGACGAGAGTTGATAGGAGTTATCTCCATCGGTGATATTATCAAAAATATGTTGGAGATCAAAGACTACGAGATTAAAACACTCTTGGATTATATTTCAGGGAAATACCCGGGATAGATTTGCGGTTATTAAGATCGTTTGACAATCATTATTTCCTTTTTTATATTTAACAATCATAACATTAATGATTTATCCCATCTTCGGGATCCCGCTGCGAGTCGCCGGCCCTCCCACGGCACTCGCCACCCGGAGGTGGGACTTTGTTTTGTAATTGCTTGACAACGAAATGAATTTTCTCTAATTTGCTATGCAAAAAGCAACCTAACCCCAGCATTTGAAATGTTTTTTCAAGGAAGGAGAAAAACAAATGAAAATCTTCATCACAGGTGCCACAGGATTCATCGGCAGCCATTTGATCGAACAGCTATCGCAAACAAAACACAAGTTTTGCTGTTTGGTGAGAAAGAACGGCCCGCTCAGCGAAAAACTTAAAAAGTTAGGGGCAAAACTTATCATCGGCGATATAACCGATAAAGCGTCCGTGCTTCAAGGTATGCAAGGTTGTGATTGGGTTTTCCACCTCGCCGGTCTATATTCTTTCTGGGAACCAAACAATCGTATCTTCAAAGAAATAAATATCGACGGCACGCGCAATATTATGGAATGCGCTTTGGAAACGAAGGTCTCGAAGGTTGTTCACGTAAGCACGGTTGGGATTTACGGTAAACCAGCAGATAATCCTTATACAGAAAAAAACGAAGAAGGTCCTCTTCGTTTCTCTGAATATTTCCGAACAAAATATGAGGGTGATCTGATAGTCTGGGATCTGCATAAGAAAAAAGGGCTGCCTGTGGTTGTTGTCTATCCGTGTTCGGTCATCGGGGCTGGCGATCCGAAAGCTTCAGGTCAGTATATTGAGAACCTCCTTCACCGTCGTTTGCCTGCTACAGTTTTTAATGATGCAGTTTTAACTTTTGTGCATGTGAAAGATGTCGCTGAAGTAATTATCCGGGCGGTAGAGAAGCAAAACAATATTGGTGAGAAATACTTCGCAGGTAAAGAGCGGATGTCATTTCGGGAGCTCAACCGAATGGTCAGCGAGATATCCGGAGTTCCCTTGCCAAAATTACGTCTCCCTGATTCTCTAACAATGTTCAACGCAGCACTATTAACAGCGTTAGCCCGTGTGATCAAGAGACCGCCACCATGGGGAATGTCGTTAGACCAGATGAGAGTAATGAAAGAAGGTTTCAGGGTAGATGGCAGTAAAGCCGAAAGAGAATTGGGCATCACTTATACTCCCATTCGCACTGCGCTCGAGGAAACGATTGCATCGTATAGGGAATAGAATATGATGAAATACGGAGGTGTATGGATTCGAGGATTTGCACAAGCATTAGATTATGTATTTCTATGCTTATTTTTCTTCCCCGTTACATATCTTGTTAAAGGCACCTGGTTGATGTTCCCTGAAGATCATCTCTGGATTATATTCGATCCATTATGTGCTATATTCTTGATTGTCATATTTGCCTACTTCATTTTAATGGAAGCGCTGACGGGTTTTACCATGGGAAAATTTATTCTTGGCTTAAGGGTTCTAACTCCCGATGGTAAAAAGATTACTATGGGACAAAGTGTTATAAGAAATTTTGGAAGACTTTTAGATGGATTACCGATGTTCAATATTCTGGGTATTGTTAGTATTGTGAGATCACCCACCAAACAGCGGATTGGTGACAAGATTGCGAAAACTGTTGTAGCATCGTTACGATAACAGTTGTAGGGCCGATTCATGAATCGACCCTACGGATATTTGACAATGAAATGATATTTCTCTAATTTCAAGTATAAATATATAAGAGACAAAGGAATGAACGGAGATCGTTTCTTGGGGAAACATACAAAAAATTGGGTTTTACGAGATAGCTCGAGAAGAAATTAAGTTATGCAATTATAGCCCAAGAGAATCTTCAAGATTAACAGTCCTTTAGATATGATAATGAAGCTAAACCATAAAGAAGATAAACGAAGTATAACTATAAACTAGTTGGTTGCGATTGCTTTTAATAACTTTATGCAAGGAGGAAAACTTATGAAAAATATACTCAGACTTTTGATATTAACGATTTCGGCGTTAACAATTATAAATGCATTAAACGCTCAATGGGTTCAACAAAACAGTGGCACGAACGAGATGCTTGCCGATGTGATCACACTCAATACAGTGACGGCGATTGCAGTCGGATTAAACGGCTCGATTCTCAGAACTTCAGATGCTGGCACAACATGGATCAATGTAGAGGAATCACTCTCGTTCGTCGAGCCATGGAAGAGCGTCTCCTTTTGTGATGCGGCAAACGGGATTATCGTGGGATATCACGGAGGCGTTGTAACAACCACAGACAGCGGTAATAACTGGGTGTTGCATACCATTCCAAATGCGCAAATATGTTTCTCTGTACTTCAAATCTGGACCGGTAACATATATGTCGGTGCCGACTCCGGATGGATTTACCATTCGAGACATCTGAAAAATTAGAGATAAAGATAGATTTACAGAAACAGATACAAAATTTTAAAAAATTAGTAATAAACCAATTGCTCAAAAGCTGTTCAAGATATGTTCTTTGATAATATCGAACTTGTTCATAGCCGGAAGAACGCCTCATTCACTGTTCTACGTACTGATAGCGCA
>CAYGZC010000273.1:0-3771 GCA_964354225.1 uncultured Chlorobiaceae bacterium | reverse complement strand
ATTGGTGGAAAGAAAGACACCGCCACTTATTCCGTTATAAGTTCCGGCAAAGAGATTCATTCCGCCTACTCCGTTGGGGGCGACGGCAAGAGCAGACACAGAAGTGCTTGTCAAGCCGTTATTGACTGCAGTCCAGCTTATACCGTTGTTGGTGGAAAGAAAAACGCCGCCGCCAGTTCCGGCAAAGAGATTCGTGTCGGAGACAGCAAAAGAAGAAACAGAATTATTCGTCAATCCGTTATTAACTGCAGTCCAGTTTGTACCGTTGTTAGTGGAACGAAATATGCCGCTTGTTGCAGTTCCGGTAAAGATATTCGTACCGAAAACGGCAAAAGACCGGATACTATTGCTCGTCAAGCCGTTATTAGCTGCAGTCCAGTTTGCGCCGTTGTTTGTAGAACGAAAGACACCACCAAAATAAGTTCCGGCAAAGAGATTCGTGCCGGAGTTGGCAAGAGCCACGACAAAAGTAAAAGTCAGCCCGGTATTAACTGTAGCCCAGCTTATGCCGTCGTTTGTGGAACGAAAGACACCGCCTCCACACCCGGCAAAGAGATTCGTGCCGCCTGTCCCGTTTGGGGAGACAGCTAAACTAAAAACTGCGCTGCCGTCGGGTCCATTGGTTTGTGTCCATTGTGCATGCACATTGATTGGAATAATATTCGAACAAATCAAGCATATCGAAAGAACGAGAATATAATTTTTCATAATTACCTTTTATTGTTTAATTAATTGGTTATTGTAATTGTTCTATTATTTGAGCAGTAAAAGTTTTTTCGTTTGAATATAGTTGCCTGCGTGCAGGCGATAAAAATGTACACCGCTTGCCAATCTGCTGGCATCCAACATCACCAACTTGTACCCCGGTTCTTCGACACTGTTTACGAATGTTGCGACTTCTCTAACCAGCACATCAAAGACTTTCAGCGTGACGAGGCCTTGCTTTGGCAACCCATAACTGATATTAGGGAAAAAACAAAAATACTAAAGCAGTGTTTTATAAAAACCTCGAAGGTTTTATTGGTGAATTTAAAGCCCCGCCCGTTTCTACTAGAACAGAGCGGAACGTTGGAATTAGAGATAAATATTTCTATTACTGAGAAGTTAGTTGAAATATTACTGTTACCTTAAATCTAAAATATTAGGAGGGTGCCTTATGCAACACCCTCCATTGACCCACTACCAACCCACCAATATCGTATATCTCTTACGGTGGTGTGCTTCAACCAAAAAGCACTTTCTATAGTTATAAAAGAAACGTTGAAAAATCAATCCCTTAAACAAGGTATTTTTCGTCCAGAATAGAGGATTAGAGGGAAAAGGAGAGGTTTGGTTCAGACTAATCGGTGTTTTATGGCTGCCGAGACCGCTTGCGGCTTGGAATGTACTCGGAGTTTGCCGTAGATACTTTTAAGATGAGAGTTAACAGTGTGTGTGCTAATGAATAATTTCTCTGCGATCATCTTGTCGCTGTTTCCTTCTACGATCAATTGGAGGATATCTATTTCACGTGGCGTGAGATTGAAATCGTTATCTGTGGTCGGAGCCGATTGGCGGACGAAGCTCATAATACGGCGGGCAATTGGCGCACTCATGGGTGCACCATGGTGGACTTCTTTTATTGCACGTATAATTTCTGCAGGATGCGAATTCTTCAATATATATCCAGACGCACCAGCGCAGATCGATTGAAATATTTTATCCTCGTCCTCATAGATCGTGAGCATCAATATCTCAATGGACGGATGCATCGATTTAATTATTTTTGCTCCATCTATTCCCGTCATTCCAGGTAATCCGATATCCATAAGGATAACGTCAGGCAATAACTTTTGAAGAGATTCGATGGCAGATTCGCAATCGCTAAAGGCACCGACACAAGAAAAATTACTTACTTCCCGTATTATCTGTACGTAAGTTTCCCGTAGTTTCTTGTCATCTTCTATAATTACAATTTTCATCGATTTATCGATATTGTTTTTGTTATTTAAAAGTTAGATATATCTATTTAACATATTATCGATGAAAATACAATCCCTTATTTAAGGTATTTTTAACTCTACAGCGATAGAAGTACCGGTCATCGGGTTGGAATTTATCCGAATTTCACCACCAAGTGACTCGGTGCGTTGACGAATATTTCTGATGCCATTTCCAATAAATGACTGTCCCGGATCAAATCCCTGACCGTTATCGCTAATGGAAATTGAGAGGATATTGGCATTATGGTGAATGGAAAGAGATACTTTAGATGCTTGTGAATGACGGATGATATTGTTCAGAATCTCTTTGAAAATCAAATATATATTTCGCTTGAATGCAATTGGTAATTGCATCTCAAGCAGCTCCGGTGCAATTGAAATATCGTAAGAAATATTCTTTGCGGCTAATAAGCGTGTGATATAATTCTTCATTCGCAGCGTCAGATTGTCGAGTGTGTCGTTCCTCGGATCGATAGACCATATTACATCGCTCATCGTCTCGATTATATCACGTGAATTCTGTGATATGTCTTCGAGCAAGGAGGAGAGTTTCTTGGCATGCCCGATTGACGAATCGTCTACAGCTTTAAGTTTATGCAGCTCTAAGTTTGCAACTTCACTGAACATAGTAATACGGGTCAAACTGGAGCCAATATCGTCATGCAAATCTTTCGAGATTCTTGTCCGCTCGCGCTCAAGAGCAAGCTGTCGCTCAAGCTCACGGTTGTAGAGTTCTGCGGTGTGGAAAAGTGCTGCCGCCCGGTTGGTGAGCACCCCGAGGAGTCGTAGATCTTCCAGCGAGTAACCCCTACCAGACTTTTTGCACCCGCACACAAAAAATCCTTGGACGCTGTTAAGAAAAACACGTGGCAGAATAAGCTCTGCGTCAGCTTGATTCAATCCCGTAATGCCGTTTTGTAGCTCCCGGTAACCCAATGGACGCCCCCTCGACAACAAATCCTGTAGTTTCTTGGATGGATTAATATTAATCGTAGTAACACCCTCGCTGTGCCCCATATGATGAGATGATTGATACAAATTATCATCTATGCGTTTCAAACATGTGAATGAATTGAAATGAAAAATCGAGTTCAGGAAACCGAAAATTTTTTGGTGTAATTTGTCCTCATCGAATATCCCTTCCGTGGCTTGCTCAAAAGCAGCGATTATATTCGTCGAATCGTATTGCTCACGATGAAAAAAGTGATCGATCCTGCGTTGCAAGAATTTTCGAGTGGGAATGAAGATAATTGTCGCACCGATGATACCGAGTAAATGGAACTCCCGGATATGTTGACCGCCGGTTAGTTCAACAACGTAAATAAGAAAGAAATAAAGAGCAATCACCATGAGTGTGGTCGTAGCATACAGTAATCCTTCTTTGAGGATGATTTCAATATTCCAGATTCGGTATCGCAACATGACAAACGAAACTTCAGTTATTATTTGTAGGCAGTGTATTAATGAAGGTATGGAATTACAAATTGGTATTCAAGTTCTTTTTATCTGAAAAAAGGATTGCTTTTCCCATTCATGTTTGGTATATTCGTCGACAAAGAATCCTATTTTAACTCTCGTTTAAGATATTGCCCGGTGTAGGAATTTTTATTGTTTGCAATTTTTTCCGGTGTTCCCTCTGCCACAATTTTTCCCCCCTCGTCTCCGCCTTCAGGACCTAAGTCGATAATCCAATCAGCGGTTTTGATGACATCCATGTTATGCTCGATCACAAGGACACTGTTTCCCATGTTCACAAGTTTGTTGAGAACGGAAAGTAACATGCGAATAT
>CAYGZC010000272.1:0-9874 GCA_964354225.1 uncultured Chlorobiaceae bacterium | reverse complement strand
AACATCTTCCAATATTCCCAACCTATTGAAGGTGGATTAGTAATCGATCGCCCTGCTGTGGTACTCAGCAGGGTTTTTTATTTTAGATAAATATTTGTAAATTCAATGGGCTTTGATAAAGTTCAAGACTAATTTTCTGCTGAAGTAGCTCAGTGGTAGAGCAGTCCCGATAACTTCTTTGGATGAATATATGCTGGCGTAGCTCAATGGTGGAGCAGCGGTTTCGTAAACCGCAGGATATCGGTTCAAGTCCGATCGCCAGCTCTCTGGGAAGAAATTATCGGGATAAACCGCAGGTCGTGGGTTCAACTCCCACCTTCAGCTCTAATGAATCGAAAAGTTATCGGGATAAACCGTCCCGCTAAAAGCGGGATCAGTTCAACCCTAACGACAAGCTCGAATTAGGCAAAAAAGTTTTCCTATTATTTTACTTTCTGAGCTGTTGAATACGCTCTCGTATCTCTTTTGCTTGTTCGCTCCCAGATGGAAGTATCGGATAATATCGCTTTAAGATATCGAGGAGTTTCAGTTTTTGGTTTTGAGAAGTATACAATTGGATTAATTCCAAATATGGTGATTCCAATTTTGCATCCATTGAAATTGCTTTATTCAAAACACCTGCAGCTACATCCGGTTTATTTAATCGTATCAGCGCACTCCCAGCTAACGCTAATACTTTCGGCTGGTTTTGATTATACTTTAACGATAATTCTAATTGCTGGAGAGTTGCTTCGTATTTCCCAAGATTGTATAGAACCTGTGAATACTGGTTGCGCGCTAAAACATTCTCAATCTCAACTGTCAGTATTTCGCGTAAAAGCTGTTCTGCTTTCTCGAGTTTTCCTTTTCGGATTTCAACAGTATTGAGCCCTTTCAAAAAGTTGCTTATTCTCGAACTTTCCGGATGATTGCTTAATCGTTTAAAGAGTGATGCCTCGAATCTGAACTTACGTAATGGATCAGGATATCTATAAATCCAGAGCGTTGGACCATTCTGGAAATTTGACGGTTTAACTTCAAAAGCTAATTTCCATCTTGTTCGGAGTGAGTCATAATATGGTAAAAATTCCGCATACTTTTTTGGTTCCTGTATGTATCGATCATGATCAAAGGAAGATGCCATCAGGTAATCAAAATCTTCGTACCATCGGGTATCATAGAAAGGGGCAACCCGTTCAGATTCAAATGCGAGAAATGGTATCGAAAACATCCAATAGGTACTATCACTCAGATCAACTCCATAAGGCCCTGTGGCAATCATTGAACCTGGTGGAACATTTTTCTGAATCCAGTTTTTTGTTATGGTGCGTGTATCAGGTAGCCCGATGGATTGAAGATAATTGTAATCCGTTGCTATCAATTGATATGCAATCAATACTACGGCTCCAACTATTATAAGAGTTTGATTAACCTTCGAGCTAAGAATGTTCGGGAACTGTTTTCGATTAGAATATTCAACGATCCAATCCCAAGATCTAACTAATCCAATCGAGCCGATGAGTATAAGAATAGGAAACACTGGAAGGATGTATCGTTCGGCTCTCATCTCCCATGTTGAAACAATCGCAACATAAATTAACGGAAAAATTACGAGAAGTAAATCTTTTCTTTCCTTCCGTTGAATAAAATTGACAATCGTCGCAAAAATGACGATAAAGAATATCCACCCGAGAGCTGATGGGGTTGTCTCACCTAAATAATAGAATAAAGTACTCTTGGATGCGACGACACCGAGGTGTCCGTATGAAACGTGATGCTGTTCAAAAGAAAAATCTTTTTGGAATGTTTCCCAGTCAAGGATGATATATGGGTTGAGAGCAAAGAATATCAAAATCGTTAGACCCAAAGAAATTAAAAATGGTCGCTCCTTCAATGATTGAATAACCTTTTGAGAGGATGAGTATCTCAATAGGTGAGCCACTATGAGTACAAGAAGAAGGAACGCACCTGTGTATTTTGATGCAGCGGCAAACGCGATAAAAATTCCCGCAAGCAGATACCATTTCATTGCAGGATCACGATACAAACGATATATGTAGAGTAATGCCAGCGCGCTGAAGAATGTTAACGTGTTGTCAACGATAACGAGATGGCTATGCATAATGTGCGAGGGATTGATTGCCACAAGCACCGCCGTAATCAGGGCGACTCGTTTGTCGGCGACCTCTATTGCAATAAAATAAACTATAATGATAATACCAGCATCGAAAAGTACATTGATAAGTCTTGCAGTAATGACAACAGATGTTATCGATGCTCCGAAAGCATCCAGATTCGAATAGATGCCGGTTAGATAACCAACAACATAATGAATCGACTGTCCTATAAAATGGAAATAAAAAGTAAGTGCAGGATAATTAAAGAAATGGGGATTAAAATCGAATCCCGGTTTATCCCAGTTCCAGAATTGCCATGCAATTCTAAGCGGTGTTGCCTCTTCATATAATTCCGGCAATCCCCAGTTAATGTACCAGAGTCGCAAGATTATTCCAGTAAAGAAAATAAATAGCAATAATGAATATTTTTGGAAGAAATTTTTCATAGTGGTGTTTTTAGTTTGTTCCTTAATTCTTGTATATGTTCAATTGTGAGTTTTGCTGTTTCACTTTCAGGTGATAATATTTTTAAATATCGTGTAAGGATATCAATTGCCTTCTGAGTGTTGTTACTTGTTCTGTAAAGTAATTCAAGATCAAGATAAGCAATTTCCATGTGATCATTCAATGTAATAGAATGAACCAAACTTTCTTCGGCTTCAATGAGATTTCCTGTCCGTAATAGAATGCTTCCTCGCAGTGCAATCATTTCTGCTTGAGATGAATTTAATTGTAGTGATCTATTTACAACCGTCAGTGCCTCGTTAAATTTACCGAGCTTGAACAAATTCCAAGCGTATTCCTTGAGGACCCTCGTATTCAAAGGATCCAGTAAAACCGATTTGCTCATTAATTGTTCGCTCTTCAGCATTTTGCCTTTCGAATACAAGATGAAAGCGAGTTTTTCTAAGAAACCAACCACCAACGACGTCTCGGCGAGAATGTCAAGCCCTCTTAGTAATTCGGGATGGAATGTTCCATTCTCAATTGGTCGAGGGCGATATAACCATATAGTTGGTCCATTCTGATTACCGTTTGGTTTGAACTCTTGAAAAAGCGAGCATTGAGATTTGAGGGAATCGTAGAAGTGAATAAAATCCTTGTACTTTTCCAGCTCCAACACATATCGTCCATAATCGAAACTGCTGCCGATGATTAGATCGAGGTCTCTGTACCACTCCGTTTTGTAGAATCCGACTAATTCTTGCTGCATAACCGGATGATATGGTATGCGAAGAATGCGAAACTGATCATTAGATAACTCTATCCCGAATTGTGTGGTCGCTATGCCGATGCCGGCTGGGACATTCTTCGTAATCCAATCTTTCGCGACTGTGCGTGTATCAGGCAGTGAGTGCGAAGTTTGGTACCGATTAACACTCTGTATCATTGGGATAATTATGAGTAATCCGATGGCAAGTTGCCAGCCAAATCTAAATATTTTTGATTGAACAACTCCTTCCGGGAATTGTCGTTCTAATATTTTTCTTAACCATTCATAAAATGATACCAATCCAAACGAACCTATAAGCATGAAAATGGGAAACAAAGGAAGCAAGTATCTATCGGCTCTATATTCCCAAAGTGAGATCACTATCAAATATAAAAATGGAATAATTAGCAGGATCGATTGATGTTTTTGTTTTCGGAAGAGCATGAATATAATAGATGCGACAACAACGATCATCAATGGTAAACCCAAGTGCAGTGGAATCGAGTGTAGAAGATAGAATCCGATTGAACTTTCAGAGGAAACAACACCAAGGTGACCGTATGAGATGACATTGTATGATAGGAATGAGAAACGTTCGTAGAATTCCTTGAAACTTAATATGATATAGGGATTGAGCAAAATGAAGACGATACCTGATAATCCGATAGCTGAGAGGATATTCACCCTTATAAGCGATCTCACAGATTGTGTGATTGGTTTTGTTTTCATCATGTGAACAATAAGCAAAAATGGAATCAGTATCGCACCCGTGTACTTTGTTGCAGAAGCAAGCCCGATACATAATCCGCTGAGGAGATACCATTTTTTTGAATCGATATTATAAACTTGGTAAATACAGAAAATCGAGAGCATGATAAAGAAAGTTAGCGGTGTATCTACATTCACAAGGTGCGACTCCTTGATATGCAGAACATTGACGGAGGTAAAAGCCGCTGCCAGCAATGCAGGTGTTTTACCGAAGATGAGTTTGCCAAGGTAATACGTGATGATGATTGTTCCTATATCGAAAATAATGGAACCAAGCCGCGCCATAATGATGAATGATGTTGGGTCTTTATCAAATGCTTGATGGAAAGCTTGAAGATTCGGATATAGACCGACAATCCAGCCGATACAAAAATGTATAACTTGGATGACGAACTGAAAGTAAAAGCTCAATGCTGCATAATTGAATATATGTGGATTGAAATCGAAGCCGGTTCCATTCCAATTCCAGAAATTCCAGGCGGTTCTGAATGGGTATGCCTCTTCGTATATTTCCGGTAGATCCCAGTTGATATTCCAGATTCTTAATGCAACACCAAGAATTAGGATTAGGAATAAAAAGATTCGATGGCGTAGGTTATTTTGCCTTCTTTCTTTCTCTTCTATTTCAATTGGTGATATTATCTCAACTTCGGTCAAAGTGTTTTTCATTATTGTGCCAAATAAGATAAGATTTTTTCAAGAAGCGTTCAAGCCGTAATGAAATTGATTTTCAGTCGAGTTTTTGGTAGATTAAGCATGAATTTTTCCAAATTACTATGATAGAGTTCCAACTAACGGTATGTAGTGGTTTTACTTGTTGGGATTTATTTTTTTAATTTTGCCTTTATAATTTTGAATTGAATGGAGAGGTGTCTGAGTTCCGCCAGAAGAACGGCGGATAAAGGTTAAAAGAGCCGGTCTCTCAGCCGAAGGATGAAACCGGTGTGATATATTGAATATTTGGAGAGGTGTCTGAGTGGTTGAAAGAGCCGGTCTCGAAAACCGGTGTGCTCTTTATGGGTACCCAGGGTTCGAATCCCTGCCTCTCCGCAATCGTTTAACTGGATAGGTGATAGAGTTCTCAGCCGTAGGCTAATCCGCCTCTGGCGGAGAATCTCTCCCTCTCCGCCAAACTACGTTCCGCTGAAGCGGAACTTCGTTTGGCATGCGATTAACAATTAGAAATATTTCAAAACAGGTTCTGGAAAGGCAATCCTAAAAAAAAGGATATTAACTGACGAAGCTCCGAATGGAGCGTAGTCAGTCCCGCCGCTTTAATAGGGTTGCGCTCATCCACGCAGCCAGCGGCAAATTTTTTCTTTTAAGATAATAATTATTTGAATATCCATTTCCTAAATTTTTGCATATCTCTTGCTTGGATAGCTTCTAATCCAATATTGGCATTTATAACAAGTTCTTGAAAATATTCCTCAAGAGTTGGTATTTCAGAGTCATTTTTGGTCTCCAAAAATCGCCACTTTAATTCACGAAGCAAGGCAAAACTATACTCTCTAGCTCTTGCTGAATAGTATTCAACTAGTTTACTTTGTGTTGTAGCTCGGTGAACTAACATATTTCTAATTCTGTATATGTTATATATGTCATCCTTCATTCTCCAAAACTCTGTTGCAATTACATCCTTACAATAATCAGAGTCAAAAAAAAGTTTTCTAAGATTCTCAACCGGTTTAATCAAGATTTCTTTGTTTTGTGCCTTTAAATCTATAATAATATCATCTAGTATCTCAACGAATCCATCTCCATAAAAGGCATTATCTTTTTTGTCTACGTAACGAGCTAATAATTGGTCTGGTAATGTATATTTATGAAAAGTTGCCATCAGAGAGTTATGAACAAAATTCCCTGCAATATCTAAAGCATATTTGCGATATTCATATTTTAGTTCAATAATACCAATAATGAGTTGTATGAAAGAAATCTTTTTCTTTGGATACCATATACACTGTCCCTTTCTCTCATTTGCTCGAAATCTAAGAAATTCTGGAACGCGCAAAGAGATATTATATTCTTCATCGAATAAATGCTCAATAGCGAACCATGCATTCAGAAGTTCTTGAGTGCATTGTCGGCAATCAACCGCTTGTCGATGCCAGTCCATTGAAGACAACCATCTTTGAATTGTGTGTATAGGTTCTTCTTGATTCATCCAACGACCAAATCGCTCTCTGCTTGTTTCAGTAACTTCCTTCCAGATGTCTGTGAGTAACTCTCCAGATTTTGAACCAATAGATGCTGCTACTTCTTTGCCATCTATATCGCATATTGAATAATTATCAGAAAGGATTAATGGCTGTTCACGCTTTTCTCTTTTCATTAGAAATGCAAGCGCTCTTTCGGCTGTTTGTCTTGCCTTCAATTTCATTGATGTGCTATCAATGCCTTGCATGGTTACCGCTATTGAATGACCAGGTACATCTATTTTCTCAACACCTGACAAATCTAAATGGAGCCCTTCTAATGCAGGAATTTTGATCTGTTTTTCAATACGTGGATCATATATACGAACATTACCAATGTCGAATGCGGGAAGGTTTTGTTCAAATCCATATACCCTAAAAATTACCTTATATTCTTTGGGCTGATATTGATAATTCTTTTTAAGCTCTTTAAATCTTTTTATTATTGGTAGAGATTTGAAGAATTCAGTCAACAACTTGGCATAGTCTTCATTTGAAATATCGCCTTTTTCTGGTGCGTCTGGATAAGAAGTAAAAAATCTACCTTTATCATCGGGACCTTTTATTGTGTCAAGTATGTTGCCAGCTAAATTATTAATGGATGAAGGAATTCTCCCTTTTCTCCAAAACATTAATATGATAGTATCTGTAAGAAAAATTGTTTCTGGATCACTTTCTGCAATTGGATTTTCATTATCTAATCTTTCAAGCAATGTGTCAACTGCGCAATCCAATACATCGGAATTTGTTATTTCTTTATCTATACGTCTTAGTAACGGTAATATTTGAGGCAGTTGAAACGAATTACTGCTATTATTTTGAGTTAAGGATTCTATTACAAATGCCAATTCGTCTTTAATTTTTCCAGCAACTATTTGTTGTGGTGTGCGTTGTTTCTGATTTTTTGTTTGTGCAACATTATATTTGGCTAGACATTGATGAAAGAACATACGCGAATATTCATTTTTAACTAACCGATCAACATTAAATTCGATTTCTTCCATTAAATCTGGAACTACTAGTAGAATATGTCTGCTATAAGTTTCTTCCTGAAACTTTTCTATAAACTCACAACGGTTATTCCAAATTTTTTCCCATATTTCAAGATTATCTTGAAATATTTTTGGAGCATTCTGTAGTGTTGTATTTGAGTTTGTAGTCATAATGATTCTCTAGCTACAAGTTCCTTCTCTTCCTCTGTTAGCCCATACATCTTATACACCAACTCGTCAATCTCCCTATCAGTAGCTTTGATCTGATGCTCAAACAACTCTTTTTCGCTATCGGTTTTTGCCTGATACTTTTTCTTGTGGAGGTCTAACATTCTCTCGACAAGCTGCACCATTTTGTCATGCACCGCTTTGTCTTCGCTATTATTAAAGTCGATGGTACGGATTGGCAATAAGGAAAGAAACTGACGATTTGCAGAAAGCCAACCACCTCGAAAGGGAGCGCTGACAAATGGAAAGTACCAGCGTAATAAATTGGAATTCAACAAGCCAAGTAAATAGTAGTAACCCTGTTCACTGTAATTTGGTTTTAGGGTTATTCCTCCAACATCCACATTATCAAGGAAATGGCTGCCATCGTAATCGAACGTAGAGTAAAGCCTATCTACTAATCTTGGTACGCATAGTTTTACTCTCCCTTGAATACCAAGGTTTTGGTTCCTTCCAAAACGGAACCAGTCTCGACCCTTGAACTTCCCTCGCTCACGTTGTTCGAGACATTGTTTATTTTCCAGAAGATAGTTTGCAGTTTTTGGACAGTTCTCCTGTATCCATTTGAAATCCAAAAGATCAGCAACTTCATTTTTCACTTCATAAGGGAAAATGACGTATTGACGACTGGGCAATATGCTATAACGATTAACGTCCGTACCACTTACAATCGGATAGCATAAATCTTTTTCAAACGTCCAATCTTTTTCTAAAGATTTCGATCTGAGTCTTAAGCTTCGTGCAGATTTCTCCACAACATCCATGATAAATAGATCGTCGGCACTTGTTTGAACACCAACAAAGATGTCTGCAATATCACCTAGCATCAATGGTTCTTTCCTTAATCGTTCAAATAAAGACGTACCTTCTCCTACGCTAAAACTAAAATTTTGTGAGTCAATTGATGATGCAGATATAATACCCTCTACAGCCTTACCTTCCTTTGACCACTCTTCTATGTCGCCAACTTTTGTAAATAGAAATTCTTTAGAACCAGCTTTGTCGAGGAATAACAGACAAGTATAGGTTGTTGCTCCTTCAAAAACTTGTTGTGCTCCAAAGTGAACTATATGAGAAAGATGCCTTCCTTCTGTAATTACTTTGCGTAATGGTTCACCGTATTGTGAGTTGAAAAACTTATGCGGTAGAATATATCCGAGCTTCCCGTTCTTGTTCAGCAACGAAAGAGCTCGCTCAACAAAGACCACATAGATATCGTAATTGCCTTTACTTGCTGCGGAGTAATGAGTCTTTAAATATTCCACTTGAATCGGCGTCCATTCCTTCATCGTTTGAATTCGGATATAGGGTGGGTTACCAACTATCGCATTAAAACCCCCGCCTTTCATTATCTCCGGAAATGCTGTCTGCCAATCGAACGGACGAACCTTCAACTCTTCTTCAAGCGAAAGATTGTTGCCAAGTCCTTTGATGTCCATTTCCACCAGCGAATTTCCACATTTTATGTTGTCGGAAAGAGTTGGTAGAATCGTTTCTTTAATTTCAAGCGATAATTGTTTGCCGAATGTCTCGGCATTTTCACCTTCAAGAAGTTTCAGATACAAGCTCATTTGTGTCACTTCGACCGCTTGCGGATCTATGTCGACGCCATATATGTTATTCTGCAAAATTTCTTTCTTCTTGTGTGTCGAGAGATGCCAAAGTCCTTCGGAAGTTTGGAAAGCGTCAGGAACACTGCCAACCGTTTTTATCTTGTCTGGATTGTTGGAATAGTAATCAATATGAAAGTGAGTCAAGCAGTCAAACATTTCAAGTAAAAACGATCCGCTGCCGCAAGCGATGTCGGCAAACTTCATCTTGGCTATCTGGTCTGGTATTTTTCCATCAATGATCTTTCCGATTGTGTTTTTCACAATGTATGATGTGATAAACTGAGGCGTATAAAATACACCACCTGCTTTTCGCACTTCCGGTTTTACTTCTACCTTTGCGCGATGCGTTGGCGTGAGTGTGATTACTTTTCCCAAATATTGCTCGTAGATGGTGCCGAGAATTTCAATCGGGATCACGTTGAAGCGGTAGGGTGAGCGGGGCAGGTAAAGATTGACGATGATTTCTTTTAACAGCCTATCGTCGATGGAAAGCTGTTCGCTAAGTGGATGTTCATTGAAGATCAAACCGTTATACTTTGCGCGAAGCCGGATGAATTCTTTTAACAAGCGATCATATATGTCATCGCCTGAATTGGCACAGCTCAGTAGAATTTCTCTTTCCTCAATTTGGCGGTCTTCACAAATGCGAAGAAAAATAATGCGATCAAGTATTCTCTGGACTGCTTCATTGATTTCACTTACTGAGAGTTTACTATTACGTATGGCTATATTCTTTGCCAGTTCTTCCTGCCAATTCGAAAGGTCG
>CAYGZC010000271.1:0-11943 GCA_964354225.1 uncultured Chlorobiaceae bacterium | reverse complement strand
ATGGAATTTATTCTAACTAAAGAAAAGCAAGAAGCGGATAGAAAACGAATTGAAGCACAAGGCATCGCTGATTTTCAGAGAATTGTTGCAGCGGGAATTAGCGAACAGCTTTTACGGTGGAAAGGAATTGAAGCAACACTGAAAATTGCTGAATCGAACAACACGAAGGTAGTAATCATCGGAAGCGGAAAAGATGGGCTGCCAATTATCCTGGATACGAAGTAAGCAATTGTTGTTGTTCCTACTTTTAACGAATGTTGTGCAATTATAAAGAAGATTCGATTACTGCTTATTGAAGATAACCGCCTTCTCCGAGAGGGCATCAATGCTATGCTCAAATCTCAGCGGGATATTAAAATCGTTGCAGCATCCGGAAGCAGTGAAAACACTGTCTCCAAAATTCGTCAACTGAAGCCGAATGTGTTTTTTTTTGGATATAGGCTTACGGAGTTAGAATAGCTTACGCATGGTGGAAATTGTGAAGAAGGAGTTCCCCCAAGCCAAAGTGATCGTTATGGATCTGGCTCCTGTACAAGGAGATATTATACAGTATGTCAAAGTAGGAGCGTTCGGCTTCATCCTGAAAGACATTACACCTAAAGATTTTCTCAGCACAATACGATCGGTTGCAGAAGGAACAAAAATCCTTCCACCTCACCTAACAGGAACACTCTTCTCCCAGATTATCGAACATGCCCGATCAAAGCAGGAAAAACAAAGCTAAAAGAAGCTGTGCGGATGACCAAACGCGAACGTGAAGTGATTGGACTAATCAGTGAAGGTTTAAGTAATAAGGAAATCAGTCTGCGGCTTCATATCTCGACTAATACCATTAAAAGTCACGTCCACAACATTATGGAAAAACTTGCATTGCACACACGTTTGGGGGTGGCCAACTACACGTACACCGATGAAACTCTCAAGACGATCACTAAAAGTATATCCCTCACATCCCGGTAATGACGCTATCAAAGGAATTAACTCCTTTTTCATCCGTGAGCGCTATATCCTTTTGAAATTGTCTTTAATATCTTTACATTATACATTAATTGTAAAAGGGGGCAAGCAGAGAAGGGGCAGCATATGCTCCTCCTTCTGATAATTGCCCTGATGTAAAAGGAATAAAGAAAGTAGATATCAACATTAGTCGTAAACTTCACATAGGAATAGTAGACCTCGTCACGAGAGGACCGACTCGCGCACTATGGGCTCGTGTCATGAATGCTAATTTCGCTAGTATCATGCCTCAAGTTGTTGCTGTTTGGTGTGAAGAACAAGGACACGATGTCACCTTGGTTTGCTATACCGGTTTTGAGAATTTAGTTGATATGTTACCGGAAAATGTCGATTTGGTTTTCATCAGTGCTTTCACGGAGGCAGCCCAAACCTCATATGCATTGAGCCACCTTTTTAGGTCCCGAGGTGCTGTCACAGTTCTCGGTGGTCCACACGCGCGCTGCTATCCACAGGATGCCCAGAAGTACTTTGATTATGTTTTAGGATTCACCGATAAATTTTTGATCCATGAGGTTTTGAATGACTGTTCACGACACAGACCGATCGGAGTTCACCTTGCTGCTAAACAACATCCTGAATCGATCCCCGGAGTTCGTGAACGCTGGAAATTCATCGAGGCAACACTTCGGAAAGCACCGTTTCTAAAATTAGTTCCGATGATTGGAAGTCTTGGATGTCCTTATACTTGCAACTTTTGCATTGATTCAGTTGTACCGTACCAACCACTTGACTTCGAGGTGATAAAAAATGATTTATCATTTCTGATGCAGAAATTTAAACGTCCACTTGTCGGCTGGCATGATCCCAACTTTGGAATCAGGTTCGATGACTACATGAATGCGATTGAGGAAGCTGCACCACCGAACAGCATCGACTTTGTTGCCGAAAGTAGTCTGTCACTTTTGTCGGAGCCGCACGTGAAGCGACTCAGGAGTAATGGATTCAAAGCCATACTCCCCGGTATTGAGTCATGGTTCGATCTAGGAGATAAGTCGAAGACGGGGAAAATGATAGGCATGGATAAAGTTAAGCAGGTCTCAGACCATATTAATATGATCTTGTGTTACATTCCCTATGTTCAAGCCAATTTTGTCTTAGGACTTGATGCAGATGAAGGACCAGAGCCATTTGAGCTTACAGAAAGATTTATAGATATGACTCCCGGTGTGTTTCCCACCTATTCATTGCTCTCAGCATTTGGACAAGCTGCGCCGCTTAATCTTGAATACCAGCGCGCAAATCTGGTCTTGCCCTTTCCGTTTCACTTTTTGGATAATAATCATGCAATGAATGTGAAACCCAAAAACTATTCATGGCTTGAATTTTATGATAATGTAATCAAGCTTACTAAGTATTCATTTTCTTGGGGCGCAATTTTAAAACGTTTAAAATCGTCTGACACTATGCTCCCGCGATGGGTGAATGTGGTACGGGCTGTTTCGTCAGAAGGATTTGCCCGCATAAGATATTATACCGAGGTGCATCAACGTCTTCAGACCGATCCGCAATTCCGATGCTATTTTGAACAAGGGACCTCCGAGCTTCCGCAGTTTTATAAAGATATGGTGATGAAGGATTTGGGATCCCTATGGAATTGGCTTCCAGCAGGAGCGCTCTATCATGATCAGAACGCTTACCTTAAAACGGTGACTAATCGGGTTGTAGAAGATGTGGTAGAGGTGAATGAAAGTGTATATTGATGTTTAGCATACCCGTGCCACAATATCAGAATAACACCCTAATGTCAACAATAAATAAAATTAATTTCTCGCTATTGGTATAGAAAAAGTTGATATTGATATAGTAATTATTGAACCACTGTACTCGTCATCATCACAAGGGCGAAGGCTCTAATAGGCTCGCAGTGGTCGTTATCTAAAACAGCATTCGTTGTAAGCCTACCTCGATTACATTCACGCTGCTATTCTATTCTACGGCACGTTCAGTTGCCAGTTCTCTTAATTTAAAAATAATTTATGACAAAAAAGACAAATTTTAAACAGTGCAATACAATAAGGCAATATAAAGAGTCTGTCATCGAGCTGGGTATTATCAGCGAAATCGCATGGCAAAGATGGCAATCCTCATATGCTACGACACGAAGAAAAATTTTCTTAGAAATTCTTGAAACAGGAGCGAAAGGTTATCAACAATGAAAAACACAACTATATTATCAAATGTCCGACATTGTTTCATAACGCTTACTCACAGTTACTCCGATCCAAGCTCGTGGATTGTAAAGCGTTGGACGAAGTTAATGTGGTTCAAAAAGCTAATCTCAACCGATTGGTTTAATAATGAGCAGCAAGCATTGGCATTCGCAAATAAAATCAAGCGTGAGCACCACGGAAAGGAAATACTTCGCCATGCAGAATAATAATTATCAAACGAAACACTCGAGGGGAAGTTCTCCTCCATTTCAAGAAATAAGCGAAGGATTGGAAGATTTTGGGAATGGATGTCAGTCGGTTAAACATGCTCCTTATGACTTGAATCGAGAAGATCAATTGAACGATAGGTACCGAGGACAGTTACCAAATTAAGGAATGCGATGAATTTACAAATGGAATATGATTTATCTAAGAACACTCAAAATAGTTGGGGGCTTATTCTTTCAGGAGGGGAAGGAACGCGGCTTCGACCGTTGATTACGAAGCTGTATGGTGTGGAGCGTCCGAAGCAGTATTGTTCGATTGTGGGCACACGTTCTATGCTTCAACACACTCTGGATCGGATAAAATCATTTATACCCACGCAGCAGATATTAACTATCATCAATCCTGAACATTTGAAGTTTGTGCGGGAACAATTCAGTGATCAACCATCAGAAAATATTCTCGTTCAACCATGCAACCGTGGAACTGCCAATGGTATCCTCTTACCCCTGTTGCATATTTATCACCGAAACCCAGATGCTCTCGTTGCTATTTTCCCTTCTGACCACTTCATTTTTGGGGAGAAAGAGTTCATGCGATATGTGTCGCACGCCTTTCACTTTGCCAGTAATTATCGGGATTCAATCATGTTACTTGGGATTTCCCCCTCGAAAGTTGAGTCGGAATATGGCTGGATAGAAAAGGGCGAGGCTATCAATAATCCTTGGAATGTGAAGATTCATCGGGTCAGTAAATTTTGGGAAAAACCTGATCGATCAAAAGCTGAAGTCTTATTCCAGAATGGATGTTTATGGAATACCCTTGTTCTTGTTGGACATATTAAAACGTTCTTGTCACAATTTCAAAATGTTGTTCCGGAAATTTACGATCAATTATATCATACGATATCCCTTTATAATCCGTTAGAGAGAGAATCTATTCTAAATGAAATTTATCCGCTGTTGCCTTCGATCAACTTCTCTAAGGCAATTCTGGAATCATGCACTGGTCAATTATGTGTAATGGAAGTATCAGATACTAATTGGAGCGATTGGGGAAACGAACACCGGATATTGGCGGATATTGAGCGCCTCAGCTTGAAGTTACATGAATACGAAGTACCGTCGATATCATAAGGTTGATGTCAATGAAATCATCTGACATTGTAAAATGATATTACATGAGACTCTTAGCGCTGGTAATATAAATATTTCACTTTGGGAGTTCACCATGACGATTAATTCAATGTTGAAGAAATGAAGAGATATTGTTAGGAAAAGTAAAAGAATAATGAAAAGGAGACAACGATGAATGTATTGTTAATAACTTACGATCACAGCAATATGAGTCCGATGGTTGATCCTGTCCCCAATTTTGTTAAAGAATACAAGCATGTTCAATTTTCTAAAAGTTCATATGCGATCGAAACGGATGAAAAGACTATGACGATTTATCATAAGATCAAGCCGTTTCTTAGCAAAAATGCTCGCCTGTTTATTGTAACGCTTACTCAGCCATTTACAGGTCAAGGTCTGGAGCATGTAAGGGAATGGCTCCGGAAACGTCTTCCGTAAGTTTAATGAGTTGTCTTGTTCGTTATTTCATTAACGGAACGATAGATCACACCCTGATGAGGAGGCAGTACTAGCCCCGCTATAGTTTCATTTATGCTTGAGAGCTCTGTGGCGATTAATCCAGTAACCCCAGAACACAATGAAGTATCCGCTCAGCGAGAACCATGCCATAACTTTTGTATCTGGCGGAGGTGGACCGAATATATTTCCAATGTAAGAGAAGGTCAACACAGGAATCAGCCCCCAGAATGAAAACACACCGATTTTATTTTTCGCTTTAGTTGCACTTAGATACAATACCAAGCCAACAATAAACATCGTACCTTCAACGATGATTGTTCCAGCGAGAGAATTCCACAATCCTAAACCAACAACTGTATTGCCCCATGGTGCAAGCGGTATGTCCGGACGGTGCGAGAGTGCATCAATTACCCAATGGCTTACGACAGCTATCCACAGCCAAAGTGAACTGCGTTTATCTCGCCGAATAAGATAATAAATCCCGGCAAATAACGTTGCCCATACGAGCGTCATAAACAAACTGTGCGAGTACGGGTAGTTATCGAACGCCATCGGTACAACCACGGTATTGTCGGGCTCGATTCTTGTGTTTCTAAACCCATGAGCATAAAAACGGGAAACAAGAGATCGAGTAGAGAGACGGCGGCAAAGTACGTTCCGAGTGAAGGTTTTTGCGCGATTTTCTTTGTCGCAAATCCTACAGCATAATGTCCGATGAACATTTATTTCTTTCTTGTATAAACAATCTCGCCAACTTTTATGTTGTGTTGGAGTATGGGATCATGGAATTCAAATACCCACTTGTCTTTATCGACTAACCTGAGAATATAGACTGCGGGTTTGTCATGTTCACCAGAAATTGCATCATCCATCTTCCCGTACATCGTCAACACTTTACCGGCTTTATCAAAGTTGCCTTCTGCTGTGTACATTGCAGTCGCGCTGTTGTCGATCCAGAACATCGTATATTTTTTATCAAGATTGTCATAACCGTTGAAGCCCATGCCCTGCGATGGCATTCCCATAAACTCACCTTTTGTTTCCTGCTGAAGGAAACGTCCGTCTAGCACCCAACGAAGCTCTGCCGTTCCTTTTGCTAGCGTTGGCGGTTTATCTGGACCATTCATCCACATCGTTGTTGCCATATCCCATGAACCAACGAGATCATTAAGTTTCTGATGGGCTTCGCCGGGTGTTGCAGCTTCCATCCATTTCTTCATAACTGCGTCTTTATCAGGCATTTTATCTTGAGCAATTACGATGCCCGAAAGAAACAAAAGCACAACAAAAAATAAAATAACACTGACTACTATGTGAAGTTTCATATTCGCGTCCATTTCTGTTTTTTTTGAATTGATTGATTCGAATAATTTCTGGACATTGTAAAAAAAACCTCATTGACAAATCAAAAGGGGTAAACGGTAATACTTGCCCCTTCGTAATTAGTCGGGTATGAAGCTTGTATGGTTAAAGCCCCACGCCTAAGAGTAAGCGGATCTGAAATTCCGGCTTACCTTCTTTCATAGTTCCAACTTTAAATGCAGAACCGATTGTTGTCCAAAATTTTTCTGTACCATGTGCAATAACCGGTCCGATGTAATTTCCGCTCTTTCCACCCTTTGCCTCGACTCCAAACTTGAATATCTCGCTAACCTCATAACTGGTCCCGAGCGCATATTCGGTTTGATATTCCCATTTATTTTCATATTCATAAACGAAGATTGGATTTAAAGCGATATTTATCTTCCCAAAATCTTTGGCGAAAATGATTTTACCTTCGATCTCATGCTCCGATAAATCGGCTTTACCTTTATATTCCAGATAAATAGGTGGATCGACAAAATATTCACCTCGCTCACCAAAACGATAACGACTCCTGAGTTTATATCCTTCATAGCTTAACGCTTCACCGGGATTTTGCCGAAAGATCTGGTAGATGCCGAAATCGAATTTGTCGGTCATACCTACCTCCAGCTCAATCTGATGCTCTGCGGTTGTATTGCCTTTCGGGTGTCGCATGTCCAGAGAGGAAAGCGTGGTATAATGTTCAAACTCACCTTTACCGGCAGGAAGCGTTTGGTATTCGTACGTCCAAACGTATCGCCGGTTATCAGCGAAAGAATCAGTAACGTTGATAATTAAGAGAAAAAAGAAAAACAAGAAAAACAAGTAAATGTAAAACTTCACAAGAAACCTTTTTAAATTGATAGTATGTTCGAGATATATAACAGATAAATGATTCAAAAAGTGCCGGGACACCATCTTAACGGACAATAAAAAAAGGGCAAGTGATTAGCTTGCCCTTCCAAATAATTAGAACGGAAGGATAATTCTATTTAACTTCCATCGTCCAGCTAAACTCATCTTTTAATCTGCCGTACTGGATGCCTGTGAGTGTATCATAAAGTTTATGCGCCACTTCACCGGTTTTGCCATTGTTGATCACCATCCGATGATCATTCCAATTCAATTCGCCTATTGGAGAAATAACGGCGGCAGTTCCAGTGCCGAATGCTTCTTCCAACTCTCCCCGCTGGTATGCTTCGTGAAGTTCTTGAATAGATATTTTTCTCTCGGTGACTTTCATACCCCAATGCTTTAAAAGGAATATTGCAGACTCGCGAGTGACACCGGGAAGAATACTCCCACTGAGATTTGGTGTTATAGCTTCACCTTTAATTTTGAAGAAGACATTCATTGCCCCTACTTCTTCGATGTACTTTCTCTCGATACCATCGAGCCAGAGAACCTGAACGTATCCTTTCTTTGCTGCTATTGTTTGAGCTTTCATTCCGCCAGCGTAGTTACCAGCGGCTTTTGCGTAACCTGTTCCTCCACGTACCGCGCGCACATATTCCGGCTCCACGTAAATATTTACAGGTGCGATTCCCTGGGGGTAATACACTCCAACCGGTGAAAGAATTATTATGAATTTGTATGCGTTCGATGCTCTCACACCAAGGAATGGATCGGTTGAGATGATGAAAGGTCTGATATATAGCGAGGTTTCGTCCACTGCGGGTATCCATTCTCTATCCTGCTTTATAAGTGTTTTAATTGCTTCGACACCGAAGTCAACATCTATTGGCGGGATACACAGACGGTCGTTGCTGCTGTTGATGCGTTCCATATTCTTTCGGGGCCTGAAGAGAAGCACCCTGCCATCGAGAGAGAGATATGCTTTCATACCTTCGAATATCGCCTGCCCGTAATGCAGAACCGATGTTGCTGGATCAAGTGAAAGTGGCTGATAAGGGATAATACGGGGGTCATACCATCCTTTTCCTTCAATATAATCCATCAGGAACATATGGTCGGTGAAATATTTACCGAAACCAAGGTTTTTCTGATCTGGCTTTGGTTTCGGGTGCTTTGTTGTTTCAATTCTAATTTGTGTAGACATTTTTCAGAATCTTTTTTTAATGGGGAATAATATGAAGAACAGCTTACATGTGATAGTTGGAATATGATAATTATAATACTTTTTTATTGAGATTACAAATAAAATTACATTGTCGAGGTGATGAAATTTTTGCTAAAAGTCACTAAAATTGTGAGAGTATTCAAAATTTGAGGATAGGAATTTATCCCTTAACCCAAGTTTTCCTTGCAACTACACGAAGTCTTTCTTATATTGAATTTACTTTATTAAACGGTTTCTCCCTTAACCAAATTTTAACCAATGGAACGAATCCTTCAATACATAAAAACCAACCAAAACCATTATCTTAAAGAATTAAAAGCATTACTTGCCATCCCAAGCGTAAGCACGAATCCGGAAAACAATCACGATATGGAAAAATGTGCTTACTGGCTTATAGAGCATTTAAAGAACATCGGGATGAACAACGTTCAAGTGTTTCCCACCAAACGTCATTCGGTTGTATATGCCGATTGGATTAACGCTCCTGGTAAACCAACGATATTAATCTATGGTCATTACGACGTGCAACCTGCAGAGCCACTGGAGCTATGGACTTCACCGCCATTCGAAGCGACAATTCGCGATGGAAATTTATTTGCGCGTGGTGCATCTGACGATAAAGGGCAGGTATTTGTTCATATCAAAAGCATCGAAGCATATTTGAAAAACGAAGGAAAGCTACCGATTAATATCAAGATGATAATCGAAGGCGAGGAAGAAATAGGCAGCGAAAATCTTAAAACTTTCTTAGAAGAACATAAGGATTTATTGAAAGCAGATCTGGTCTTAATTTCCGATACTTCGATGTTTGCTAAAGGTGTTCCATCGTTATGTTATGGTTTACGAGGACTATCTTATATGCAGATCGATTTAATTGGACCCAATAGAGATTTACATTCGGGATCATTCGGAGGAGCGGTACATAATCCTATTCAGGCACTTGCAGAGATTATTGCTAAACTTCACGATAAGGATGGACGCATTACTATTCCCGGATTTTACAATGATGTTAGAAAATTAACCAAAGAAGAGCGCAGCGCATTTAAAAAACTTCCTTGGAATGATAAAAATTATGCAAAGGAATTGGGTGTAAAATATCTTTACGGTGAAAAAGGATTCACCACGCTTGAAAGATTGTGGGTGCGACCTACTTTGGAATGTAATGGCATCTGGGGTGGCTTCACCGGTGATGGTGCAAAGACGGTTCTTCCTTCAAAAGCATCTGCAAAAATTTCGATGCGCTTAGTTCCGAACCAAAAACCGAATAAGATTGCAAAACTTTTTGAGAAGCATATACAAAAAATTGCTCCTAAAACTGTTCAATTAACAGTGAAAAATCTGCACGGTGGTGAACCGGCAATTACGCCCATCGATAGCCCGGGGGTAAGGGCAGCAGTTGCAGCTCTGGAAAAAGGTTTTGGAAAGAAACCTCTTTATCAGCGTGAGGGTGGCTCAATTCCAATCGTCGTAAAGTTTAAACAATTGCTTGGCATTGATACTGTCCTGCTTGGTTTTGGTTTGCCGGAAGAAAATGCCCACGCACCGAATGAGTTTCTCCATCTGGAAAATTTTTATGGCGGCATACGTACCGTAACACATTTCTATAATGAATTGCCTAACCACATGAAGAAGAAATAAATTATTCCTTTCTCATTTTGGATATAAATTGGTTTGAAGATTTATACAAAAACAGGCGATAAAGGCGAAACCTCTTTATTCGGAGGAAAGCGTGTTCCGAAAGATTCTTTACGGATTGAAGCGTACGGTACAGTTGATGAATTAAATAGTGTAATCGGTGTTTGTCGGTCTGTTAATACCGTGAAGGAAGTAGATTCAATCCTCGAGGAGATCCAAAATGATCTATTCACACTTGGCGTTGATCTTGCCACACCTCAATCTTCTGAGAATAAGATTCAACGAATTCAGTCATCAGATATTTCCAGGTTAGAGCATCACATCGATAGAATCGAATTATTACTGGAGCCGCTGAGAAATTTTATTCTTCCGGGTGGGAATCGAGCGGCAGCGATGCTTCACCTGGCTCGCACAGTTTGCCGGCGGGCTGAACGACTCGTGGTGAAACTCGCGCACGAAGAATCTGTCAATGAATCTTCTGTTATTTATCTGAATCGTTTATCAGATTTACTTTTCGTTTTAGGACGCCGGGTAAATACACTCAGCAGCACACCTGAAATAAAGTGGAACCCACATTAACAAACTTCGAGTTATAATCTAATTAATTGTTTTATTATTTAAGATAAGAATAAACCGATGCTATTGGTAGGACATAAAATAAAAAGAGCATTGGTAGGTGGGCATTCCAACTTGGGAGGCGAAGTCAGAAACCGTGGATCCTACCTAATGCTCGTTGGTATTATACAACAGTTTAAATTAAAAAGCAACAAAAATATTTTACGAAAATGCGTTTTTGATTTACGCTATTGTTAAAAAAAATATTGTTTTTTTGCTCTATCATTCATATCTTGATTTTTGTCCTACGAGCTTAATAAAGGTAAACAGAAGATGAAGAACCATGTAGATCATTTAGCAGAAGTGTAAGTGAACATTCTGGCAGATTATTGTAACCATGGTAAAACTATCCCGTTGCTAAAAGAAGCTGGATATAAAGTTCTTCGCTTGAAAAAGGTTAGGGGTGTTATTACAGCGAATAAAAACTCAACCTAAATGGAATTAATGAAACAGATATTCCTCAAGAAATTATCGAGAAACGTTTTCTTCCCAAGGTACGACTCAATTTCGAGTCAGATTCAAGGTTGGAAATAGGTCGCATTTAATAAGTCACACATTTTAATAATAGGAATATATAAACCATGAAACTCTTATCTGGCATCTGCGTACTCGATCTAACAAACGTCTTATCAGGACCTTTTGCAACATTACATCTCTCTCTTTTAGGTGCGGAGGTGATAAAAATTGAGAATCCAACTGGCGGCGATCTCGCCCGTGCGTTGGGATGTCTCCCTGAATTGAATAAAAAACAAATGGGGACGAGCTTCCTTGCACAAAATGCAAACAAGAAATCGGTTACACTCAATTTAAAATTTCCAGAAGGAAAGGAAATCTTCAAGAAATTGGTAAAGACTGCTGATGTGGTTGTGGAAAATTTCCGTCCTGATGTAATGAGTCGACTTGGTTTAGGGTATAAAGTCCTTAGCGAAATCAATCCAAAACTAATTTACTGTGCGATCTCTGGTTTTGGTGTCAATGGACCAGATGCAATGAAACCGGCATATGATCAAATCATTCAGGGTCTAAGCGGTGAAATGGCAATCAACGGTGATGAACGATTGAATCCGCTGCGTGCAGGTTTCCCGGTGTGTGATACAGTGGGTGGACTGAATGCCGCGTTTGCAATTATGGCTGCACTTTATTATCGTGAGAAGACGGGCGAAGGGCAGTTCATCGATGTTGCGCTTCTCGATTCGATTATGCCGCTCATGGGATGGGTCGCTGCTAATTTATTGATCGGTGGTCAGCAACCGGTGTTAATGGGCAACGATAATTTTACCGC
>CAYGZC010000270.1:0-21289 GCA_964354225.1 uncultured Chlorobiaceae bacterium | reverse complement strand
AGATAAAAAAATCTTTAGCAGCCAACAATCGCAGCGTTTGCTTGATGTTCTGAATCAATTGTCATGGGGCGCTTATTCAAGCAAATACGAACAGATCTATCAGAATCTTGTTCGTAAGTATTTTTAATCCTGGTTCCCAATGTCCCCTTAGGGAACTACAGGGCGAGTGGGATTATCAGATATTAAAATAAAAGCTTGAACTCCGTTAAAAAAGTTGGTAAATTAAAGAGCCAATTTATAGGATTTTAACATCTTTTGAAGCGATTTAAAGTATTTTCCCTGAAGTCCCGTCGCACTATAGCGCATGATCGTGCATATTGGGCGACAAAATCACCCGAAGATAGAATTAACGCGATGGAGATTTTAAGAAGGCAATGGTATAACATTTATAATGAACGTCCCAAAAGACTACAAAGAGTTATTCGAATTATTAAACTCCGAAAAGGTTAAATACCTGATTGTTGGTGCTTACGCTTTGGCATTCCATGGACAGCCAAGGTATACAGGAGATATCGATATTTTTATCGATGCCAAAAAAAGAAATGCATTAAAGTTGATAAATGTTATAAAAAGATTTGGTTTCGATCAAATAGGAATTACCGAACAAGATTTTCTTAAACCAGATCGAATTGTTCAATTAGGATATCCACCTCTTAGAATTGATATCATGACCAGTATTGATGGTGTCTCATTTGAAAGAGCATGGCGTCATCGTATTCGTGGCGAATTTGGTAAGCAAAATGTATGGTATATCTCTAAAAAAGATTTAATTCTCAACAAGCGCTCAACAGGCAGAGCACAAGATAAACTTGATCTATCAATGATAGAATAAAATCATGCAACTCACAACATCAAACGAGATGGGTGTCATCGCCGCACCTGTAATCCCAAAGCGAGCCAAGTGGCAGCAATACTACAACATAGTGAAGGAGCTTGCCATCGTTGAGTTCCGCAAGAAATACCACGATTCAACACTCGGTTACTTCTGGTCGATGCTGAATCCCCTTTTGCGGTTTGGTGTATATCATTTCGTGTTTTCATATCTGTTCATTGTAAAAGTGCCGAAGTTTACCCTGTACCTTCTACTGGGTGTTTTTCTATGGAATTTTTTTCAGGATGTAACATCGAGTGCAATTAATGCAGTCCGTTCACGTGCTAAACTAACCAAGACAATATATTTCCCACGTTATCTCATAGTTTTCTCATCCAGCCTTACAGCGCTATTTTCATTTATTATCAATACGATCCTACTGACAATAATTGTCATCGTGTTCGATCATGCGGCGATTCTTCAGATTGCTGCCTTGATACCATTCATTTTACTTGTACTCCTCAGTACTGGAGTGGGTCTATTATTGGCAATCCTGTTTGTTCACTTCAGGGATATCACGGAAATATGGAATGTAGTGCTCACACTCGGTTTCTTTCTTACACCTATAATGTATGATCCGCATAACGTACCAGCACCATTAGCAATGGTAGCACTATTAAATCCAGTCGGACGTGTACTTGTGATGTTCCGCGCTTATATGTTGTTTGATAATCTACCGACCTGGGCGTTCTCTATCTCGACAACCGTGGTGTGTATAGGTATTTTTGTTCTAGGTATATGGCTTTTCATGAAGTATGAACATCGAATACCGGAGTATGTCTGATGATTATTCTGGGAAATGTATCCAAAATTTTCAAAATACCTCATGAGCGAACTAAAACGCTTTTCCATAAAATAATTTCAATTTCAAAAAGGGGATACACTTACGAGGAGCTTTATGCACTGAAAGATGTGTCGTTGCATGTTTCATCCGGAGAGTTTGTTGGCATTATTGGAAGAAACGGGTCGGGGAAATCAACTCTCCTAAGAATTATCGCCGGTATTTATAGACCATCCTTCGGCACAGTAACTGTGAACGAAGAAATTTCTCCACTGCTTGAATTAGGTCTTGGATTCGATAATAGTTTTTCATGCCTCGATAATATTTATGTGTACGGTGCATTGCTTGGCTACTCTCGCCCGCAGATGGCGAAAAAGGTTGATGAAATTCTTGCTTTTGCTGAACTTGAACGCTTCGCGGATGCAAAACTTGAAACGTTATCCTCGGGAATGAGGACGCGGCTTGCTTTCGCGATTGCCATACAATCCGTAGCACCGATAATTCTTGTTGATGAAGTCCTTGCAGTCGGCGATCAGGTGTTTGGAGAAAAATGTAGAAATATTTTTCGTAAGCTAAAATCTGAAGGTAGAACGATAGTGTTGGTAAGCCACAATGTAGAGATTATCAGGGAGTATTGCCATAGAGTGTTTGTATTGAACGGTGGTACATTAGTAAATGATGGGATTGCAGCCGAGATGATAGATTTCTATAACAAGAAAATACTTGGTCTAACTTCTTCACAGAAGGTTACTGAGGTAAATGTGTGAAGGAGAATTTCTTACTGCAATGAATAAAATTAAATCTTCTATGAATTAATAAAAACGAGAAATATGATCCCAAATAAATTATCGTCTATCCAAGAGTAACATCACGATCGACAAGGCGACTAATCAAAAAGCATTACGGCTGTATTGTATGTTGATGATGTCATGCTTGAGCAGCTCGACTAACCATTTATACTACTAAATGTAAACAATGAACGAGTCACAAAATATTAGAAAAATTCTCCGCTGTCCGAATTGTCATTCCTCGCTCACATTTTTTGAAACTCAGTGTACATGTAAGGCATGTAACCAGGCATTCAGAATAAGTAGTGGTAAATATTACTTTCGAGAGGTACAAGCTGACAACGATAGTAATGACGCAATAGACAGAGTGAAGTATAAATTTAAGGTACTTCCGAAGGTTTATAATAAGCTGCTCATTGACGTGCTTTCGCCAGTGCTGCCAAACAAAAAGCATGAGAAAATCTTGCGCAATCTCAGTGGCACAATCGTAAACATCGGCAGCGGGACCAGGGTAATCGGGGACAAAGTGATAAACATTGACATGTTCGATTACGATAATGTTTCCATTGTTGCCGATATCCATCGTCTCCCATTTGGTGATTGTTCGGTCGACGCGGTATTCAGTATAGCGGTTCTCGAACACGTGCAACGGCCGCAGGACGTCGTTGCGGAAATACTGCGTGTACTAAAAATTAACGGTGTTATTTTTACAATGATTCCATTCATGCAACCGTACCATGCCTCGCCTCATGATTACAACCGTTATTCACTTAGTGGTATAAAATATTTCCACAGGGATTTTCAGGAAATTGATGCCGGTGTTTATGGAGGACCCGTGTCCGGTTTCCTGTGGGTTTTTCAGGAGTTCGTTGCGATGCTGTTCTCATTCGGTAGTGTAACTGTAAGGAACGTAATTTCGATTATTGTCATGACCATAACATTTCCGCTGAAGTATCTTGATTTTATTTTCAGAAGATTGAGAACTGCAAACAACATTGCGTCGAGCTTCTACTTCTATGGTCGAAAAACGAAGGAGGTTTCCTGAAATGATAATGGCACAGGTTGAAAGTATGTCTCCCGATTTGGGAAAACGCAAGCTCAAGGTTATCGATTACCTTTACTACAGTATTTTCTGTGTTTTTATCTTGCGTGTACTATTGTTTTTTATCACTGACCGCTGGGATTACTACCCGACTCACAATGATTTTGATGTTACGGATTTTGGGCTTTCGATTCTTGCAGGCCATTTTGAACCACATTGGTACGGCTATGGGTACTTGACGTTCCTCTACAGTGCATTGAGCACATTAGTTGGATTTCTCTGGCATATTATTTCTTCTGGTTGGATGTCACTTCATAATTATCTTGTCTATCTAATTTTGGAGCCAAGAGAAATTTTACTCTTTAACAGGATAGGTTTCTATGTTGCCTTGTGTATGAGTGTTCTATGTGTCGGGTACTATATTAGAAAGAAAACGAATGATTATTATGCATTGTTCTTTATTGCTGGGATCATACTCACAAACTCTTTCTATTCAATTAAACACTTAATAAAATCCCAAGCGATAGAACCGCTTTGGGTAATATTATCTTTAATGATGGCGGAAAAATTGTACGAATCTGTCAACAGAAAATATTTAATGATAGCTGGATGTGTATTAGGATTAGCATGGTCAACTGCGTTCACCGGACTTATATTAGCGGGGATATTTTTTATAACATTTTTCATCTATCAACTAACATCCTATATTCAAAAGAAATCCACGTTTAGAGAATTGATAATTAACCATGTCTGGATTTTCGGGTCGTTCATTATTGCATATATAATCACTTCTCCATACTGCCTGATAAACTTTGGAGAGTGGTCGGCAAATACTATTAACCTTGTTAAGGAGGGCGAGGTAGGTGGATTTACATGGGACAGATTGCCTTCATTGCAGAAAACTCTTGATTATATTGGGTACAATACAATCTTTCCCGGTTTAGTTGTAGTAATTCTGTTTTTTTCTTTCGTCTTTGATGAAATTCGGGTAAAATCTTTGAGATATGTTCACGGTATTCTGTTTGCACTCGTATGCTTATATTTATATTCTCGGTCACCACATGTTAAAGACTATTACCTTTATAATTTTACAATGGTAATGACCATATTTTCTCTCATATTCATATACAGACTTGCAGAAATATTTCCCAGACTGAAATATATTGTACCAATTATTTTATTTTCTATTGTTCTATATACAAATTCCAATACGAAGGTATTATCAGGTTTTTTTAGTCCACCGGATTTCAGCCGATCGAACGGATACGAAAATGATAATCTGTTGAAGGTTAAGGAATGGATTTCTGATAGTTTAAGCAATGAATGTCTATTTATTTTTGATGGATGGTTACATTTTTTACCCCCGATTACTTGCACGGATTCTATATTAACCTCGAATCTTTGGGGGCATTATAGATATGGTCGGGAGCATAATACGACAATACAGGAATTGACAAATCAAGCCAGAAGAATTAAGATAGAAAGAGGCGATAAAGTATATCCAGCTGTGCGGTTATGGTTCGATTATGAATATAATCGGGAACGGATAAAAAAAATACAAGAAATCATCAAGAAACAAAACGATAGACCCGTTTACTATATGGTATCCTCCATTTGGTGTGATCAATACTTAGGGAAAGGAATGAATCTGAAGGAAAATCAAAAGCCGTTTATTGAATATTATACTAATTTTATTTCTGGTAAATTTGGTCCTCTACTTTTCAAGGAGAAGGGTATATTCATTATTAAATTAGATAAAGAGAAATACTTACTATTATAAATCACCAATTTTAATGTATATATATAATGAAATCCATGGATCAGCATAATATTATGTACTCAGTTGTTGTCCCAGTATACCGCTCGGAAAAGACGCTAATCGAGTTGATTACTAGATTGAAGAAAGTTTTTAATGGGATCACGCAAAACTATGAGATTATAATGATAGAGGATAGTGGGGGAGACGGTTCATGGGAAATAATGAAGAAACTACATATTGAAGACAGTCGAATAAAGATTATTCAATTGATGAACAATTTCGGTCAGCATAATACCATCATGTGTGGGTTGCACTACGCGCAGGGTGAGTACGTCATCACCATGGACGACGATCTTCAGAACCCACCCGAAGAAATTCCCAAGCTGATCTCGAAGATTGGTGAAGGATACGACATTGTTTACGGAGAGTACATTTCTAAACAGCACAACACATTCAGGAATTTTGGATCGCTGATGATCCAATTTGTTTACAAGAAGGTTTTCAAACTCTCTCACAATCCCACAGCACTTAGAATCGTGAAGCGTGAAATAATTCAGAGCATCCTCCGGTACGATAAGAATTATGTTTTCCTTGATGGCTTGTTAGCATGGTGCACTAAAAACATCGGTTACACTCCAGTTGTCCATGAGAAACGCAGCGGAGGTAAGTCTGGGTATAGCTTAAGAAAGCTTGTCGCTCTCTCGTTAAACATGATAACCAATTTTTCTATTTTTCCGCTCCAACTTGCTACTATCCTGGGGCTCTTGTTTGCCATCCTTGGATTTCTGATGGGGCTGTTTTTTTTATACAGAAAAATATTTTACGGTGTTCCTGTTGAGGGTTACACATCTCTTATTATCGCAATTACCGTGTTTTCGGGGATACAATTACTTACTCTCGGACTGATTGGTGAATATTTGGGTCGCATCCACCTTAATATAAATGCTAAGCCACAGTACATAATCAGAGATTTAGAACTATAAAGATCACTTTTTACTTAAAATGGCAAATAAAAAAATATTTAATGATAAGTAAAATGAATAAAATAGCGTTTACTAAAATAAATATAGATGATATACTTTGTATTAAAGAATCTTTAAGTTTTTTTCCATTCAAACCGTTATCATATTTTTTAGGTGTGTCATTAGAGCAGATTGCAAATTTTTGGTATGATGATCTAAAAAATTCTCTTAGTTCAGAAGATGCTACTGTAATTATTGCACAAAAAGGTGATAAGATAATTGGTTTAGCGCTGTTTATAAAATTACCCTGGGAGAGTGGTATACTTGGCAAAAATATGGCGTGTATAAAATATCTCTGTGTTGATCATAGAGAAAGTGGAATTACTGATATAATAGGTGGATTAATTGAAGAAGTAGAACGGTATGGACGCCAGCGAGGTGCTCAGTTTTTACTTTGCAAAACTTATACTAAAGATATCCCATCTATTCATGCCTTGGAAATACATGGATTCCTTTTAATGGATACTCTTTTGGATTTTATTTTTGATTACCGAAAACATCCGATAGAAAATGTCTCTAAGCCAAAAATGGTAGAAGGTGTTTCCCTTCGACTGGCATCTGAATTTGATGTTGAACAACTTGTAAAAATAGCAAACTTGTCATTTGCTAATCACTTTGGAAGATTTAACTCCGATGGTATGATACCCCACAAGAAAGCTGTGTGTATCTATGAGGAATGGATCAAATCGTGCTTACAAGGATGGGCCGATTATGTAATAGTTGCAGAGATAGGTAAAAATATTGCTGGGTATTCAGCATGGAAGAGACCATCTATCTTGGAGTCGAAGCATGGTATGCCAATTGGACATTATAGTATAGGAGGTATTCATCCAGAATATTCAGGTCTGGGATTATTTTATACTCTGACATATGAAGGTATGCGCAGATTAAATGGATGTGCAGATATGATAGAAGGCCCGACTCATATTAATAATTATCCTGTACAAAAAAATTACACTAGGCTTGGATGGAATATCGCCTGTGCACGTCATTCGTTCCATAAATGGTTGGAATAGGAAAGTTTGGGATATTATTATATGCAAAACAAAACCTTAATGTTTATTAACCTATATGATTAATATTCCTTTCAATCGTCCGTCTATCGTCGGTAAGGAACTGGATTACATTGCCCAGGCAGTGCAAGATGGACAAATTTCTGGCGATGGGTTATTCACAAAAAAGTGTCATGCGTTTCTTGAAAAGCGGTTTGATGCAAAGAAAGTTTTGCTAACTACATCGTGCACCTCTGCGCTGGAAATGACTGCGCTACTGTGCAATGTGCAGCCGGGTGATGAAGTCATTTTACCATCGTTTACATTTGTATCTACTGCAAATGCGTTCTGTTTACGTGGTGCAAAACCAATTTTTGTGGACATCGAAAAACAAACGTTCAACATCGATCCGGATTTAATAGAAGCTAAAATAACAAATAAGACAAAAGCTATTGTTCCAATTCATTATGCAGGTGTTAGCTGCGATATGGATAAGGTTATGAATATTGGGAGGAAGTATAATATACCTGTAATCGAAGATGCAGCGCAGGGCGTGAATGCAAAATATAAAGATCGGTATCTCGGCACAATTGGACAGCTCGGCGCTTATTCCTTCCATGAGACAAAGAATTTTATTTGCGGTGAAGGCGGTGCGCTTGTTATCAACGACGAGCAGTACATCGAGCGTGCCGAAATTGTACGCGAGAAAGGGACGAACAGAAGCAAGTTCTGGCGGGGACAGGTGGACAAGTATACTTGGGTCGATATCGGATCATCGTACCTTCCATCAGATATTCTTGCAGCGTACTTGTATGCTCAGTTCGAATCCATGGATCAAATAACGGCTGCACGAAAGAAAATCTTTGAATATTATTCAAAGCATTTATCTCATTTGGTCACCAAGGGGATGCTTCAAATTCCTTACGTATCGGCGTGGTGTGAAACGAATTACCATATGTTCTATTGTCTTTTTCCAAATGAGCAAATACGCGATCATATGATCAAGGTTCTTAAAGAACACGGTATTCTTGCTGTATTCCATTATTTGCCTTTGCATACTTCACCAATGGGAAAGAAATTTGGGTATAAAGAGGGTGAACTTCCTATAACCGAAGACATAAGTAAACGCCTTTTACGGCTTCCATTCTACAATAATTTAAAGGAACATGAACAAGAACAGGTTATCGACATCATTGCACAAGAGCTTTCAAAGTTTTGATTTATTTCCCATATTAGATTATCTTAAAAAAATTTATTATTAAATTGGTATACAAACCCAATTCTGCTAATTATATGCAGAAAGAAAAAATTGAAATATTAAGCTTAGATTTATTCCAAGCACTCAAAGAAGAGATGCATGTCGTCGAGTCCATTCAGAAATATTTCAATATGGGTATTGGCTGGCACTATTATCTCGATCTCGCCTGGGTTGCAAACGTTATTAAAGATTTACCGAAAGGTTCATTGTTGCTCGATGCGGGTGCCGGCTCAGGTTTATCTCAGTTTATTCTTGCTGAATTGGGCTTCAATGTTATCAGTGTGGATTTTGCCAACAGGCAGTTTCTTAAGCACATCTTAAAACGATACGAGTCGATTATTCATTATTTAAACGACCAGAGTATTGTGTATGATAATGTTTATACAAGGCATCTTGAAAATACTTATCAGCTCAAAGTGAATGGTAAAAAGACAAAGGGTAAGTACCCTGGTAATCCTGAAACTGTAAAACAATTTATCAAAAGCCATCGGTTCAAACCTCTAACGCAGAGCAAAAAAAAATTATCCAGCGTGCTTAAGGAAAATGCTGCCGATAACTGCGGCAGAATCTTTATCTATAAATCCGATTTAAAGAACATGTTTTTAATTCCGGATAACTTTGTAGATGGGGTTATTTCAATCTCGGCACTTGAGCATAACGACCATAACGGATTTGAACAATGTATGACTGAGCTTTTTCGTGTCACCAAAAAAGGCAGATTTCTTGCTGTAACTGTTTCTGCCTCGCTTGCCGATGATTGGTTCCATGAGCAATCGAAGGGCTGGTGCTATAGCGAACCCACACTGAAAAAATTCTTCCGTTTACCTGAAAGTGTGAAAAGTAATTATGCTAATAAAGAAAAATTGTTTTCTGAATTGAAGAAAGAAAACAACGAGCTTCATAAGCGGCTCGCACCTTTTTATTTCAAATCTGGTGATAATGGAATGCCGTGGGGGAAGTGGGATCCCAAATATCTTCCTGTAGGGATACTTAAAGTCAACCGCACAAAAGCGGCAGCACGGTTAGAGCAGGTGCAGAAACCACTCATTTCCATCATCATGCCTAATTACAATTATGCTTCGTATGTAGGTGAAGCAATTGAAAGTGTAATCGCTCAAACATATAAGAATTGGGAGTTGATTATCGTGGACGATGGCTCGACTGATGATTCAGTCGCAATCATTGACCGGTACAAGGCAAAGGAGCCACAAAGAATAATTCCAATTTACAAACAAAATGGTGGTCAAGCTTCTGCATTCAATGTGGGTTTTTCAAAATGTCGCGGTGAGATTGTTTGTTTTCTTGATAGTGATGATTATTGGTACCCGAACAAGCTTGAACGTATTTTGCAAGAACACGAACGGTACGATTTTGTTCAACACAACCTGATGAAAGGAGATCAGAAATATCGAACATTTAAGTATTATGAAAACCATCTTGAGCTAATGACTAAGAAGGGTTTATTTGATTTTTTTGTACCTACTACAGGATTAACGTTTAAAAAAAGTGTACTGAGCCAGATATTTCCTGTTCCTGAATCTGAACTAAAGATCTGCGCCGATGCCTACATAACGAGGATGGCATTGTATTTTTCAAAGCTGAAAATTCTTGATGAGGTTCTGGGGTATTATAGAGTTCATTCATCGAATATATTTTATAACAATCTTCAAAAAAAACGATGCGGAATTATATACGATATACTGGATTTGGTGAACAACAAAGTTCAAGAATTAGGCAAACCAGTGATTCCCTTCAAAGGTCCATCAAGGGAAACAGAGCATATGATTATTCATGGAAGCTCTTACAATGATTCTCTAGAGGTAAAAGTAAGTATCGTTATTCCTACATACAACCGAATTGACTTTATAACTCGCACGTTGGAATCCATAGAAGGACTTGACTATCCAGTATCAGATTTTGAAGTCATTATCATCGATGATGGCTCAACGGATGGCACGATGGAATATATGGAGAAATACGCGAAGACCACAAGATTGAATTTCAGATATATTTCTCAAAAGAATTCCGGTCCTGCAACGGCAAGGAATGCAGGATTGAAAAATGCAAAAGGAAAATTTGTTGCCTATACAGATAGCGATTGCATCGTAGATAAGAATTGGCTCCGGGAGTTGCTGAAAGGATTCACATCCGATGACATTGCAGGGGTTGGCGGCTCTGCACGCGGTGTGGGGGATGATATTTTCAGCAGGTATTTTGCCCAGACGGGTATGTACAGTACAAGGGTAATCGATGGTACTGTCGCCTATTTATTGACATTGAATGCTTGCTATCGAAAAGATGTTCTCCAGAAGTTCGGTGGATTCAATAAAGAATTCAAACAACCGGGTGGAGAAGATCCAGATCTGAGCTTTCGGATAAGGAAAAAAGGTTTTTTACTCGGCTACAATCCAAAAGCAATAGTTTATCACCACCATAAAGCAAGTACTGCATCGTTCCTCAGAACTTTCAGGAACTACGGTAAAGGACAGGCACTTCTTGTAAAGTTGCATCCGGAGTGGTATATCAAAGAAAATATTCGCAGGTCGTTTTTAGGGATCATTGCCAGAAGATTTTATCGGATGTGCAGGAGCAAGGGATGCAGTAAAAAAGACAGTTTCATCTTTGGTGTCCTTCGTTATACTCAGGACTTACTTCTCTATGGAAATATGTATTTACGACAAATGCGTATGAAGAATGTACAGATAACGCCAATACCATGGGAGAAGGAACCCGTAGTGCCTTCATCACCAGTTGTCACGCCAATAAAGGAACCGGAAAAAATACTTCGTACGGGAAAACTAGAACACATGAATGTTGTCCTAAACTTTCATAAAGGCGATCAATTATCTGCCAAGCTCATGCTCGAGCTTTTCATGGCTGCAGAAGAAGGGATAGATTGCACATACTATCTGCAATATGGTGGTGAGCCAATCTCATTAACAATCTCTGATACGATTCTGAAGTTTTTTAGCAAGAAGCGCGCATATTTCTCAAATGATCTCCCTGATATTAAAGTTCCCGAAAGTATGATTAAACAGGATCCGAACCTGTTGCAGTATCCGGAAATTTCAAAACTCAGCCCGACAAAAAACCATTGGTGGCAATCAAGAGCAAGGAAGCTCAAAGTTTTGCAATGGAATCTCTGTGTTTACAAATATATCAACGCATTGGACTCGTTCCTGATTGTAGAACCTGATGCTGTTATTCTAAAGCATGGTTGGTTGAAGGAGATTTATGAAGGATGGATAAAAGACGACACACCAATTTTTGGTCATCTGAAGAAAGGGAAAATCAACGGTAAATATATTCCAACTCACTGGGCAGGTTCTTCGGTTTATGATTGTAACAAATTGCGTGCTCTTCCGTTGGAAAAATATTTTTATGAACGATACCCAAATCCATGGTGGCAGTACATTAGTCAACCCGATACGACACTAGCAAACAATTGCTTCTGGGGTCCGATGTTCAGTGGATACGACGTTAGCTACGATTATTTTCTGTTTGGATTGTACTGGAAGGAAAAGACCGGATCTAACAATCCATCTGACTGGTCTCTTGACAAGTTGACTTCCCGTGAAGATCTCATCCTGTGCGATTGGGATTCAAAAATGAGACCATCCGATATTATCCAGCGCTACTCTGGGAAGTTATCGATGCTCCACGGAGTAAAGGGCGATGAAATTCGTGAAATCATGCTTCAACATTTTTTGAGTGATGGGAAGCTTCCTGTCAATAAGAGATTAAGAGGGGGTCCGGATCGTGAGTTAAACGATTGTAAATATTATAATATTTTAGACCTTAAAAATAAATATTTGGGTAATAGATGTTTCATTATCGGCAACGGTCCAAGTTTGAAACAGACTGATTTACGATTGCTGAAGAACGAGTTCACGATCGGAACGAATCGCATCTACCTAAACTATAATAACATGGGGTTTGATCCTACCTTTTACTGTTCGGTGAACCCGAACGTTATTGAACAGTTTGGACATGAAATCGACCAACTTTCAACCGTGAAGTTCTTGCGCTGGGATTCTCAGAAGCACGTGAAGAATCCGTGGAACACATTTTTTATGACGAGCCTCGATTCTACAGGGTTTGACTTCAACAGATACCTTGAAACGCTCCAGTGGTACGAGGGTGGCACAGTTACTTACTGTGCGATGCAAGTTGCATTCTATTTGGGTTTTACTACGATAATTCTAATCGGTGTTGACCATTATTTTAAAGTGGCTGGTGAACCAAACAAACTTGTAACAGCGCAGGCAGAAGACACGAATCACTTCCATCCAAATTACTTTGGTAAAGGTGTAAAATGGCAGTATCCAGATCTTGAACGATCTGAGCAAGCATACCGGATTGCGAAAAAGGTGTATGAGGAAGACAGTCGCGTAATTTTGGATGCAACTGTTGGCGGGCATCTACAAGTGTTTCCAAAGGTTGATTATCTTACAGTGGTAAGAGAAAAGATCGCGCCATCTCAACCTAAATATACACCGGAAGTGCAAATTCCGGTCGAGCCGGTAAAACAAATGTCAAATATTCCAATTGTTTCGTACATTACGGAAGGAAGCAGAGAACGAATTAAGAAACTCGATAGCTGGCTGCAGAAGCTGAAGGATGGTTGACATTAAAATCTACTGGCACATCCTGGGCTTCCTTGGTTAGTTACCAAGTGGAACTTGGTAACCAGGCTGATCAGGTTGTCAGGTTGAAATAGATTAAATTTATATGAAGGTAAATTGATGATATTAGGAAATAGATATATCCACGATAACATCACCGAGTGGGAATTAAATCCCACTCATATAAAATATCGAGAACAATTCTTAAAGAAGATAGAAACTGGTCACTATAGAACTGAAACTGTCTCTGTTTGTGTATGCGGCGGAAAAAATTTTGAACAACTTACGGCAAAGGATCGTTTTGGTTTACCATTTGGGAATGTAATATGTAAATCGTGCGGGCTTCTTATATGCAGTCCGCGGTTGCAGGAAAAAAGTCTGCCGGAATTCTACGACAAAGAATACCACGGACTTGTCTTCGGTCAAGAGGAGGTTGCTAATTTTGAGCACATGGTGGATAAGCAGCAAGGGATGATGATCTTCGGATTCCTGAGGAAGCATATTGGAGTAAGAAAACATTTGGAAGTTGCCGAAATCGGCGCAGGTGTAGGAAATAATCTGAAAGCGATTATTGAGGAGGCGAAGAAACAGGCAATCGATGTAACGGCGTGCGGCTGTGAGTACAGCGAAGCGTGTGTACGATTCGGGAAGGAGAAGTACGGATTGAATATGGTACAAGGGAGCACCGATGCACTCGTGAAGCTGAATAAGAAATTCGATCTTGTCATCATGAGTCACATCCTCGAGCATTTCACCGATCCGTATAAAGAATTGATGCTGGTAAAAAACATGCTTAAGGAAGATGGGATGGTGTATGTGGAAGTCCCCGGTGTGCTTGACTTACACAACAAACCAGTCTATCAGTGCGATTTTCTGCGATATACTGTGCTCGCTCATATGTACAACTTTTCCCTCGGAACACTTACGAATATTCTGGAGTTGTCAGGGTTCGAGCTTATAGAAGGGACAGAATTTGTCCGCTCAATCTTCAAGTTAAGCTCCGATAAAAAAAATACTGTGTTGAATTATTATCATAAAATAATCGAGTATCTACGAAACCAGGAGCAAGGTCGTAGGATATTCTACCAGCTCAGTGTCACTCAGGCGAATTTAGTGCAACATATTACACGGCTTTCCGATGAGCTGTCGGGAGAAGTTGCAAAGAATCGTGCGTATACTCAAAAGAATTTTGATTTTTTAAGCGGGAACCGTTCACTTATCAACAAATCCGCAGAAGATTTATTGAAGATGCTTACCTCGATTCAGAAAGAATTTAGTAATCTCCTGATCGAGAAAACGAAGCAAGAAGATGAATTAATAAAAAAGTATGGTGATCTAATAAGAGAAAAACAAAACATCGAAATTGAGTTCACCAAACAGTTCTCGGAATTTCGGTCTGAAAAACTTAGATCGGACAATGAATATCAGAGGCAAATTGAACAACTTCATTCAGATTACCAAGCGGCTAAGGATAGATATCAAAAGCAGATTGAGCAACTCGGTTCGGATAATCAGGCGGCTATGGATAGATATCAAAAGCAGATTGAACAACTCCATTCAGATAATCAGGCAGTAGAAGCATGGCTAAAAGATCATATTGTGCAAATCCTTACAGAGAAGAAGAAGAGTGAGGATTGGTTGAGGAAACAAAACGAGACTCTGAAGCAGGAAAAATTAAACACTGAAAACAGACTGCATGCTGCTCAGTCGAAATATGATAATCTAAATCATTGGCATAATGTAATCATAAATTCTTTAAGCTGGAAAATCACTGCTCCGATTAGAAAAATGAAAGAAATCATTTTCCCAAAATGGAAAGGATAACATTTATCACGATGCCCTCTCAGAATTCATGTTCAATTGTCATTCGGTGTCATAATGAGGAGCAGCATATAGGGAAGCTCCTTACCGGAATTGGGCAGCAAACCGTAAAGGATGTTGAGGTCATGGTAGTCGACTCTGGATCAACAGATGCAACCTTAGCAATAGCATCTCGGTATCCGGTGAAAATTATTACAATTAAACCGGAGGAATTTTCCTTCGGTCATTCGCTGAATGTCGGTTGTGCCGCGGCAAGCGGGGAATTTATCGTCATTGTTAGCGGTCACGTTTACCCTCTCGCGAAAGACTGGCTTGAAAAAATGCTTTTACCGTTTCAGGATTCGAATATCGTTCTCGTTTATGGGAAACAACGAGGTAATGACCTAACTAAGTATTCAGAGCATCAGGTGTTTGCACGGTGGTACCCTGAAAAATCTAACTTACACCAATCACATCCATTCTGTAACAATGCAAACGCGTCAATCAGAAAGGATACATGGGAACGCTTACATTATAATGAAGAGCTGACCGGCTTAGAAGATCTCGACTTTGCCAAGAAGGCAATCGACCTCGGTTATCACATCTCTTATGTTGCCGATGCAACAATTATCCATGTTCATGATGAAACACCTAAGCGGTTGTACAACCGCTACCGGCGTGAGGCAATCGCTTTGAAGAAAATATTTCCTGAAGAGCGTTTTCATTTTTACGACTTTTTTCGTATTTTCTTCTCAAATGTTCTTACCGATTACTATCATGCATGGCACGATGGTGTGCTTTTAAAAAATCTTAGAGAGATTCCTGAATTCCGTTTCATGCAGTTTTGGGGAACATATCGCGGATTCGCTTATCAAGGAACGGTTGCAAGCCGATTGAAACAAACGTTCTATTATCCGAACGAAATGGCAAAACGCGATCATCAGCCAATAGAGAAAGATCCAAAACAGTTAATTGATTATTCAACTCACCATACTGAGGTAAAAAGTTGAGTAACCTGATTGATATTTCAATACCGCTAAAAACCGGTATGGTTTGTTGGCCCGGAAGTGCGGGATTTCGTCTTTCGAGAACTATGGAAATGTCGAAAGGGGATCCGGCAAATAATTCGTGGATCGATACCGATGTTCACATCGGCACACATATCGATGCACCGTGGCATTCGCTGCCAAATGGTATGACTGTCGATCAATTACCGCTCGGTGTACTCATCGGTACAGCTTTCGTTGCATATCTTCCCGATGTTACTGAAATTACAGCGAAATCTCTTGAGAGTCATCCGATACCTAAAGAAACCAAACGACTTCTATTTCACACCCGCAACTCGAAGATTTGGGAGAAGAAAGACAATGAGTTTAAAAAGGATTTTGTTGCACTTACAATTGATGGTGCTGAGTGGATCGTAAACCATGATATCCAATTAGTTGGAATTGATTATCTTTCTATCCAACAATTTGGTGAAAGTATGGAAACACACAATATTATGCTCAGGAAGGATATTATTATCGTTGAAGGTTTGGATTTAACCGGTGTGGAGGAGGGGGTTTATGAATTGATCTGCCTTCCTCTTCGGATTGTCGGCTCGGAGGGTTCACCTGCACGCGCTGTTTTACGGAGAATACAAAGATGAGTCCTCGAATCGTTGCCCTCGTTCCGATGCGTCATCACAGTGAGCGTGTATCGGGGAAAAACTTCCGTCTATTTGCTGGAAAACCGTTGTACCGTCATGTTATCGAGAACTTGCTCAATTGTGCACAAATTTCCGAAATCATGATAGATACAGACAGCCCAGTCGTTATGGAGGATGCCAAGAAAAATTTCCCAACTGTGATGCTCTACGAGCGGCCTCAGAATTTACGTAACGGAAATATTCCAATGAACGATATTCTCCTTAACGATGTAAAACAAATTTCTGCTGATTATTATCTTCAAACCCACAGCACGAATCCACTTATTCAGAGTAGTACAATCGATAGAGCAATCAAGCAGTTCCTTGAGAACCAACTGAAGCATGATTCACTTTTTTCCGTTACACGGATTCAAAGCAGGTTGTGGGATAAAGATTCAAAAGCGATAAACCATGACCCGAATGTCTTATTGCGTACGCAGGATTTGCCGCCAATCTATGAAGAGAATTCTTGTTTGTATATTTTCACAAAACAAATTCTTCAGGAAAGAAAAAACAGAATAGGTCATCGTCCGCTTATGTTCGAGATCGACCGCATCGAAGCGTGGGACATCGATGAAGAAATCCAGTTTAAAATTGCTGAATCTCTATTCATTGCAAGAAAAAATAATTTATGAAATATAAAGTTCTAATCACTGCACCGTATTTCCAGCCGGTCATAGGTCGGTTCAAGCGAATCTTTGATGAGAATGGTATTGAGATTATCGTTCCTCCGGTCAAGGAGCGTTGTACCGAAGAAGAATTACTTCACTACATTGAAGATATTGATGGGATTATTGGTGGCGATGATAGATTTACCGAGAAAGTTTTACAGAAAGCAAAAAAGCTTAAAGTAATTTCCAAATGGGGAACAGGAATCGATTCCATCGATCAGATAACCTGCAAGAAATTAGGGATCGCTGTGCGGAATACGCCGAACGCATTCAGTGAAGCGGTTGCGGATTCAGTTATCGGCTACATGTTATGTTTTGCGCGTCAAATTCCCTGGATGGATAGGGAGATGCGAGAAGGGATATGGCGGAAAATACCCAGCCGTGCGTTGTGTGAATGTACTCTTGGTGTAATCGGTGTCGGTAATGTTGGAAAAGTTGTCGTTCGCCGTGCTCTCGGATTTGGAATGACGGTGATCGGGAATGATATTAACGAGATGCCTGAAGATTTTCTGAAAAGTACAGGTCTCCGGATGGTTGCAAAGGACGAACTTCTTCGGCAGGCTGATTTTATCAGTATGAATTGCGATTTGAATCCAACGAGTTTTCATCTGCTTGATGACCGTGATTTCAATCTCATGAAATCTGCTGCAATCGTTATGAATACTGCGCGTGGTCCAGTCATACACGAACAAGCTCTGGTGCGTGCCTTGGAGACGAAGTGGATTGCCGGTGCTGCTTTGGATGTATTCGAAGATGAACCGTTACACGATGAGAGTCCGCTCTTAAAAATGTCCAACGTCTTACTCGCTCCGCATAACGCGAATAGCAGTCCAGCAGCGTGGGAGCATGTGCATCAAAATACTGTCAAGAATTTATTGGAAGAACTTCAAAGGAGTAAACAATGAAACGGGTTGTTCTCATTACAGGTGCGGCGGGTGGAATCGGTAATGCGACCGCGCGCGTATTTTTCAAAGCGGGCTGGCGAGTTGTAGGGGTCGATCGCAGAAAGGTGAATAAACTGGTTGGTGTCGATCATTTTATCTGCGGTGATATTTCCGATCCCGACATGTCGAAATATATTTTTGATGAAGTCACAAAAAAAGAAGGTAGATTGAATTCACTCGTGAATAATGCCGGACTTCAAATCTGTAAACCGATTTTAAAGACTACCACCGAGGATTGGGATGCAACAATGGTATCGAACGTACGATCTGCCTTCCTTGCCGTTCGGCAAGCTTATCCGATGTTAAAGAAAGCAAAAGGGTCAATTGTAAATGTAAGCTCTGTCCATGCTCTTGTAACCTCTCCCGGGGTTGCGGCATACGCGGCAAGCAAAGGTGCTTTACTTGCACTGACACGTGCGATGGCATTGGAATTTGGAAAGGATGGTGTTCGAGTCAACGCCATCTTACCTGGGGCGGTTGAAACACCAATGCTGCATGCGGGGTTATCACGCGGACATATCAAAGGTAGCTCACTCGACGAGCTAGTTCGTGGACTGGGTAAAAAACATGTTCTGGGAAGAGTGGGTCAACCAGAAGAGATAGCTCAGGCAATTCTCTTCCTTGCGGATAATAAACTTTCATCGTTCATGACGGGACAGGCAGTGATAGTTGATGGAGGCGCAACTGCAAGGTTGAGTACGGAATAAGCTCTCTGTTTGCATTATATTATTTATGAGTATTTCTCTTGTTCAAACATTTCGGTCATTAAAAGACCTCCCGCTCTATTTTCACAGCCTGTTAAAACTTCGTGCTTATCATAATCTTTATCGAAGGGAAAGATGCTTCATTATTGGTAACGGCCCGAGTTTGCGCGATATGGATTTATCTCCGCTCAAAAAGGAAATAACTTTTGGTTTGAATCGTATCTATCTTCTTTTCCCAAAAATTGGATTTGCCACAACACATCTGATTGCTACTAATCGATTCGTGATAGAACAATTTTCGAGCGAATTAACGGTCGTGCCATCACAAAAATTTATCAATTGGTACTATCGCAAATCGGTTCCTAATAAGGAGGACATTATTTTCATACGCCCTGGGATGAAACCCAGCTTCTCAAAGAATCCAATCTTTAAATCGATATGGGATGGGGCAACTGTTACCTATGTTGCGATGCAACTTGCCTATTTCATGGGATTCCGTAAAGTCATTCTAATTGGTGTCGATCATTCGTTCCAATCACATGGTAATGCACATCAGCTTGTCACTTCAATTGGAGATGATCCTGATCATTTTGACCCGCAGTACTTTGGAAAAGGTGTGCGCTGGCAATTACCCGATCTTGCAACTTCTGAGCATGCTTATCGATTAGCAAAACAATATTTTGAAGCAGATAGACGGGAAATTCTTGATGCGACTATCGGTGGCAATCTTAGTATTTTTAAGAAAGTTAAATATCAAGAAATCATATAAGTGTTGGAAAAATACAAAAAACATTCTTGTCCGAAAATAGTTACTGGTATAAAGCAATTTAATTCAGTTTTCTTTATATTATCTCAGACTGAAATTTCAGAAAATGATACGTTTTTCCCAAATAACGCATGATGTCAGAAAACTCTTTCCGGAGTTGACGAAGTTCTTCTCTCAACGCTCCGACATCGAATTTGCTTACGTGTTCGGATCATACGGCACAGGAAAAGAAAAACCGATGAGTGATGTCGATATTGCTGTATTTCTTAAAAAGGAGATACCAAAGAATCAATATTTCGATATTCAGCTTGGTCTTATATCGGATCTCGTTCATATATTAAAAACAGATGAAGTCGATGTTATCATTTTAAATCAAGCTGACATCATTTTATCGTATCATGTGGTTTTTTCGCGTAATCTTGTATTTGAACGAGATTCAGAAATTAGGGTTGCTTATGAAACTCGTGTTCTTGATAAATACTTTGATTCCGAGCCAATCCGCCGTCTTCAATACGAGTACTTCAAGCAACACGTTGATGAAGGATTAATCTTTGGTTAAATCGGAAATCATCATTAGGCGTTTAAGCAAGCTCAACGAATATGTGCAGCTTCTTGAGAAACTTCGCTCACATCCGAAACAATCTTTTCTTGATGATCCTTTTATCTATGGGAACGTAGAACGTTATCTTCAGCTTGCGATTCAATCAATCATAGATGTTAGCAATCACATTCTTGCAGAACGAAATATCAATGGCATTGTGGATTATCCTGATATGCTCAAACGTTTGGGGAAGGAGGGGATTCTTTCACCAGAATTTGCAGCAAAGATAGCACCGATGGCTGGATTGCGTAACATTTTAGTTCACGATTATCTCGAAATCGATAGAGCGAAATTGTATGATATTCTAATCGAGCACATTGGTGATTTAAAAGAGTTTGGTAAACAAATAAAAAAAATACTTTAGCAAAAAATATTTTCATTACATATCTTCAACGAAGATGCCCAAAGCACTCATAACAGGAATAACCGGACAAGATGGCTCATATCTTGCTGAACTTTTGCTTAACAAAGGATATGAAGTCCATGGAATTATGCGTCGTGCAAGCACTTTCAACACGGGTCGCATCAATCATCTTTACACCGATCCGCATGTCAATGGAGTGAAATTTTTCCTTCACTACGGCGATATGAGTGATTCAACAAATCTTATCAAGCTGCTATATAATTTAAAACCCGATGAGGTCTATCATCTTGCAGCACAGAGCCATGTTCGGGTCAGCTTTGATATCCCGGAATATACCGGTGATGTATCGGGTATTGGAACGGTGAGAATTTTAGAGGCGATACGTGAAACTGGCATAAAAACAAAATTTTATCAGGCATCATCAAGCGAAATGTTTGGGATGGCAAAAGAAATCCCACAAAACGAAACGACTCCTTTCTATCCTCGCAGTCCTTACGGCTGCTCAAAGGTTTATGCCTATTGGATAACTGTAAATTATCGTGAGTCGTATAATATTTTTGCATGCAATGGTATTCTTTTTAATCATGAATCACCACGAAGAGGAGAAACATTTG
>CAYGZC010000269.1:0-43356 GCA_964354225.1 uncultured Chlorobiaceae bacterium | reverse complement strand
TAAATCCCGACATTATATCCTTTTTCACTCAGCTCGAACATAGTGTTTGTAGTTTTCAAAACTGTAATGATTGAATCGTACCCGAAACCGAGCGGATGCGAATTGTCTAACTTTACGCGCATCATGGTCCCCGGGATATATTCGAGGCGTTGTTTTCGTTCACGCTCTTCAACCGTCATACGTTTCTCAAGTTCTTCGTCCGAAAGCTTTTCCTCTTTCTTCACGTCCTTTTTATCATCCTTCTTTTCATCTTTTTTCTCATCCGCTTTTTTCTTTTCTTTAATTTTCACACTGGAAATTTTTCCGACTGATGCGGAAGCAAATGCCGCCCCGCCCTCGATCCCAATAAACGTTCCGCCACCGGCAATCCATGTTTTAATTTTCTGCACTGCGTTTGAATCAAGCTGGCTCTTGTATCCGTAGCCGTTGCCCCAGTCATCGGGAAAAATCATAGCGGTGTAATCGTGAAGATCGATCGACCGAAACCGATCTAATTTCATCGGTATAAAATCTACACCGTAATCGTTATCGAACATCGACCAGATAGCTCCGAACGATTCCGAAGAAACCGGATTGTTTGTGGCTACGATGATCTTAGGTTTTTTTAGCCGCACTGCGCGGTCGGATCCTAAATTTATACCTTGTTCTGTGTAACCGCTTTGTGCAGCGTAAATCGTAAGATGAAATTTTAGAGTCAGTTCCTGTATTTGTTCATGGATTTCTTTTGGATTTCCACTTACCGGCACAATGATGGTTCCTCTACCAAACTTTTCTTTATGCGAAGTGAAATCTTTCATCGCAACGTGTGTTTTATAGTCGTGCTGAAGAAGCCAGACTAATCCCTTAATAGCATCGTTTGAATTCCATTTGAAAAGATATGCATACGATGCTCTTCCACCAATTACTAATCCTGGGGGCATCTCGATATTATGAATTTCCGATGCGGAAACTGAAACTGGCTTTCCCGTCCAGTATGTTTCAACACCATATGCTATCGGCAGTGCCCATGTAGAAATATCGTAGAAGAATGTGTCCGTGATTGCCGGTTCTTGCTCCATCAGTGCCATAATTAGACGCTTCGATGGTTGATCAAGAGAAATTATATAACTGCCTGCAGGAAATTGTTTTGATATATCCTTCTTCGAAAAATAAGTCGCCAAACCGTGGATTATGAAATCGGTCTGAGTTCGGGTTATCTCAACGCCTTCTTGTTGGAGCAGCATTACCATTTTCGCTGACCGTGCCGGATCTTTTGACGGATCGACTATGAACGCTTTGATGGGTCCGTTTCTACCTTCATCGATTGCTTCCTTAAAGAATTGATAAAAATCTCGAAGCTGTTTCTCACGATTCTCTGCTGTGGCTTTAAGTGTTGCCATGGATGTCACGGCATGATGCTCAAGTCGGTCTTTGAGTGTTAAGATTGTTTCGTCATTTCGTTTAACACGCAAACCAACCTGCCCGCCTTGCTCGTACGTCATTCCAATAGCACCGTTGAGTGAGGGCCAGGAATCTCCAAACCCTGGATAGAAAAGATCGAAGACTTCACCACTCCAGTAACTCCAGCCTTTAGCATCAAATGCGGTCGCATTCGCTTTGCCATAAATATCACCCCATTCGATTGTGCTCTTTGGAAGATTTTTGTTAACCGGCTTGAATGATGGGAAGAAAAAATACGAGCTGTTGTAACCCATCTCATGAAAATCTACATGCACTTGTGGTTTCCACTCTTGGTATACTTTGAGGCGGGTTTGAGTTTCTTTTTGTGTCAGCCATGCCCAGTCACGATTGAGATCGAAAAAATAATGATTGGATCGACCGGAGGGCCAATCTTCACTGTGCTCGGCGGCGGCTTGATCTTCAACCGGCTTTACTCCGGCACGAGTGGTTTGGAAGTTGACGTATCGTTCATGACCATCGGGATTAAGTAGTGGATCTATAACAATAATGAGTTTGTCTAGCAGAAATTTAATTTCTTCGTCATTTCTCGCCGCAAGCTGATACATAACATCAAGAGCGGCTTCTGAGCCTGAAGCTTCGTTGCCGTGAACATTGTAGGAGAGCCACGCAATTGCGGGCGATGATTTGATGATAATTTCGGCTTGATCATCATTAGTTGTTCGTGGATCGGAAAGTTTCTGGATGTTAGACTTTACATCATCAAGATGATTTAGATTTTCGGCAGAGCTGATTACGACAAGATAAAGATTCCTTCTCTCACATGTTTCACCATAGGGAAACACGCGAACTCTATCTGCAGCAAGATCACTAAGTGCAAAGATATATTTTTCAATTTTCGAGTGTGATGTAAATTTTTCACCAAGCTCATAACCGATTACCTGCTTAGGCGAAGCAATCTTCAGGTTGAATGTTGGTTGGGCGGTGACTGAGAGAACAAATACGAAGAGTAAAAGAAGATTTTTCATGTGGTTTCCTTATTTTGATTTATATGCAATGGCTGAAATTTCAATGTGAGCATCTCGCGGAAGGGCGGCAACTTGAACGGTGACGCGGACAGGATAATTCCCTTCCTGGAAATACCCTCCATAAATATTGTTCATTTTGGGATAATCAGTAATGTCTTTGAGGTAAACGGTGGTTGAAACAACATCAGAAGAATCAAAGCCCGCTTTTTGAAGTATCAACATCAAATTGTTGAGGACTTGGCGCGTTTCGGTTTCAATATCCCTATTTTCTATTACGCCCGTTTGTTGATTCAGCGCAATCTGACCAGAAACAAAAAGAAAGTTTCCAACCTTCTGCGCCGGACTGTAAGGCCCGATGACGTTGGCATCAGTAACCGCGGTTCGCTTCATCGCCGAGGCAAGCTCCTCTTTGAGAATATCCCGAATGCGCTGTTCGCTTGGCTGGCACCCAAGAAAAAGGATGCAGATAACGATAAAACAAAATATATTTTGAATTTTCATTTCAATATTCCCATAATGTTATTCATTCTTTGTTGTTTGTTCTTTCATTTCTGTTGGGTCAGCGTTCTACTCCGGACCTGACTTGGTGATCGGGAGCGAAGTTTTCGTTAGATTCGAATAGCCATAAGCTCCTTGCTTTCTTTTTTAGCTAAGCTTATACCCAATTTTTCTAAGGAATTCTTTTCGATACTTAATGTCAGCATCCGTTTCAATTCCTTTCGACTTCATTCCATCAATCACACCAAGAATGCCCCTGCCTTGCTCAGTCTCTGCAACAATTACTTCAACGGGATTCGCGGTTGCACAATAAATATTGCATACCTCAGGAACGTTCTTAATAGCGTTGAGTATGTTGACCGGAAATCCGCTTTCCATAAAAAGAATGAATGAATGTCCACATCCTAACTTCATCGCATTTTTCTGTGCGATTTCAATAAGCTTCTGGTCATTGCCGATATACCTGACAAGTGCCGGGCCGGAAGACTCGCAGAATGCTAAACCAAATTTCATACTCGGATTGGTTGAAACGACTATTTCATAAATATCCTCAACTGTTTTTATGAAGTGCGATTGACCAAGAATGAAATTCATATCTGCCGGTTTTTCGATTGAGACAGTATTAAGTTCCATGGTTATTCTCCTTAATAATATTTTAACCCTTGAAATTTATAGTTTTGCGTAATTTATTCGATGTGTTTTTCAGGTGTGCCCCATACCAAAAAATTCTATGACAGCGGGTACATCCAATAAATACTTAACTCCTTTATATGATCGCTCTGCTATTTTTCCCCTAATTTCAATTTTCTCTACCTCTTGCATTGCTTCGTTACATTTAAGACATCTTGTAAATAATCCATCTGTAATATTAAGATTGAAATATTCTATTACGAATTGCAATTTAGCGTCAATTTTTTCTCCTCGAACATACAAATAATTCATGGGTTGTATATCTTCCGACCGAATTTTCCGCCGAGTCAAAAATATTGCATTCTTCAAATTGCAGATAGCTACAAGTTGTTTCAGTGAAAGAAGTGGGTCATAAACTGTATCGTATTATAAAATGTGAAGCCACTGAGATGGTTTTCCCATCATATTATCTGCAACGAATTGCATTGGAATCCTTCTGCCTGTTGCTCTCAAAATTACGAATTTTTTCTTTAAAATCAAGAATTTTCCGCTGTACTGCTGTTAATCCAACGGAATTTTTAGATTCTTCTTGCCTTACGCGAAGGAATTCAGTATCTTGAATTGTAAAGTAACAGTACACCGTTTTTGTCCCGATTACGATATTATACTAAATCGGGATGGCGTAGCCAAGCTTTTGCGCCACAGCTGCAGATGTAATCACCGTGTCTGGTTCAACCTACATTGAACATTCCACGACGTATATCATCGCAAGCCCAAGTGTCACTGTCTGATGATATTTGTGGAGTAAGTGTTTGTGGTGTAGTTTCGCACATCCTCAGCGGGGTTGATGCGTTAAAAGCCAAAAAGTTCTGATATATTCCCTGGTTGTAGTTTTTAAGGATAACAGAGCTTCGGGTACATTTTATTCACACTTTCTTGAAAGGATGCTCAATGGAAGAGGGTACCGTGAAATGGTTTAGTGGACCCAAAGGATTCGGGTTTATTTCACGTCCGAACGGCGAGGACGTTTTCGTCCACTTCAAAGCAATAACCGGTGACGGCTTTAAAGCTTTGAATAAAGGCGATAAAGTTCAGTTCGACGTTGAACAAGGACCCAAGGGGTTGCAGGCAGCAAATGTTAAAAAAATTTAGTTTGTAACTCCGGATGTTGAACCCCAGTTGGTTCTATGGCCGACTGGGGTTTTTTCTATTTCAAATTTAATAATAGAGGAGAAGATAATTATGGTACAAGGTACCGTCAAATTTTTTAATCCAATAAAAGGATTTGGATTTATCACAACAGAAAAAGGAGAAGATATCTTTTTCCATAAAAGTAATGTGAAAAATACCGGATTCCGAGACGTGCTGGTTCAAGGTGATAAAGTTCAGTTTGAAGAGAAAGCTGAACAGAAAGGAAAACGCGCATACAACATTAGCCGTATTTAAAAATCCGCTAATTGCGATTATGTCAACTGAGAGAAAGTCCCGCGATTTAACGGGACTTTCTTTTGTAGGTAACAATGGCTATTACTCTACATCATCCCGACCGGATCAACATCGATAATTATTTTAACCGACTTACTTTTCCCACCTGGCGATTTTCTATATACATCTACAGCCTCTTGCAGCACACCGTGGACAATTTTACCTGAAGGATCTTTTGCTTTCAGGCTTTTCAGTATGATGTGCCACCGGAATAAGCCCTTGAGCCTGGCGAGTGCTGCCGCCGCTGGTCCTAGAACAAGAAAATGAGGGTTCTGTTTTTTCAGCAACCCTCTAAAATTCTGAGCCTGTTCAATTACTTCATTCCCATTCTTACCCTTGAACTCTATTAAGATCAAGCGTGAGAATGGAGGATAGTTAAGCTCCCGTCTGTCGACTATTTCCTCGCTATAAAATCCTGTAAAATTATGCGTTATAACGTGCTGCAAACTTGGATGCCTCGGCTGAAAAGTTTGGATGATAACTTCACCTGCAAGTGCACTTCGTCCTGCCCTTCCGGCAACCTGCGTTAACAGTTGAAATGTCCGCTCTGACGACCGGAAATCAGGTAAGAGCATTTGTATGTCTGCGGAGATAACTCCAACGAGAGTAACACGCGAGAAATCCAAACCCTTTGCCACCATTTGAGTGCCAAGCAGAATATCTGCCCCTCCCTCAGAGAATTGTCTTAACAGTTGATCGTGTGCACCTTTGGCAGTGGTTGTATCTAAATCCATACGCAGAAGCTTAGCCACGGGGAAAAGTTTCGCAAGTTCCTCTTCCACCCGTTGTGTGCCAAATCCACGATACTGTATATCAAGCGATTGGCAGTTTGGGCAAAAGATAGGCACCTGTTTCACAATACCGCAGTAGTGGCAGCGGAGTTGTTCCTTCGCGAGATGATATGTAAGAGAGATATTACAGTTTTCACAAATTTCAACATACCCGCAATTAGGGCACTCAATAAATGGAGAAAATCCTCTGCGGTTTTGAAGGAGAATAATTCCTTCGTTTTTCTTCAATCGGTCTTCGATTTTTTCTCGCAGGATATCAGAAATTGAGTTAAACTCAAATTTGCGTTTCTGAAGCTTGGCTTGAACCGGGTCTTTCTTATATTCTTCCCGCCTTTGTTCCCTATGTATTTCGAGCTTCTTTGTACGCTCTTGGGTCATATCGATGATTTGAATTTCAGGGAGTTTTGCATTATCCGCTCTTTTCGGTAATTCGAGCAATGTGTATTTTCCACTCATTGAATTGGAGTATGATTCGAGTGATGGTGTTGCCGAGCCAAGTACAACTACTGCGTTACAATTAGAAGCACGCACGATTGCAACGTCGCGCGCATGATATCGCGGTGCTTGATCAAATTGCTTGTAGGAAGATTCCTGCTCTTCGTCAACAACGATTAATCCGAGATTTTTCAGTGGTGCAAATATTGCCGAGCGAGGACCAATAACAACTGCACTCGTTCCCTCTTGTGCCATTCGCCAAGCATCGTATCGCTCACCTGGCGACATGCGGCTGTGCATAACACTGATCTGTTTGCCAAAATAAAATTTGAATCGTCGAACAGTTTGTGGTGTGAGTGAAATCTCGGGAACAAGAACAATCGCAGTTTTACCTCGATTCAGTACTTCTTTAATCGCTTCAATGTACACCTGAGTTTTACCGCTTCCAGTAACACCATAGAGAAGAAATGTGTGATAGTTGTTTTGATTAATTGCCTCAATAATTGCTTCCAGTGCTTGCTGTTGGTTTGAGTTTAATGTAACTTTTGTTGTACCTAATAATGATTCGTACAAATCATATTCTGGCGTACGTAAAATTTCTCTCTTACCGATATTAATCAGCTGCTTGTTGGCAAGTGTTTTTATTGTTGATGGCGGTACACCAACTTTTTTTATAAACTCTTTGAGGGATACGAATTTCGTGCCTTGCTCTAGTTGAAGGAGCTTGGTGATAACAGAAATCTGCATGGTAAAGCGTTTAGAAGATACACTTTTTTCTAATTTTAACAACCATTCTTTCCATTTTTCTCTTGAAGAGTTGTCAACCTCAATAATGGGCTCAAACTTTACTTTCAGGATTGACTTTGCGGGTTGTTCCGTAATTAAAATTATTTCTTTCTCGGCGAGCCCGCCGAGTAAAGCATAGACACTTTTTGAGCCAATTAATTTCTGAAGCTGTGAAATGCTGATCGATTTTCTTTTTTGAAGTATTTTTATTATTTCAAGATGTTTGGGCCTAAGTGTTTGTATTTCAGATGTGGGGTTAGTTTGAAGTGTGTTCAGCGAAACTTGGCGTTTACTTTGCCTAAGCGCCCCACGAATAACGACCGCTCTAAGCACCCCGCCAACCGGTGTGAAATAATATTCTGCTATCCAATTCGTTAGATTTAAAAGATCATCGGAAATCAGCGGCTCAAGGTCGAGGACATCGTAAATAGATTTAAGATCTTTTATTGAAGATGTATTTTTTATGTTTACGATAATTCCGGTTGCCGTGTGCTTTCCGAATGGGGCAGCAACGCGTATGCCTCGCTTAACAACACCATGCAATTCGCCGGGCACTCTGTATGTAAATAGTTTATCAACATCTAAAGGGAAAGCGATATCAACATATAACTCGGTCATTTTGTATTTATGGGTCGGTATAATCTTTTCAGTATTTGAAAAATTTCGTGAAAAAAGAACGGAGAAGCAAGTATTTTGATTAAGAGAAAAATTTTTAATTGTAATCTCTTGCATATCTCGTCTCAATTTTGTATTCTCTCTATGTTTAATATAAGTTTTCATAAAGTAAAACAAAACCTATGCGGCAGCCATTGAGTATTAAAAAAACTAGTCCAAACGATTTAACGATTGTCCGGAATAGCGGACATCACAGCAGGTATGGCTTTGATCATCTGCGTAATATTTGTCCATATGCCACTTATCAAGGAGAAACTGTTTTGCTACAGCATTATCCCTCAAAGCCTCAGAAAAATAATCCAAAGCGTTGTGACTTAATCGGAATCGAGCAGGTTGGCTCTTATGCAATCCCGCGCCGATGGAGTGATGGTCATAATACGGGTATTTATACCTGGGAGCATTTGCTGTTGAATTGTAAGTGTGAAACGTGTGCTGATCAGAAAAAAAGTAAAAAAATGTATAATTTTTAAATTGAGGATTTATATGAATGATTTGATAAAGAAGATTTGGTTCAAATTCCAAGTAATTGTTGAAAAATACCCTGTCGTTATAACTGCTGTGGTTATATACCTCTACTATTTATTGGCATCTGTTAATCTTTTCCGGCGTTCGGATATAAATCGCACATTTTTAGATTATGTAATGGAGTTCGATTCGTTATTCTTTCTCTGGCTTGCGGCAGCAGCGCTGTTACAGGTTCAAAAGATCAGGAAGGCATACAAGAAGGAAGAAGAAAGTCGCCGGAATATCGAGCGTGCCTTGGACCGACAGCAAATTTATAGTACCTTCGTCAATGACATCACGATGCTGCTGCAAGACAACGTCAATAATCCACTAGCAGTTATATCTGTAACAACTCAGGAAATTCGGCGGCGTTTCGAGACGGATGCTGAAATAGTTAGATTTCTTGATCGCATAGACGGTGCCATGAGGCGAATTCATAACACGATACGAGACATCCAATCCTACGAAGCACAAAAGTTAGTGGAGTCTACAACAGAGATATTGAAAGAGAAAAAGGATTGATTTGTATCTAGTGAGAACTATAATGTTTCAATTTCCATCCAAGATAATTTGGTGAAATAGGTTTTTTAGATTTGGTACAAACAGAAATAAAAAAACCTGAGTGTAAAATCTCAGGCTTCTGGTTTTGGCAACTGGGAGGGTCGCCCTTTATAAGCGGCCAGCTGCCATTGCGATCCTAACCTAATCTTCTATTATCATACCTTCTGCTGTCTCGATTGAAGTAACACCCTGTTTAACAAGATCGAGCGCGGTTTGTCTCAGTGTCTTCATACCATTTTGCAGTGCTAATGCACGCAATGCTTCTTCGTCGACAAAATCTCTGGACTTTAAAATAATTTTTCTCATTTCCTTATCCATTGCGAGCGCCTCGAAAACTCCTATTCGTCCACGATACCCTTTAATGCAATGAGCGCAACCAACTGGTTTATAGAATTTTGTATTTTCAATCTCTTTCTCAGTGAGACCTGCATTCAACAATAACTCCATATCAATATCCTCGTCGACCATCTTGCAGCGCTCACACAACTTTCGGAGCAGTCGTTGGGCAACAATAATATTTATTGTGTAGGCAAGTAAAAATGGTTCAATGCCCATGTTATAGAGTCTTGTAATAGTGCTTACCGAATCATTGGTATGCAGTGTAGAAAAAATAAGATGACCCGTGTTTGCAAGTTTTACAGCAATCTCGGCAGTCGTTTTATCTCGCATCTCGCCAACCATAACAATGTCGGGATCATGACGTAATAATCCTCGCAATGCGCCTTCGAAATCGAGTTTGTGATTGAGCTTTACCTGTCGGCAACCCTCAATAAGATATTCGACCGGATCTTCAATTGTAATAATGTTAATTCCGGGATCCATTATTTCTTTTATAGCTGCATGCTGAGAGGTCGTTTTTCCGCTGCCCGTAGGTCCGGTGAAGATAATCATTCCCTGGGGTTTTCGTATTGCTTTCCTGAATATCTCTAAACTCCTTCCCTCCAAACCAAGCGATTCTATGCCCATTGCATCGTCGGTTCCACGAAGAATTCGGATAACTATAGATTCAAGCTTACTCCTAAGGTCGCTACCGTAAATAGGCATCGTAGAAAATCTGAATCGGTACACTTTATTGTCGACCATCCTTTGGGCGAATCCATCTTGCGATAGAAATTTTTCAAACCTGTCGAGGTTCTTCGCGCGATCTTTAATGACAGTGAGGACTGCCTCGGCGCGCATATCGGTTATTGCGCTCCAAAGAGATAATTTTCCATCTATTCTAAAATGAAATTCCGTCCTATTTCCACCTTTTGGAATTACATGGATATCGCTGGCACCCGTGCGAACACCATCAACCAATAAGCCCTCAACGATTTCGTTCAGTTTGCCACGCCCAATTTCATCTTCTAACGAGTGCTCTAGATCTCGATCGCTTTCTTCCTTCGTCAGCTCAACGAATTCATCTTCAATGTCAAGTCCAAGCTGCTTAGATCCCTGATCAAAAGCAAGTTGCCTCCACAACTCATTCCAATTTGCCAAGCTAACATGCTTAATTTCGTATCTTGGAAATTGGAATGCGCGAGCAACTGAATGAACCTCTGGATGTGTAGTGTCGGGCGTAACAATGATGAGTTTGTCGTAACCATTAGTGTATAGCTCATATGGTAGTGCTTTCCTCCGAACTGCCATTTCGTAATAATACGGCGGGAGAGAATCTAAAATTTGACGAATAAACTGAAGTCTCTCTTTGTTGCCAAATATTTGTGTTGGATCTACAGTCTCGAAAGAGTAATACCGTGCAACCGTCCGGAAAATTAGATCGCGATCTTCGCCCAACTCATCAACAAGAATATCTGTAAGTCGGCGCTTATCGTTAGTACCGCGTTGAATCTCTAATGCTCGCTGGATTTTTTCCTGCGAAACATTACATTTCTCAATTAGAGTTTGTATCAATCTCGGCGGCGGGACCTTTTTTATGACGACCTCTTCCGGGTTTTGATTGTCTAAGACGCGGCTTGACAACTCTTCCATCGCTGTCTTTTCTCCGGACACATTACCACTAATTATTGGTTCTGGTACTGATGTGCCATTCCCGTTTAACGATTTTTCATTTAATGGCTGCTCAGTAATGAACTCCTGTTTCTTGTTAATTATATCTCCGAATGTCTGTAGAAGATTTTTCTTCACAGCACCTGTGTGTATATTGTTTTTTGACATTTGACCCTCTAAATACATTGTTAAAATATTTAACGCAACTAAACTACGCTAATATTTGCACGTCGGTGTTGACAATCGACACCCATTGTGACGTAAAGCAACTGGGGCGGATCTAAATGGGTTGGGAAAGGAATTATAGGGGGATAATCAAGATATTCTCCAAAAAAAATATCTGTTTTTAACGTTTTGGGGGAAGAACTTTTCCCGTAGCGGGGCTAATCTCTGTTAAGCTTTCTTTTATTTTAATTTCGATTTGGCTTTTTTATATCCAGGTTTAATGACGTTATAAATTAAATCAATGCGTTTTTTGTACGGAATAAAAGCGCTCTTCATAGCATTTATCGATAATTTTTCTAAGTCAGCGAATGAGAGTTTAAATACATCGTGAGCGACTTTGTACTCTTTAGTCATTGTCGTGTTACTCATGAGTCGATCATCAGTGTTGAGTGTGACACGAAATTTATAGCGATGTAAAATTCGGAAGGGATGCTCCTCCACGCTTTTAACGGCCCCCGTGTCCACGTTGCTTGTTAAGCAAATTTCTAATGGTATCCTTTTATCGAGAACGTATTGCGCAAGATATCCCATGCTAACTACTTCCGTGGGATCATCATCGGAAACCTTGATATCTTCAATTAGTCGGGTTGCATGACCAATACGATGAGCACCACACCACTGGATTGCCTGCCAGATCGATTCTTTACCAAAACCTTCTCCGGCATGAATGGTGATGTTAAAATTTTCACGTTGAATATAGTGAAAGGCATCTACGTGCTTCTTGGGTGGAAATCCACCTTCTTCGCCCGCAAGGTCGAACCCGACAACACCCCTTTCGCGGAAGTCAACTGCAAGCTCAGCTATTTCTTGAGAAAGTTTCATATTGCGCATCGCACATATGATCAGTCCGTATTCAACTCCAAAATCTTTTCTACCTCTATCTAAACCTTTCAGGACAGATGCAACAATTTCCTCCCTGTGTAAACCCTTATTCGTATGGAATACTGGTGCAAATCGAGTCTCGACATAAACGACCCCATCCTTATACATATCTTCCATCATCTCGTAAGCGGTACGTTCAAGCGCCCCATCGGTCTGCATCACGCCGGTTGTATGGGTAAACCCTTCAAGATAAAGCGGTAAACTTCCACGCCAAGCGCCTCGTTGAAACCATTTTTGTAATTCTCCCGCGTTGGTTGTAGGTAGTTTTTTATATCCAATTTCTTTTGCCAATTCAATGATTGTCTGGGTTCTTAATCCCCCATCTAAATGATCATGCAGTACAACTTTGGGTAATGTGCGGATGAATTTTTCTGTTAGCTTCATTTTTATCTGGTGTATTTATAAATACAATGTTTTTGTTTATAAATAGTTCAAATTGAACGAATTTATTGTTTTGAATGTACAAAGAACCTCTGTGAAATGCAATGAATCACATAATTATTGACTTTGAGGTCGATTTTTTCTATCATTACCTTCGATAAATATAAATCATGCTTAGGAGTTATTTATAAAAACTAAACCGCAGTTGCTCATCGTAAATGATGACCCTGGCTTCCGAATATTACTAGCGGGTTCTCTTGAAGATGTTGGATTTGATGCCTCCGAAACTAATGACAGCGAGGAAGCTCTCCGTCTAATTCGAGAAAGAACCTTTGATCTTGCACTTCTCGATGTTAAAATGTCCAATATCGACGGCATTGAACTGCTCAAGATTTTGCGCAGGGAATCTCCTTCTACTGATTGTGTAATGGTTGCCGAACGTCTTGAAATGCAATTGGCGATTGAAGCAATTAAATTGGGCGCTAAAGACTTTCTCTTAAAGCCGCAAAACGTAGAAGAACTCGTAAGCCGTATCAAGACGATCATGCGCGCCCATATTGCTGAATCACATGTGAAAGAACTTCAGATAGAGTTCACCTCAAAATTGCTGCACGACCTCCTAACACCGCTTCATACGCTAAGATCTGCAATCGATTTTTTAGAACAGGAAACTGCCGGACCGCTTACAGTGGAACAAAAGAAAATGTTTCAGAGTATCAGTGGTACAATCAAAACCATGTCTGCTTTGTTGAATGATATGATGGATCTTAGTCTCTTTGAATCCGGACACGTCAGCATTGAAAAGATATCTACAAACTTAGATGAGCTTGTGCCTGCAACCTGTGCACGCTTTATACCTCAAGCGACCGCAAAAAATATTGTGCTGACTATCAATGTGAATGAGAATATCCCTACGGTTGAGGTTGATCCCAACAAGATTGAGCAGGCAATGTATAACCTCCTAGAAAATGCTATCAAGTATACACGTAATGGAGGGCATATAAAAGTTGTGGTATCTACAATAGAACAAAATATTGATGGCAAGAACTGTGAGTATGTTGAGGTTGTTGTGTCTGATTCGGGTATTGGGATTGCCAAAACAGAATTACCGTTTGTATTTGATAAGTATAAGGATTTTCTGACAGGAAAATCACCGGACCAAAAAACAACAAGACTTGGTTTAGCGATTTGCCGAAGCATCATTGAAGCTCACAATGGGACAATGACAGTTGAATCTGAGCTTGGGAAGGGAAGCAGTTTTAGATTCTTCCTTCCTACTGATTCACAGAATTGAAAGCGGTGGGTAACTTTAATCCTCCGTAGTAAACCTGGGTTGGTTTTATCCTTCCGATTTTTTTCTTTTATCTACCTTTTTATTTTCTTTTCTCCCGTTAGATGATTTTTTCTTTGCAGAATTTTCCTTTTTTTCTTCCGAACGAGAACTTTCCATTTTTGTCGGTACTATTGATTGATGTTCTGCCTCATTTTCTTCTTTTTCGTTTTCAGAGGGAACAACGGCTATGTCGGCAATCTTATCTCCATCGTCGAGCCGGATAAGTCGAACACCCTGTGTGTTTCTACCTGCAACACGTATTGTTTCAGCCGGCTGTCTGATTACAACCCCCTGCGCTGTTACGACCACAATATCATCGTTATCGAGCACTTCCTTAATTGTAACCATGTTTCCTGTTTTATCGGTAACCCGAAGTGTAATTACTCCCTTGCCGCCCCGATGACTTACTCGATATTCGTCAAGCTCGCTTCGTTTTCCGTAACCATTCTCCGCTACAACCAGTATCGATGTTTTCTGTCTCTTAATCACTACTGCTCCAACAACTCTATCTCCCTTGTTAATATTGATCGCCCGAACACCCATAGAGATACGCCCTACTGGACGAGCTTCGTCCTCGGTAAACCTGATTGCCATCCCATTGTATGTGCCTATAACAATATCTTGTGATCCATCGGTCAATTTTACATCTTTGACACAATCACCTTTTTGCAGAGTTATTGCTGCAATGCCGGTACAACGAACATTACTATATTCTGCCAATGATGTTTTTTTAATCAAACCTTTTTCCGTTACCATTGCAACATATAATTTTTCATCGAATTCCTTGACAGGCACGAAAGCGGCAATATTTTCGTCGGGCTGCTTTTCAATCAAGTTCACAATAGATTTGCCTCGAGCCATTCTTCCGGCTTCTGGGATTTCATGAACCCTGAGCCAGTAGCATCTTCCTTTGTCTGTGAAAAACAGGATGTAGTCGTGGGTAGAGGCAATAAACATATGCTGGATAAAATCATGCTCCTTTGTTGTTGCACCTGTCATTCCTTTTCCACCGCGGGCTTGCCGTCTGTATCCTGAAACTGGAAACCTTTTGATGAATCCACTGTGACTAATTGTAATAACGACGTCCTCTTCTGCAATCATGTCTTCAATACTGAATTCTTCAGCTTTGTAGACAATTTCTGTTCGTCTTTCATCTCCAAACTTTTTCTTAACTTCAAAAAGTTCATCTTTAATTATTTGAAGTTGTAGTTTTTTATTGGCGAGAATTGCTTGTAGTTTTTCGATTAGCTTGATTGTTTCCCTGTATTCTTCTTCAACTTTTTTACGCTCAAGGCCTGTGAGTTTCTGTAGGCGCATATCAAGAATTGCTTTTGCCTGAATCTCGGAAAGTTTGAATTTCTTTATCAATCCCTCTTGCGCTGTCGGTACATCTTTCGCTTTTTTAATTAGCTTTATAATTTCGTCAATATTATCAAGTGCGATGACGTAGCCTTCGATTATGTGTGCTCTCTTCTCGGCTTCATCAAGCTCAAATTTTGTTCGCCGCACTATTACTTCATTCCGATGTTTGATGAAGTGGTCGATCATTTGCCGAAGCGATAGCACCTGTGGCCTCCCCTCAACCAATGCAAGCATAATGACGCCAAATGTTGTCTGCATTTGTGTATGTTTGTAAAGATTATTCAAAACAACGGGGGCGTTGGCATCCCGTTTCAATTCGATAACTACTCTCAATCCATCTCTATCAGACTCGTCTCTAATGTCTGAGATATCTTCTATTTTTTTATCCCGCACAAGGTCAGCAATTTTCTCTATGAGTGCAGATTTATTTACCTGGTATGGAACTTCTGTAACTACAATTGCCTGCCGATCTGCCCTTCCAGTTTCAATTGTTGCTTTTGCTCGCACGAGGATCCTTCCACGCCCTGTTTTATATGCTTCCCTCACGCCTTCATATCCATAAATAATTCCTCCGGTAGGAAAATCTGGCGCCTTAATAATTTTTAAAAGTTTTTCTTCTGTTAAAGAATGGTTGTCAATCACTGCGATACATCCATCCACAATTTCATTAAGATTATGTGGCGGAATATTCGTTGTCATACCAACCGCAATTCCCGATGTGCCGTTTACAAGTAAGTTAGGTAGAAAAGCGGGAAGGACGGATGGTTCTCTTAACGTATCATCAAAGTTTGGAGTAAAGTTAACAGTGTTTTTATCAAGATCGCGCAGTAACTCTTCTGCTATTTTTGAAAGTCGCACTTCGGTATATCGCATGGCGGCGGGTGAGTCACCATCGATTGAGCCAAAGTTTCCCTGCCCATCAACCAGTGGATAGCGCAATGAAAAGTCCTGTGCCATACGGACCATGGTGTCGTACACGGCGGTATCACCATGAGGATGGTATTTACCAAGAACTTCACCAACGATGCGGGCGCTCTTTTTATATGAACGATTACTTGCCAAACCAAGATCGTGCATCCCGAAAAGAACCCGTCTATGAGCTGGCTTTAAACCATCTCTTACGTCTGGTAATGCCCGTGCAACAATTACACTCATTGCGTAATCGATGTACGATCCCTTCATTTCATCTTCTATGTCAACAGGTATTACTTTTTCATTTACTCCAGCCATTTATTCTCCAAATTTCACGTTCAAATTTTATTCTATATTTATAGTACTACACATCAAGATTCCTTACATACTTCGCATTCTTCTCAATAAACTCTCTTCTCGGTTCTACTTCATCACCCATTAGAATTGAGAATGTGCGATCTGCATCTGCAGCGTTTTCAATTGAAACCTGCAGCACTGTTCTTGTCTCGGGATTCATTGTTGTCATCCATAGTTGTTCGGGGTTCATTTCCCCAAGACCTTTAAAACGAGATATCAAAATACCATCAGAGGTTAGCGGGATCACGTCTTCCTCTTCGTTTTTCTCTCTAATAACTTCTTTACTCCCTTTCTTCTCGCTCTTTAGTCTCTTAATAATTTCGTTTCTCTCTTCTTCATCGTAAGCATAATATTCCTGCTTGCCTTTCTTAAGTTTATACAGCGGGGGTTGAGCTATATATATATGTCCGAGCTCGATGATTTCTTTCATATATCTAAAGAAGAGCGTCAGTAATAATGTGCGGATGTGTGAGCCGTCAACGTCAGCATCGCACATAATTATGATTTTTCCGTAACGTATTTTTGTTGGATCAAAATCTTCGCCAACACCCGTTCCAATTGCAGTGAAGATATTCCTGATTTCTTCGTTCTCCAATATTTTATGCAGACGTGCCTTTTCAACGTTTAAAATTTTTCCTTTTATCGGAAGAATTGCCTGGAATCTTCTGTCGCGTCCTTGCTTTGCACTTCCACCCGCAGAATCTCCCTCAACGATATACAGTTCACAATGCTCAGGATCATTGATAGAACAATCTGCTAACTTGCCTGGTAAACTTGAACTCTCAAGCGCACTTTTACGTCGAGCTAAATCTCTTGCCTTTCTCGCTGCTTCACGACCTTCGGCGGCACGTAAACATTTTTCAATAATACGTTTTGCGTCGGTTGGATTTTCATCAAGCCATATTGAAAGTTGATCTCCAACAATCGTTTCAACAATGCCTTTCACTTCACTATTCCCGAGCTTAGTTTTTGTTTGTCCTTCAAACTGCGGTTCCTGCAATTTTACACTAAGCACTGCGGTTAAGCCCTCGCGAAAATCATCGCCGGTAAGCTGCACACCGTTTTCCTTTACAAGATTGTTCTTCGATGCGTAGCTATTTAGAGATCGCGTCAATGAGCTGCGGAAACCAACAAGATGTGTTCCTCCTTCAAGCGTATTAATATTGTTGACGTAAGTAAAAATGTTTTCATTAAATTGATCATTATATTGGAAGGCAACTTCTAATTCGATCAACCGATTACCTTCGTCTCTGGCTTGTCCCTTTGCATATACCGATTTCTTCATTATCGAGGGTCTTGTTGCATCAATATATTTGACAAATTCGATCAGTCCGCCCTTAAAATGGAATTTTTCTTCCTGTTCCTGACCTGAACGCAAATCAAGAATGTTAAGTTCAACATTAGGATTCAGAAATGCTAGCTCGCGCAATCGTTCAGCAATAGTTTCAAATTTGAATGTACGATTCTTAAAAATTTGTCCATCAGGTAAGAATGTTACTTTTGTACCCGTTTTCTTTGGATCGATTTTGCTGATTACTTTTACATCGCCCTGCGGTACGCCGCGAACATATTTTTGATGCCATGTTTTACCTTCTCTGTAAACTTCGACCTCAAGCCATTCTGAGAGTGCGTTCACAACCGAAACCCCGACCCCGTGTAAACCGCCAGAGACTTTATATGTATTTTTATCAAATTTCCCGCCTGCATGTAACACTGTCATTACAACTTCTAATGCAGATCTTTTTTCTCCAGGATGTATATCGGTTGGAATTCCACGGCCATCATCTAAAACCGTGACCGAACCATTTTTATTGATGCTTAACGATATATAATGTGCGTAATCGGCAAGTGCCTCATCTATTGAGTTATCCACTACTTCGTAAACAAGATGGTGAAGTCCGCGGGTTGAAATATCTCCGATGTACATTGCCGGGCGTTGTCTAACTGGATCGAGTCCTTTCAGTACGGTAATGTCGTCTGCTGTATACTTGCTATTTCTATTTTGACCTTTGTTGTTTGTATCCGTCAGAGTCTTTGCTTTAATTTCTTGCTTCTCTTTTTCAATTGCCTTTGCCATAAATACCTTTTTACCGAAATATTATATCGTTAATAATAACCTGGTTTACACTTTTATTAATTCTGGCGATTAGTTCCTGCTTTAAAAATATCAACTCGTTGCGCCATGTTGAGTGTTTAACACTAACAAACAGTTTTCCGTCTCTGATACTTTCTGCTGCCGCAACTTTCGAAATTTGCTCTCCAACAATTTGACTCCACAGATCAAGAACCTCGTGTTGTTTGAATTTTGTTCCAAGCCCAAGCTGTTGAATTGCTTTTGCTATAACATCGGCGATCGGTCGTGGACTTGACGATTTCATGCTTCGATTGTCCTTTGTTCAACAACTTCTCCGCTTCTAATGTAAAAAGTTTTTCCGCTATCGCTTGTGCTTGCATTTCCATCAAATAGATATGGATTTGTCGATGTAATTAACGTTTGGCTGAGCGTATCAACGAACTTCAGGAGTTTGCCTGCGCGGTGATTGTCCAACTCGCTGAAGATATCATCCAGAAGGAGTATTGGTGTTTCGCTACACCGTTCTTTTAAATAAAAAAATTCTCCGATCTTTAGCGCAATCAAGAATGTTTTATGTTGTCCCTGCGAAGCATATTTACGAACGTCAAGCCCGTTAATCTTTAATTTAAATTCATCTCTTTGCGGACCGACAAGCGAGGTACCAATTTTAATTTCATCACCACTTTTTTCTTTTAGCTCTGAATATAGTATATCCCTTATTTCATTTTCATTAGAAATATTTCCGATCTCTCTTCCGGGGCTATACTCCAATGATGGTGTTTCGTCATTGCTGACTACCTCGTGGTATGCCGACATTATAAACTCTTTGAACTCTTCAACGAATTGCATTCGTGCAAACATTAAATAGCTCCCCCGTTCAATTAACTGCTCGTTCCACGGCTCAATTAGTGTTTTAACCTCACACTTTAATGTTTTGGCGTCGAGAAGAATTTTATTTCTATGTCTTAAAACTCTTCTGTACTCAATTAGATTCTGGAAATAAACATGATTCGATTGAGAGATAACAAAGTCGACAAATTTTCTTCTTTCTGCGGGTCCTTTCGAGGTTATTGGGGCATGTTCTGGTGAACATATAACAACTGGGAACTTTCCTATCACGGATGAAAGCGGTTCAATCCGATGCTTGTTAATTGAAAAGATTTTTTCCGTTTGCTTTACTGAATATGCTACTTTGATATTAAACGCTTGATCATTAATCGAGACAATTGTTCCGTCAATTTCAAACAGGTCGTATCCAAAACCTAAAACAAGATTGTCGCTGTTAGCGTAAAAACTTTTTGTGAGACAAAGATACGCAATCGCCTCAATGACATTTGTTTTTCCATGGCCATTATCTCCAAGAAAAATATTTGTTTTGCTGCTAAATTCGAATGTTGAATCTGCGTGATTTCGAAAGTGTTGCAGTCTTAAATTTTTAAGATGCATCTACTTTTAAGCTTTAAGCATTAAGTCTAACAGGCATAACGAGCATTAGTAAATTCTCACCGTCCCTTTGAGTTGACGGTTGAACGATACTTGCCCGAGTAGGTGAACTCAGTTTAAAGGTAGCTTCATCAGTATCAACGTGCGAGAGTATGTCAATGATATACGAGGAATTAAAACCTATTTCCATTGGATCAGATGAGTAATCACAGGATAGGGTTTCCCGCGCCTCACTTCCAAAATCGATATCTTCGGCAGATATAGTAATGCTGCCTCTCCTCAATGTAAAACGTACCTGGTGTGTTGTTGAGCTTGCGTATAACGCAGTTCTCCTCACTGATTCAAGCAATTGATTCTTATCTACAATAAGTGTTTTATCATTTTCGAGTGGAATAATACCCTCGTAGTTTGGATATTTTTCTTCTATTACGCGCGATATTAATATTGATTCTCCAAATGAAAATATTATATTGTTTTCGTTGAACATAATGCTGCTATTTGTATCATTTGCTGATTTAAGAACAAGATTCAGTGCCTTCGCGGGTATAATAATTTCCCTAACAACCTTGTTTGATACGAAGCTTGTGTTTATCAGTCGTACAAGTCTGTGACCATCTGTTGCAATAGTTCTGATTTCATTTTTATTTAACTGAAATAATATTCCCATCATTGCGGGTCTAAGCTCATCCGAGCTTACCGCGAATGCTGTTTTACTGATAAGTCGTCTTAATACTTCACTCTCTATTTCAATTTCGTCAGTCCCTTTAAATGAGGGAATGGTGGGATAGTTTTCACTTGATTCACCTGTAAGCTTGTATTCACCGCTGTTTGTTAACATGGTAATTTTATTATTGCTCGGGTTTGCGTTAAACTCAATATCAATATTTTGTAAAGACTTTATAGTTTCAAAAAGTCTTTTTGCTGGTATAGCAATTGTTCCATCTTCTGACCCTTTTACTTTTAGGGTCATTGTCATTGTTATATCTAAATCAGTTGCTGTAATCCTTAACTGATTACCCAAAATTTGTAAAAGAAAGTTTTCTAGTATGGGTAGTGTAGATTTTGATGGAATCACACCTCCAATATTTCCTAAAACTTTCTGCAAATCGGTACTTGAAGATGAGAATTTCATTTTATTTTCCTTTTAGGGATAGTAATTGAAGATAATTGTTATTGAAAATACGTATTTTTTAAATAATATTCAAAAGATAATTAGATATAAATTTGTTTTCATTATAATAAGTTATAAATAAATTTAAATGGTTAATAATATATATTAGTGTTGATATGTTAATAATACAAACATGTCTATATAAATAAACAAAATAGATTAATTACAAAGTTAAAATATTGTTAATACTATATTGATTGTTTGAACAGATATACACCAAAAAATAAATAATGTAAATCTACACGGTAAATTTAAGTTTGTAAACAATTAAACAACACTCAATAACATCATATTAACACACTTATCAATATATTCTAAAGAATATTATGTTCAAGTTTAGATCTCAACCGTTGAATAAGAGCTTTTTGTTTTGTATCAGTTTTCATACCATCATCAACACATTGATAAGCATGAATAACAGTGCTATGGTCTCTGCCGCCAAAGTGAAGACCAATAGTTTTTAAAGAAGAATTTGTTAATTCTTTAGCAAGGTACATAGAAATTTGTCTTGCATTCACAACTTCTTGTTTTCTGGTCTTAGCTCGAAGTAAATCTTCAGGTATACCAACATGTTCAGCAACAACACGCTGAATTTCTTCGATAGTTATATGGGAGCGAACCTCACCAACTATTGATTTAACAACACTTTTTGCTAAATCTAAATCTACTTCTCTGTTTTCCAAAGATGCCCGAGCCAATAAACCAATTAGGCAGCTTTCAAGCTCACGTATATTTGTTATAACGTTTGATGCAATAAATTCAACAATATCGTGGGAAAGATCTATTCTACTATCACTAATTTTCTTTCGTAGTATAGCTATTCTTGTTTCGAGATCGGGAGGTTGAATATCAGCCGTAAGACCCCATTGAAAGCGGGAGACCAATCTTTCATTTACACCTTTCAAATCTTTTGGAGGTTTATCGGATGAAAGGACAATTTGTTTTCCAAGATGATAAAGAGCATTGAACGTATGGAAAAACATGTCTTGTGTCTTTTCTTTACTAGCAAAGAACTGAATATCATCAACAATTAAAAGATCAACATTTCGGTAATAATTTGTAAATTCAGCCACACGATCCTTTTGAATTGATTCGACAAAATCGATTGTAAATTTTTCACTTGATACATATAAGATGCGATGTGTTTTGCTGGATTTTAACAGATGATTTCCAATAGCATGAACTAAATGTGTTTTACCTAAACCAACACCTCCGTAAATAACTAAAGGATTGAACGATGTACCGCCGGGATTGTTTGCAACCGCAAGGGCAGCAGCTCTAGCAAATTGATTGCTATCACCTTTGATATAATTTTCAAAAGTATAACGTGGATTTAATGAAGGATTTATTGTTTTTTTTACTATCAGGTCTGGAGATTCTTTTCCAGAAGATTCTATAGCAGAAATATTTTGTTTAGGAAACGATCCCGCAACTCTAGATAACTCAAAGGGCGCAATATCATCCTCGAAATCGTTTGTAGGTAAATCGCGATCATCCGAAGCAATGATATATTCGATGGTCATCTCGTGACCAAATACTTGTGCAAATACCTCATTGAGAAGAGAATAATAATGTTCTTCAAGCCACTCGGAGAAAAATTGGCTTGGTACTTTCATGGTGATTCTGCCATCATTAATACTTACCAAAATGATTGGCTCAAACCATGTTTTAAAGCTTTGTTTATTAACGCGATCTTGTATTATACGGAGACAATTATTCCAAACTTCCTGATTTTCAATATAGGTGGAATTTTTATTGTCGATTTGCGCTTTGGTATTAGACATGAGAATAGTATCATCTTCCAACATAATAAATCAGATTATAGAATAAATCAATAAATTTTTAATAAGGTTTGTATTATTTCAACATTTTATTAACAACTTTATGAACAACTCAACAAAAGACAATAATAAGTATCACTTCGAGCAACGAAAAACTTAGGTAAAAACAAGAGGATAGATAATATTAGAACAGGCATAGATAACCGTCAATTATTCACAAAATGCTTTAAACTAAAAGATAGCCTTTACATAGAATAATCATGAATAAATACGACATAAATGAAGTTACCCACATTTTATCAACATCAAGTTTTATTTCAGTCTTTAGTTATTATACAAAGATTTGGTGTTCTTGGCAAGCGAAATATTTTTATAACGCCGAAAAATTTGTTTGTTTTAGAGGTACCTTTTATTTATATTAAATTGAACTTAAGCATCAATTTAGACTCAAAGAGGATTGTTACAAATACAATCCTCTTTTTTTACAGTTGTATTATAAAATTTATTGAAAGGCAATTGAATGAAAAGAACTTTTCAGCCAAGCATAACAAAAAGAAAGAATAAACATGGGTTTCGTCAGAGGATGAAATCAAAAGACGGCCAAAAGGTTCTCTCGAGACGGCGAGCAAAGGGTAGATGGAAGCTTACCGTAAGCGACGAAGGTTAGTCGGAAAAAATAATTTGGAATGCTGCCACATGATCTTTGGAGAAATAAGATCTTTAGAGGAAGAAAAATAAGTCATATACTATTTAAAAATGGTGTTGAATTAAGGGGCAGACTTCTTCGATGTTTAGTCACAAGAATAGAACCGAGCATGATAACAGAGAATACTCAAACCCTATTCTTTGTTTCGGTAAGTCGCACCGTTAGACTTGCCGTTGAACGCAATCGTATTAAACGATTTATCCGGGAATCATTCCGCCGGAATCAGGATTTATTATCAATATATAACACAGAATTAACCAAACAAATAGCAATGCTATTTATATACTATCGCAGTAAGACATCAACCCAACCGCTACCATCTTTTTGTGAAATTGATGACGATATAAAAAACATACTTAAGAATGCATCAAAAAAGTATTTTGATACAGTTAGATGATTATATTTTTTATTAAAACATATCAGAAATTAATTTCACCATTTCTCCCGGCAAACACGTGCAGATTTTTTCCTACATGTTCATCGTATGCCATAGAGGCTATTATGAAGTTTGGAAATACAAAAGGAATATTGTTATCACTGAAAAGGTTGTTTCGCTGCCATCCACTTAACCCTGGGGGGTACGATCCAATTCCATAAAAATAAAACGCACAAAAATTAGATTCAAGGTACATATAAAGTTATATGGATAGAAATGTTGTAATAGGATTTGTCCTAATAGGACTTGTTTTGATGATTTGGTTATGGATGAATGCACCGCCGCCGCCACAGTCCACATCAAAACTAGATTCATTAGCGGTCAATAAACAAGTAAACAAAATTGATACAAGCGGATCTTTAATTAGTGAACGCAAAACAACCCTCCCAACACGCGATACACTAGGCAGATATTTTCTTCATCTAAAGGAAGGTAAAAAGAAAACACTAATTATAGAAACTGACCACTATCGCGCAAAAGTTTCGACAATGGGCGGCGCAATCCATTCATGGGAATTGACGCAATATAAAACATGGGATAATCATCCCGTGAATTTGATAAATAAATCAGATGGTGGAGAATTTAATTTACTGTTTTGTAGCTCAGATGGAAAACTTATCAGCACAAAAGATCTATTTTTTGAATCGAACTACACGGATGGTCAAATCATCAAACTTTCCGAAAGTGATTCATTTGCCACAGACTTCTATCTTAACATAGATAAGCATAGTAGAATCGTTAAAACGTTGATTTTCCGCGGCGACCTATATTCATATGATGTATCTCTGAAATTTGAGGGAATGGCAAATATAATCTCGAATTTTGCATATCAAGCAACGTGGGAAACTGGACTCCGATACATGGAGTACAACAGCGTTGACGAGTCAAACTATGCGAAAGCATTTGCGCTTGTAGGTGGAGAGCTTCCAGAAATTGATGCAACCAGCTTTAACGAAGTTGTGAAGGATAGCAATATCTCTGGGCGGGTGACGTGGGTAGCAACAAGAAATAAATATTTTGCCCTTGCTATTATTCCTAGGGGTAAAGATAGTCAACGAGCGTACTTAGAGGGGATTCGCACACATTTACCAGACGAGGGTGTGAAAGAAAATTATAGCATCGCAATCGAGATGCCATTTACAGGTCGGTCATTAGAAAACGATCGGTTCACCATTTTCATGGGTCCCCTCGATTTCGATATTGTGAAACGATATAATGTTGGTCTTGAAAAGATAATGAGTCTTGGCGCTGCATGGATAATACGACCAATATCGGAATATGTTATTATTCCACTGTTTAAATTCCTACGATTATTTATACCCAATTATGGCGTTGTCCTGATCATATTTTCATTTATCGTGAAGATTGTGTTGCATCCACTTTCAAAGACCAGCATGAAATCAATGCAAAAGATGCAAGCGCTTCAACCGATGATAAATGAAATAAAAGAGAAGTACAAAGAAGATCCACAAAAAATGAATAAGCAAGTGATGAGATTATATAAAGAGTATGGTGTAAATCCAGCCGGCGGATGTTTGCCCCTCTTATTGCAACTTCCCATTTTGTATGCATTGTGGGCAGTCTTCAGCTCAGCGATTCAATTACGTCAAGCATCATTTATATGGTGGATACACGATCTATCTATTCCAGATGTTGTAGCAAGACTGCCATTTAAGATTCCGATTTTCAATATAAATGAAATAAGTGGTTTAGCGCTACTCATGGGAATAACAATGTTGATTCAGCAGAAAATGTCCGTTAAAGACCCAAGACAAAAAATGATGGTATGGTTAATGCCGATATTGATGACATTGATGTTTACAGGTTTTCCATCGGGGCTTAATCTTTATTATTTCGTTTTCAATTTGCTCTCCATCGGTCAACAAGCTTGGATAAATAAACAACATAAAAACGAACCATTAAGAAAAGTAGAGCAGAAAAAAAGCGGGAGTGGCTTCATTAGTCGCATTGCAAAAGACTTACCACTGAAAAAATAACAACAGTAAGTAAATAAAATACTAAAATGACCCCGCTCATTTATGCGGGGTTTTTGTTTATTGTTTTTTACTCCTAAGTTTTCTAAATTATTTCCAACCGAGTTGTAACCTAATATGAATTCTATAGACGATACAATCGCTGCGATAGCAACACCAATTGGTGAGGGCGGCATCTCCATTGTGCGGGTAAGTGGAGATAAAGCCATCGAAGTTATCGACAAATGTTTCCGCGGAACGAAACCGTTACGTTCCGCCAGGACCCATACAGCTCATTTTGGTCACTTTGTAAATCTGGAAGAAGAAATGATCGACGATATAGTCGCAATCGTATTTAAAGCACCGAATTCCTACACAGCTGAAGATGTAGTTGAAATAAGCTGCCACGGAGGTATATATATTACTCGATCAATACTACAAGCTATTTTAAATTTAGGGATTAGACACGCGGAACCAGGAGAATTTACAAAACGAGCTTATTTAAATGGTAGGATTGATCTCTCACAGGCAGAAGCCGTTGCGGACTTAATCAAATCACGATCTGAAATTTCTCGAAGGATTTCATTTAGTCAAATACAAGGTAGACTATCAAATAAAGTCAACGAAATTAAAGGGAAATTATTAAATTTTTCAAGCCTGATAGAGCTTGAGCTTGATTTTGTAGACGAAGGCATTGAATTTACAAATAAACATAAATTAGCGAAAGAATTAACAGCAATAATCCGTGATTTAAAAAGTCTGAAGGAGTCATTCAATGCTGGGAGAATTTTTCGAGAAGGTGTGAAGATTGTTCTTGTCGGAAAACCAAACGTTGGTAAGTCAAGTATTTTCAACGGCTTATTAAGCACTGATAGGGCTATTGTTACAGAAGTGCCAGGCACAACTCGAGATATGATCGAAGAAAATTTGGTAATAGATGGACTTCTCTTCAAGATCGTAGATACCGCCGGATTACGTGAATCGAATAATATTGTTGAAATCGCGGGATTGAAAAGAACAGAAAGAGAAATAGAATCAGCCGATCTCATTGTTTTTGTTGTTGATGCGAATGACAATTCTTTTGAAGCAGATGAGATAATTTTTAATAAGATGTTTAATACATCAAATAACAAGAAAAAAATAATAATTGCAATTAATAAAATTGATTTGGTAAAACGAGATGCTTATGATATCCCAATCAAGATGATTGCCTTTTGCCATGTTAAAATATCAGCAATAACAAGAGAAGGTTTTCCGATATTGAGGAAAGCAATGGTGGATATAATGGCAAATGGAAATTTTTTAATTTCCGAAAAATCGCCAACAATCATAAATGATAGGCATTATAATTGTGTCACAAAAGCTATAAAAAATTTAAACTTTGCCAAGATGGGATTAATGGAGAATAAAAGTAACGAATTTATTGCAATAGACCTGAGGGCGGCCATGGATAACCTGAGTGAGATCACCGGCACAATTACGACGGATGAAATTCTGAATAATATATTTTCAAAATTCTGTATAGGTAAATAATAAATTTGTTTCACGTGAAACCTGGAGAAAACAGCGAAATCCAAAGAAATTAAATATGATGTTATCGTCATTGGTGGTGGGCATGCCGGAATTGAAGCAGCACTAGTATCTGCCAGAATGGGATGCAAGACGCTTCTCATCACTATGAGTATTAATTCGATAGGAAGGATGTCGTGTAATCCCGCCATTGGAGGAACTGCAAAAGGCCACCTTGTTCGGGAAATTGATGCTTTGGGCGGTGAGATGGGCAAGATCGCCGATTTAACCGGAGTTCACTTCAGAATGCTTAATAAATCAAAGGGTCCAGCAGTATGGTCTCCTCGGTGTCAATGTGATAGGAAATGGTACTCAGATGAAGCTAGGAGGAAGGTATCATTTCAAGAAAACCTTGATATGATTGAAGATTCTGTTATCGAATTGATAACTGAAAAGAATAGACTTAATAATAGACAGCATGTTGTTGGTGTTATTACCCTTAAAAGACAGAAGATCAGGGGTCTGTCAACCATCATCTGCGTTGGGACATTTTTGAACGGAATTCTGCATACCGGGATTAAAAGTTTATCAGGTGGTAGGTATAATGAAAATGCCTCTTATGGGATAACCGAGAGTCTGTTAAAAATGGGCTTCGCGAGCGGACGAATGAAAACAGGAACACCACCTAGAATTGATTATCAGAGCATAGATTTCAGTCAAACTGAAAAACAAAATGGCGACATTCCACCTGAACCATTCTCTTTCCAGACTGACCATATGATGAATTCCCAAATTCCGATGTATCTAACTTATTCAACCAAACTTACACATTCTATACTTCAGGAGGGTTTCAACGAGTCTCCACTATTCACTGGTAGAATAAAAGGGATCGGTCCAAGGTATTGTCCTTCGATAGAAGATAAAATAGTACGCTTCCCCGATAGGGAGAGGCACCAAATATTTCTTGAACCAGAAGGTTATAATACAAACATTGTTTATGTTAATGGATTTTCGACCAGTCTTCCATCGGAAATTCAGTACAAAGGATTGAAAACTATCCCAGGGTTAAAAAATGTAAGGATGCTTCGACCTGGGTATGCCGTTGAGTATGATTTTTTTCCACCACAACAATTAAAATTAACACTTGAATCGAAACTTGTTGAGAATTTGTTTTTTGCCGGCCAAATTAATGGAACATCAGGTTATGAAGAAGCTGCGGCGCAGGGACTGATAGCAGGGATTAATGCGGCACTGAAAATACAGGGAAAAGATGCATTCGTCTTGAAAAGATCACAGGCATATATCGGCGTTTTGATTGATGATTTAGTAAATAAAAGAACAGACGAACCATATAGAATGTTCACCTCACGGGCCGAACACAGACTACTATTGCGCCATGATAATGCAGATAGGAGATTGATGGAATTTGGGCATCGTTTTTGGACAATACCGCAAAATGTACACGATAAATTAGCCAACAAGGAAAAGAATATCCGAGAAGGAATCCAATTCTTTCGAACAAACAGTATTTCACCAAACGAGATAAATCCTTACTTAGATTCCAAGGCTAACACAAACATTGATCAGAGTGTAAAAATGTATCAATTGATTCAACGACCAGAAGTTAAGCTAAGCGAGTTAATGGAACTTCTAAAAACACGAAGAAATGGTTTTATCCAAAAACTCCAGAACGGTACCGATTCCCAACTAAGAAAGAAAATTATTGAGCAAATAGAAATTGAAATTAAATATGATGGATACATCAATCGGCAGCATGAACAGATTGTAAAGTTTGAAAAACAAGAATCGATTAAAATTCCAAACGACTTTAATTTCCAAAGCATAAAAGCACTTTCATCTGAAGGAAAAGAAAAACTATCGAAGATTCAGCCCACTTCGATTGGACAAGCATCACGCATCAGCGGAGTAACAACCGCAGACATTTCTGTCTTGCTGGTACACCTTCGCCGTTAATATTTAAAAATGTTTCACGTGAAATCATCATTTATATCATCCATAAAAATAACAACTTATAACTAATTTAATTTATGTTAGATCATCTATGGTTCAGAAATATCTGTCGGGAGAATCATCACGATGTTAACGATTTGCAGATTGAGTTATTGGACAAATATGTCGGATATCTTTTGGAGTGGAATAAAAAAATTAACTTGATTTCGCGAATGGATGCAGAAAATATTTGGATAAGGCACATTCTTAGTTCAATTGCTCTTTTATTCAATTACAAGTTTATACCAGGCTTGAACATGATGGATGTTGGTACCGGAGGCGGCTTACCGGGTATCCCAATTGCAATCATGAATCCCGATTCTAATTTCATGCTTATAGATTCAATTCAAAAAAAAATTAAAGCTGTTGATCATATAATAAAATGCCTTGGACTTCGAAATGTTCGCACTTACTGTGGCAGAGCAGAAGAGCTTGCAAAGAAGAAGGAATTCATTCATCATTATGATTATGTTATCGCAAGAGCTGTTTCTTCGATAACCGAAATTGTTCGATGGTGCAAACCGTTTCTACGAATGACCACAGGAGTTAAAGTGGTCGCAGAATCAGAAAGGACATTTATTAAAACAGGTTCAATTGTTTTACTAAAAGGTGGAGAACTTGAAAGTGAAATCATGGAAGCAAAAGTTAAATTTAATCTAAAAAATCTCGAGGTCTTTCCGATTGTTATTCATGGAATAGATACAACAAGAATATTCGATAAAAAGATTGTCATTATACAACCATAAAAAGTTATGCAAAAAATCCTCTTCAATCAACTCCAGTCTTTGACGACAGAAAAACGAAACAAAAGAAGTCGGAAGATTGACTCGATAAGCATCGATCAAATTTTGAAAGTTATTAATCTTGAAGATCATACTGTTTCAGACGCAGTAAAAAAAGAAATATCCTCGATTAAAAAAGCGGTTGGATTAGTCGTGAAATCTCTCAAAATGGGTGGACGATTAATTTATGTCGGCGCCGGAACAAGCGGACGTCTCGGAATCTTAGATGCTGCCGAGTGTCCACCGACGTTCGGCACGGATCCTTCAATGGTGCAGGGGATTATTGCCGGCGGTAGGAAAGCAGTCTTCCAATCTCAAGAAGGTGCCGAAGATCGGGCCGAAGATGGCGTTCGGGATGTTAAGCTAAAAAAGGTTGGGGAAAAAGATGTTGTTTGTGGTATTACCGCAAGCATAAGAACACCTTACGTGGTCGCAGCAATCCAGGAGGCAAAAAGATGGGGAGCTAAGGCGATTTATATTACAACAAATCCACGATCGCAACTGAATAAAAAGGAGTTTTGGAAACTCCGCAAATGTATTGATGTTTCAATCTGCCCGGAAGTTGGTCCCGAAGTTATCATGGGTTCAACTCGTATGAAATCTGGAACAGCACAAAAATTGGTTTTAAATATGATAACTACAACTGCAATGATTCGACTTGGAAAAGTTTACGAGAACATGATGGTCGACCTGAAAATGAATAGCCGCAAACTCGAAGAGCGAGCTAAGCGAGTTCTCATGATTGTTACCGGAGTTGATTATAAAACGGCTACGGGTGTTTTGAAAAAAGCTAGCGGCCATGTGAAAACTGCAATCGTAATGATCAAAGCAAATGTTTCCCTGTTTGAAGCCCAGAAGAGACTGAGAAAAGCAAATGGCTTTGTCCGACCAGCCATCAAAAATGAACGATGATTCAACAAACATCTTTCGATATTGAAATATTCCCGCCTTTCGAGGGATTCCCTGGGGCGGGATTAGAATTTCTTAAACGGCTAAAGAAAAATAATAATCGTGAATGGTTCACTAAACACAAATCTGAATACGAAGAATTTGCGAAATTTCCGATGCAGTGTCTGATCGCATCATTGAAAACACCAATGAAGAAGATTGCTCCAGAAATTGACGTGAATCCGAAGCGCAATATGTTCCGCATTTATCGTGATACGCGATTTAGTAAGAACAAGATACCATACAAAACACATGTTGCGGCCGTGTTTCACTTAAAAGGACATTGGCAACAAAGCGCCGGCTACTATGTTCATATTGAGCCAGGGAATATCTATGTCGGTGGTGGAATTTATATGCCTAACAGTGACCAGCTAAAATTGATTCGACATGCAATTGCGGAACAACCAAAGGAATTTAGTTCGATTGTTGAAAGCAAACCGTTCAAGAAAAGATTTGGTTCACTTGAAGGTGACAAACTTCAACGTGCGCCGCTCGGTTACCCAATTGATCATCCAATGATTGAATGGCTGAAGTATAAAAGTTTTTACACTGGTGTGGAGTGGAAAGAGAATGAGTGTTACTCTCCAAAATTTATTGATAAGATTGTTAATGTCTATAAAGAATTGTTACCACTTATCCGATTTTTGAATGAAGAATTGAAGAAAATTTGACCAGGATTAGCAGGATTAAAGGATTACCCAGACTTTTTTTATAATCAAGGAAATCATGTTAATCATACGAATCACAGTTCAGACAGCCGAGACATAATCTACTATCTCTCTTACTCCTTTTTGGAAGACCGAACTTTCCACCAATAAGCTCACAACAAGATAACCATCTTCCTCAAAATCAAAGAAATAACCCGGGAAGAGATAAACACTTTTGTTTTCAAGCAGTTGCAGCGCCCAATCTTCATCACTTTTAATCCTAGGGACGCGAAGAATACCGTACCAGCCCCCATGGGTGTTGAGCGCCGAACATAGAGTGTTTAGAGTTATAGTTTTTAATGTTGAGTAATTTGAGAGAACACGATCAAGAATTTTTTGTTGAATTATTTTTCCATGTTTCAGTAGTTTTGGCAAGGCAACCTGCACGGGCGTATTGACAGAAAGGAATGTATCACAAATTATTTCCAGTCTGGCAGTTGCCTCTGCGACTAACGATGGATGACCATTAACAATTATCCATCCCAATTTCATCTGCGGTAATCCCAACATTTTTGAGATGCCATTCAATGTGAAAATCAGCCCTTCTCCTTCACCGGCAGTTGATACCCGCATCCTTTCATTATTCTCAAAAGCATAATCAATAAAAACTTCATCAACAATTATTACTAGGTTGTACCGATGAGCAATTTCTTTTATCGCCAGGGACTCATCATTTTTCAGAAACATTCCTGTTGGATTATGAGGATTTATAATTACAATCGCCTTTGTTTTTTTATTGATAGAATTTTTAATTGAATCAATATCGATTTGCCATTCCTGATCGTATCGCAAGTGGTAATAGTGAAGCCGAACATCATTCAATTGCGCAAGGTAATCAAACAACGGGTAAGAAGGTTTAGGCACAAGAACACTTTCACCTGCGTTGCATACTAACTTGAAGAGGATCGAGTACGCTTCGCTTGTACTTGCTGTCAGGAAAATGTTTGAGAGATTAACGGTGATGCTCTTCTTCTTGTAATATTCACAGACAGCTCTACGTGCGGAAAGAAGTCCACGCGGATTCGGTTCGTAATGAAGAATAGGCGAAGCTGAGAGAGCCGACAAAATTTCTTTTTCAGGATATTCGATACCGCACTCGGTTGGGTTAGAAACGGTTAGATCTAAAATTGAACGACCACTCTTGCGAAGAGACTCGAACAATTCGGAAATTTTGTTGAGTTGTCGGTACCAGTTTGTGCGATGAGAAAAAAGAAAGGTACCGCTCTTTCCAGTTTCGGGTTTGTCGAATTGCTTCGTCACTTCGTTTCTCGCACCGACATACTACTCAATCAACTTCCAGCACCTCAGCTTTTTTCTTTGACATCCTTAGCCGTTCATTGTGGCCAAGGTACTTCTTCCGCAGCCGTAACGATTTCGGAGTCACTTCAATATATTCATCGTCATCGATCCACTCGATTGCTTGTTCGAGTGTATGGATATGAGGCGGTTCGAGTCGGATCGCTTCATCGGCACCGCTTGCCCGCATGTTCGTGAGCTGCTTGGTTTTACACACGTTTACAATAACATCCTCATCGCGAGAGCTTTCACCAACAATCATTCCCCTGTATACCCGTATGCCCGGCTCGATGAAAAATGTTATTCGCTCCTGAAGTTTCCATATGGCATAAGCGGTTGAGTTTCCGTCTTCAAGCTGGACGATTGCACCCTTGTGCCGGGTTGCTACATCACCTTTGTACGGTTCATAACCGTGGAAATTATGATGTAAAATGCCTGTCCCTTTGGTTTCAGTCATGAATTCCGAGCGGAAACCGAGAAGTCCGCGAGCGGGAACAACAAATTCCAATCGTGTGTTGCCCTGTGATTGAAGCATGTGCTTCATTGTGCCGCGTCTTGCGCCAAGGTTTTGGATAACCGTTCCGACAAACACGTCAGGCACATCGATGATAACATGTTCCATTGGTTCACTCAGCACATCTGCTATACGCTTATAAATTACTTCTGGAGCTGAAACCTGAAACTCATAGCCTTCACGGCGCATGGTCTCGATGAGAATTGCAAGATGCAACTCACCTCGTCCGCTAACTTTAAATGTGTCTGGATTATCTGTAAGTTCAACACGCAGACTTACATTTGAACGCAACTCTCGCGCTAATCGTTCGCCGAGGTGACGCGTCGTAATATATTTTCCCTCCTGTCCGGCGAAAGGAGAATTGTTGACAACAAAGTTCATTGAGAGCGTTGGTTCCTCTATACTGACAAACGGAAGTGATGTTGGGTCAGCGGCATCGGCGATCGTTTCGCCAATATCGACGTCTTCCATTCCAGCTATTGCAATTATATCACCTGCCGAGGATTCGTTAACCTCTAATCGCTTCAAGCCTTCGAAGGTATAAATTTTTGTCACGCGCGCATCTTCAATTGCTCCGTCGCGGTGAATGATTTTCATCGATGATCCAAGACGAATTGTGCCGCGATCTATTCTGCCGATTCCAAGGCGCCCAAGATAATCATTGTAGTCTATTGTTGTAACAAGCATCTGAAACGGCGATTCCGCGTCACCGGGTGGTGGAGGAATTTTATTGACAATTGCTTCGAAAAGCGGTTCGAGGTTTGTGCTACTATCTTCAAGTTCTTTTTTTGCAATTCCCTGTTTCGCAATGCAGTACACGATTGGAAAATCCAGTTGATGATCGTGCGCGCCGAGTGAGAGGAACAATTCAAACACCTCATCAAGTACCTGATGAGGGCTGGCGTCCTTCCGGTCGATTTTATTGATAACAACAATTGGCTGCAGACCGAGCTCTAAAGATTTCTTCAGGACGAACTTTGTTCCAGGAAGTGGACCTTCGGCAGCATCCACAAGCAGCAGCACACCGTTGACCATTTTCAGCGTACGCTCAACCTCGCCGGCAAAATCAGAATGTCCCGGTGTATCAACAATGTTTATCTTGATGACTCTTTGCTCTTTGTTTTCATTTTTTTGCCGATATTTTACTGCAGTGTTTTTGGCAAGAATAGTAATGCCTTTTTCCCGCTCAAGTTCGTTCGAATCCATCACGCGTTTTACCACTTCCTGATTCTCGCGGAAAGTTCCTGTTTGCCTGAGCATGTGGTCCACCAGTGTCGTTTTCCCGTGGTCAACGTGTGCGATGATTGCTATATTGCGTATGTCGTCTCTGAATTGCACTGACAAATCCTAATGTAGCCGCAGACACCAGTTTCCGTTGATTATAATGACCGCAACCTGAAGTTTGCGACTGCAAATTTTGTTGTTAGAATAAAAACGCCTCAAGTGTTATTACTTGAGGCGTTAATTTTCAATATTAACTTATTAAAGATACGGAATTTTATTAAGAAAAGAAAGATCAAGAAGATAGTAAAGCGTGCATATGGGCGACTAAACCTTTTCATTTATATGATGTCAAACATATAAATTGAAACTAACAATCATAAAAGGGAACAAAATGAAAAAACTACTTTTACTTATGTTCATGGCAGCCGCAATTGTCTGGGCACAACCTCGTGAGTTTGAAGATGATGATGCACTCACGGGACCAATGTTCGGCGGTGGTCGATTTATTGAAAAACTAGATCTCACTGCGGACCAAGAAAAGCAATTCGACAAGCTCCGCACCGATATGCAGAAGAAACAGATCGAGATTCGCTCAAAGATTCAAACTGCAAGGTTGGATATCAAGGATTTATTCAGGGAAGATAATCCCGACAAAGGAAAAATTGAATCCAAAATGAACGAGGTAAGCAATCTGCAAAATGAAATGAAAATGAACCATCTCGACTTTTGGTTTGCAATGAACAAAATATTGAAGCCTGAACAGCAGAAGATTTGGAAAGAACATCGTATGATGATGGGCAAAGGAATGGGGAAGGGTCATATGCAAGGGATGCCCGGACGCGGTCACGGTATGCGCGGTGAACGTATGGGACGAGGCATGGGCATGCATGATTGCTCGCCTGGGTGTTGTAAATAAAAGCGATCTAAAGTTGATGGACAAACGCCTTTAGTTTAAGAAACTGAAGGCGTTTTTATTATTATCCATAACTCTTTGGACCAAAACAACTTCAAGACCATTAATAAAACACCCTGCCGCATTATTTGAACTTTTACCTTCATTCCAGCGTTTATTATGTTAATGAAAGTTTTTTTCATCAACTAAATACAGATAACTATATATATTGGAGTAAATTATGTACGTAATAACAGGATCAACCGGCAATACAGGCAAACCGATAACTTTGGCGCTGTTGAATGCCGGCAAGAAAGTAAGAATAATAAGCCTAAGCGCTGAGAAGGCAAAAGAGTTAACCGATCAAGGCGCTGAACTTTTTATCGGAGACGCTTGTAATATTGAAGTTTTGACAAAAGCTTTTCAAGGAGCGACAGCCGTATATGCAATGATACCACCCGATTGGAGCGCTCCGGATTTCACAAAACATCAGATAAAACATGCTGATGCAATAGCGCAAGCGTTGCAGAAAGCAGGCGTAAAGTATGTTGTATCGCTCAGCAGTGTCGGCACGCATCTTGAAAAAGATTCCGGTGTTGTTTGGGGTTTGCGGTATATGGAGCAAAAAATTAATGCGATTCCCGGTCTGAACACGCTCCATTTGAGACCTACGTATTTCATGGAAAATTCTCTCGCCATGGTCGACGCTGTTAAAAAATTTGGTGTTATTGGCTCGCCGGTAAAAGGGGATCTCAGAATGAATATGATAGCCACTAAAGACATTGCTTCGTATGCGGTAAAACGACTTCTTGCTTTGGATTTTTCGAACCATAACGTTCAATATCTTCTTGGTCAGCGCGATCTTACATACTCTGAGGTTGCAAAAGTATTTGGTGCTGGTATCGGGAAGCCAGACCTGGAGTATGCCGAATTCCCATATGAAGACTTTAAAAAAGTAATGCTCGGCATGGGTGCCTCCGAAAGCATGGTTAGCAATATGAGCACTTTTATTAAATCAATGAATGAAGGGAAAGTGCTGGAAGATGCAAAGCGAACACCCGAAACCACAACGCCGACCAGCATCGAGGAGTTTGCTAAAACGTTCGCATACGTTTACAATATAAATTAATAAACTTAGTTCAAAAAAAGGAGCCGATGCTATAAATCGGCTCTTCTTTTTTGATGATCCACTCCAGACCTCAATGACATGGATAGTAATAAATAATACGCTGGTAAAAGAGTTCGAGTTTGCCGACTTCAAATCAGCGGTTGATTTTATCAATCGAATTGCAGTTGTTGCGGAGAAACAAAACCACCACCCGGATATTTTTCTGCATTCGTACAAGCACGTGAAAATTACACTCACCACACACTCTGAAAATAGAGTTGCTGAGAAAGATCACACGCTTGTGGAGTTGATAGTCAAGCTATAATTATGTGAAGTCAGAAGCTTTCCCCTTCTAAGTAGAACACCCCGCCTACCCGGGTGTCACGAACCATTTCGCGACACAAAACTATGCATTTGTTGTGTCATGGTATGGACCATGACACCCCGCGCGAGAACACACTAGGAAAATTAATACCTACCAGCACTTAAACATTCCCCCCGATTCCCCCTGTAAGTATGTATTCCAGAAATTAATATATGTAGGAAATATTTTGCTTGACTTACATTTATAAATTGTATATATTTGTATGTAATGTTAGAAAGATAAAAATAAATGGAAACTACGGTTACTCAAAAGGGACAAATGGTCATTCCCTCCTCAATTCGGCGAAAATTAGGTATTTTGGATGGAACCCGAATAAAGATTGAGCTTAATGAACAAACAAACTACATCATTTTGAAGCCGATTACCCGTGAATCTATCCGTAAATTTCGCGGAATTCTAAAACTGAAGCCCGGCGTTAAACAGGCATCAGAACAATTAATGGATGATCGGGCGGTGGAACACCGCAGAGAGGATGAGAAACTTGCCAAACACGGTGCTCGATAGTTCAGCGGTGCTTGTTCTACTGTTTGATGAGCCGGCAGCATCGAAGGTAGAGAGCATACTTGCCGAAGCTGCCGATGAAAAGAAAGAGGTGCTTATCAATGCTGTAAACTGGGCTGAAGTTATTTACCGAGCTCAACACATACAAGGAAACGCCGGCGTTGCCGCTGCTAAGCAGTTTGAAATGGAATCACCACTCAGAGTTGTAGATGCCGATAGAGATCTTGCAGAAAAAGCAGCACAGTTGAAAAGCTCGTATGGGCTTCCACTGAGCGACGCATTCTGTGCAGCGCTTGCAATACAACACCGCGCGATACTTGTTACAAGCGATAAAGATTTCGAACGCGTTAAAGGACAGTTAAAGAAAATAATCTGGTTGACCCAGGATGAATAACAAATGAAAGCTGGTAAAAGAGCTATGGAGTTTAAACAAGTTGAAAAAGAAATAAAAATTCACTGTTTGTAAAAATGGCCAAAAGAAATAAAAACGATTTAAACCATCTTGAAATAACCACAATAGTCTTATATCTTCTTGGTGGAGGAACAAGAGCGATCCATCATGAAGATGTAGCTATTAAATGTTTTGAGTTATTCCCTACAAAGTTTTCTTGGACAAAGTATCCGCAATACCCTGATATCAAACCCTCTCTATTTGCTCTTGAAGCTGGGCGAAAATCAGTCAATGGAAATGTTATTGAAGGCAACACAAGAAAAGGGTGGATGCTAACAAGTAAAGGAATAGAGTGGATCGATCGGAATCAAAATAAGGTAGATAACATATTATCTCGAGTAGAAACAAACCAATCTCAGAGACTGCCAACCCAAGGAAGGTCGCAAGGAGTAATTAGAAAACCTGAAGAAGAAATTCAAAGTCTTAGAAAAACTGATGCGTATCAAAAATATATTCAGGGAGTAAAAGAACAAATCGATGTTTACGATTTTCATAGGTTCATGAGAATTAATCAATACGTTCCCTCCAAAAAATATGAGCAACGACTGGAGGAAATAAAATTATTAACAGAAAAAGATGAAAATCTGAAGGAACTAGTAATTTTTCTCTATAGAAAGTTTAAGAATAAATATCAGAAACCCGGTTAATTTTGGAAGGAATAACAAATGCCCATTACGGTCAAATCACACGTAGGAAGAGATGTACTTCAAAATGCAGATTATTTTAATAGTATTGGTAAGGTAGTTATCGAGTATGTTACCAACTCATTAGATGCAGGTATTTTGTTGGGACAACCAGTCTCTTGCGAAGTAACGGTAAAAAGAAATTTAATAGTTGTGAAGGACGATGCTTGTGGTATGAGTTATGATGAGTTGAATAATAATTTCTTTACCATGCACGGGGAAAATGTTTATAGAAACCGAAGTGGAGTAAAGCCACGTGGAAGGTTTGGAACCGGGAAAATCGCTTCGTTTGGCATTGCAAATTGCCTTCGCGTGAAACCATCAAGGATGGTTTCAAAAATGTTGTTGAACTGACACGGAATGACCTTGAAAATGCAAAACATATAGGTCCTGTACCAGTAAAAGAAATTGAAACAAACAAATCAACCAGGCAACATTCGGGAACTACGATACGGGTATCAGATTTTCATACCTTGAAACGTGCTGATACCAGGGGTGCTGTTACAGAATTAAAAAGAGCGTTAAATAAGTATTTGGAAAGACACTTTGTTTTTGTAAACTCTGAAAGAATAAGGTATGAAGAACCAGATTATTCTCAGATCTATAAATACCTGCCACCACGAAGCCTATCCAAAGAAATCGGATTATGTGAGTTGAATATAAAAGTTGCTAAAGCTCCACTTGAAGAAAACATGAAAGGCGTGTCGATTACAACGAATGAATGGTTAGTAGAAACAACCTTAGCAGGCTTGGAAGGCAAACCTTTTACAGAACTTTTATTCGGTGAAATTGAGATACCAATGCTGGATGAAGAAAGCAGTAAGGTGAAGGCCTTCGATAACACTAGAACGCTAAGGTTAAATAGAAACAATGAATTAGTTAACGAAATTCTCGAATGGATTAAGGAATGTATTGAAGAAGTGAGGATAAAAATTGCTGATGAAAATAAAAAGAACAAAGAAACAGAAGAAATGAAACGTCTTCAAGAAGAGGCAAGAAAAATCGAAGAAATTCTAAATGATGATTATGATGAATATCGTCATGAATTAATAAGGGCAAATCCAGGTTTAGGCGGTGATACGTCTCCAGATGGAAGTGGGGATGATCGCCTTTTAAATGGCGTCAAATATGTCGATGGTAACACAATCGCTGTTAATCCAACGATAACAGGCGAAGTTGGAGGAAGTATCGGTGGTGAATCGAACCCTGGAGGCGGTAGTGATCCGCGACAACCATCTGAGGGTGATTCTCATTGGGGGAGTGGTGTCGAAGTTGATAATGCTCAGTTAAATAAAGATGAAAAACCGGGGAGAGCAAAAAAGAAACACGGGGGTTTTCAAATTGACTACAGGAATGAGACTGAGAATGCTAATCGTTCAAGATATATAGCAGATGAAAGGCTTATTATTATAAATTTAGATCATCCACAAGTAACTTCAATGAAAGAAGAATCAGGAGTAGAGGGGCGACTTTTTCAAATGATTACGCATGAAATAGCTTTTACTGAATATGCTTTAGCCATAGTCAATGAATTAGCAGAGAGAGGTATAAGAGTATATGATGCTTTTGATGCTCTAGTACACTGTAGAGAAATTATCGATCGCATTTCAAAAAGAGCAGCAGCTGTTTATATAGAAAAGTCCCACATCCAACTTTGATTAAATCTTCTTTGAATACTTATACATCCCTCTCCGGTGATTGATAGTCAAAATATAAATCGTGTTCTTAACGCACTTGTAGATAATCCGGTAATCTCCAATTCTGGTTAAAGGATTGGAAATTTTACCTCCGGATAGCAACATACTCCGCAAATGATTGGGAATCGGGAATCGGTAGTTTGTCTTCCACCAATCCTTGTATGTGAAACTCAATTGCCTCGTGCATATTTTTCTCAGCTTCCTCACGCGTATCACCGGTTGCGATGCATCCGGGTAAATCGGGTGAGTAGGCAGAGTAATTACTGTCTGTTTTTTCTATTACTATAAGGAAGCGGTACATAATTATTTTCTCTCCTTTAGTTGAGCTTGTTTCAATATACTGTTCAAAGTACCGGGCGCTAAATCATGGTTCGGATGTCCGGCAATTGTGACGCGTCCAGGTTTTAAAGGATGTTTATATTGTCGATGGCTGCCTTTAGTTGCAACCAGATACCATCCATCATTTTCTATCATTTTGATAATCCCGCGGACTTTCATTGGTATAATTTATTCAAACATTACGTTAATATCAATTTATGGTCAACTTCTTAACTTCATGTTTTCATAAGATCGATCTTCGTTACTTATACATCCCTCTCCAGTGATTGATAGTCAAAATATAAATCGTGTTCTTAACGCACTTGTAAACAATTCTATAATCCCCAACTCTCAGCGACCTTTTTCCTTTCAGCGGTCCAATAAGTTGTTTACCCGCCAAAGGATCATCGGATAAAGAATGAATCTTTGTTAGAATACGATTGAAGTATTTGGGCTGTGCTCGTTCGAGAGCATCAAGATCTTTTACTGCCCGCTTGGTAAGCTCAATGTTCAACGCTTGCCGTTCCCCTTGTTAGATTTCCGTTTGCTCGACAGGTATTTATCCAAAGACATTGTTGACCCGCGCTTCGCCTGTAATGTGCCTTCTGCTATCGCTAAAACTTCCTTTTTGTTTGCTAAGATATCAAGCGTTTCCAATAAGCTCTCGTATTCTTCGGCGCTTAAGAGAACTGCGGCTTCCTTACCGTTCTTGGTAACAAGAAAGCGGTCGAACGATCCTTCTACACCCTTGACAAGCTCGGTGAACCGCTGCTTCGCTTCGGTGACGGGTAATGTTGTTGTGCTCATAATTATCCTTATTAATCTTACAATAATGTAGACATAATTCTGGACAGAGTCAATTTCTCCGGGCGTCTACGGTATATCCCTCTTCCTAAATCTCCAACCTGCTATACCAATACTCACAACAATCAATCCTACAAGAACAATAATTGATATTGGCTTGAGCTCGCCGTTAACCAATATCTTCTGCGGCGAGTAGTAAGTGTGCACCGTGTACGGCAGGAGGAATGCAGCTTTAGTCCAGAGCTGCGCGATTACTTGAACGAAGTACGAAACAAGTGCCAGCAGAAATCCGATAAACGCTACACGCCCGGCTTCCCGTCCGAAAACGGAAAACAAAAGTGTAATTCCATACCACGCACTGTTAAGCAAGAAAAAGTTGAATGCAACCTTGAATAGAATTATACCTTCAATTGGCGCGAGTGAATAAAAGTGAATACCTATGAGTGTGCCGCACACACCAATCAAACTCAGGAGAGCGATTGACGTCAGCGCAAAGAGTACGTGTCCGGTAAAATAACTTAATCGTGAAATCGGCTGGCTTAAAAGCAACTCCATCGCTCCGCTCTCAATTTCACCTGCAACCGCACGCGAAGCGAAAACAAGTGCAACCGCAGTTCCGATGGCTAAGGCAATCGGGTGGTTCCATCCGAACGCAAGAAGACCTTTTTGAGTTAATCCGCCGAAGAATTGCTGCTCTATGAGCGCCCGCATGAAAGGAGGAATATTCTGCAATGCACCGTTCATGATTCCGGGAATATCAATCATGTAAACAATGGCACAGATCAAGAATTGCAATCCGGCGAGTAATAACATATTAATGCAGAGGAATATTCCGTGTTGTCGAACCAGATGTTTGATCAGGTTAAACATCAATATTCCCTCCACCATTCTGATAATGCGAAAGGAAAATATCCTCCAGTTCCGGCTCAGGGAAAATAAAACTCTCTACTTCAGTCTGCGCGATGGTGCGAAGAATCGGATTCACATCGCCGCGAATCCACAAAGTAACTTCATTACCTGTTATTTGAGAGCGTGTTACACCCGGCACACTGGCTAAATCGCCGGGGACAGATCCGTGAAAGCGAACCTGAAGACGACGCACCATTTTACTTCTGAGGTTCTCTATCGATTCAACCGCTACAAGCTCACCCGCTCGCAGGATCGCAATGCGGCTGCAAATTGCTTCGACTTCAGATAAAACATGCGAAGAGAAAAATACTGTTCGACCATTTCGTGCTCGGTCGAGAATAATCTCGCGGAAAGATTTCTGCACCAGCGGATCGAGACCGGTTGTCGGTTCATCGAGTAACAGAAGTTTCGGATCGTGCTGCATCGCTATGACCAGTCCAAGTTTTTGCTTTGTACCGTGTGAGAGGAACTTTACTTTGCGTGTCAGATCGGAATGTTGAACATTAAGTGCACTAAAGAGTTGTTCGCGCAAGATAGGCGGTTTTTGCAGGCGGAATCGTTGAAAGTATTCGATCAGTGCATAGCCAGTCATGTTGCCGTACAGATGAAACTCACCAGGTAAATAACCGATATCGTTTCGTATTGCCGCGTTTCGTTGATCATTCTTGAATAGTTGTACGCTACCGTGTGAAGCGGAAACAAGTCCCATAATAATTCTGAGCGTTGTTGTTTTCCCCGCTCCGTTCGGACCCAAGTAACCGAAAACCTCACCTTCATCAACTGTAAAGCTAACATCATGAAG
>CAYGZC010000268.1:0-21988 GCA_964354225.1 uncultured Chlorobiaceae bacterium | reverse complement strand
GCATAAACACTCCCGAGGTTATTAAAAGCTTTCGACACCGTCGAATCAACAATAATTGAGTTAAGATAACATACTCGCGCCTCATCTAATTTGTTATTACTGAAAAACTTATTTCCCGCATTAATGTAAACACCTGAAAGTGCATACCGCAAGCTGTCGTTTTCTGAGTCGACCATTAGCCAGCGTATATATGCGGCTATTTTCCTTTCATAATCACCAGGGGTGAAACGATTCAAAAGCTGAAGCTCGTTAATATACCCGCGGGGATCTTCGGGGCGTACGGATGAATAGCGTTCCCAGACATCTGTTTGGCTGAGCGAATCGTTTTGAGAATCATAGTAACGTGTAAGCCGTAGTGCATGTGTGTAGTTGCCTAAATGGGAAAGCATCCGTCTATCCCAGAGTGATTGAAAACGCTGTATGCTTGGCTCGACTGGCGCATTCACTGCAAACCACGGCAGTGATTGAAGGAGAGATACGCAAACGATAAGAGCAAATATTTTGATGCTGTATTCATTTTCGCGCTGGAAGAAAATAAAAGCAGCGAATAGAGCAAATAAAATAAATTGACCCGCGAACGCATCCCAATCACTCGCATTACCCTGCTCAAGCTTGGATACAAGATAATAGAGAAAAACCGGTACAATTGTGATGGTGAACCACATGTTTAGCGGACTTGCGATAAAACTTTCCTGTTTATATTCTACCGCCCAGAATATGATAATCAAAACCGTAAAGGGGCACATGAAGATGATATAGTTCACTATCTCTGCTAAATGATAAAATGAAAAAAGTGTGTATGCCTGCGAATAGGCGTTGATATCCGAAATATTATTTGTCAGGGAAAGAAAGTGACTAACCGGGCTGATGTTGATCAGCCGTTCCATATCGAACCCGGCGGCGATTAAAATAACAACGGCGATAAATATGGCGCTTCCGAAACCAATTGCCAAGTTTTTTATCTTCTGTTGTTTGTATTCAAGATAGGCGATATAAAGAACTGCCGGAGCCAGCAAACCATTGATGTAATGACTCAAGGTGAGAAGCAACCACGTTGTTGGTAAATAATAAAACGGGAGCTTCGCTTGAAGTATAAGTACTGAAACGAGTATGAACACCACAAATAAAAGTGTGGAAACTGAGTATGCTTCAATGTAACCAAAGTAGAATTCCATGTACGGTAAAACTAAGAGAAACATAAACACAGAAAATTGCTGTAAGGTGGAAGCGAAGAGTTTCTTCACACAATAAAATGTTACAAGGATGAAGCCAATACCAAAAAATATTTCAATGATGAAAAATGATGTGAATATCTGAGGATAATTTAGCGATCCTAATAATGTGGTCGCGTAGTACAATACATACATCGAAAACGGTTCATGCCATGGCGCAAGATAGGAGATACCTGCCGCACAGTCCCTGAAATTGTAAATCATAGTGAAACTATCACCCAGCACGGAAGCTTTAACCCGAAATAAAAAAGCGAAAGCAATAAAAGTTAAGATGACAACCGATAGAAAAGCGATGGGTTTCTTTTCCATGAAACCAGTCCCGTATCGAAATGCGCGCTCAAGGTCTCCATTGAAATGAAAGAGAAAAACTGATGCCGATAAGATCAGGTACAAAACGAAAATGTACGGTGGGAGAAATCCTAAAAAATGGAAACCCCATGTCAAGCTGATCGGGAAAAAGTAGCCGATAATATCAAGTCCAATCAACAGGAAAGAAGCTGCGATGGTGTAAGTGAGTATTTTTTTTTCCATAAATTTCTATATTATTTTTTCATATTGATTTGTTTAAGTTTATCTTTAGCTGCAGCGTTATTAAGCCGGACTGCATGGTTAAAGTATTCAATAGCTTTCGTCGTGTCTCTGCTTTCTTCGTATAGATTTCCGAGAGCGAGGTAAGGATCGGAATAGTTTGGCATTAACTCAATCGCTTTTTGATAATACCGTATCGCTTCTTGTAATAAGCCGTTCGCACGTTTATAATTTCCTGCATCAAAGCAAAAGCGAGAGTATTCGATTGAGATAGTCGTATCGTTGGGAGTTGTATTGAGCCATTTATCGAATGTCTCAGCAATTTGGCTGAGAGCACCCGGTCCCAAATTTCTTAAGTTCGTGATTGTGTTGCGGTATCCTCTTCCATCTTCAGGAAATTCCTCGACGTATTTCTTCCATATATCGACCGCAGCTGTTTTATTTTTCACCTGATGAAAATATAATGCCAGGTGTAGGGTTGATGCATAGTAACCAAAGTTTGAGACGGTGCGTTTATCCAGCAAAGTTAAATAACGTCGAACGCTTGCGTCGGCAGTGGAATTCAGATACGTGTAACCCAATGTATTCAATAATGTTAAAGTAATGACGATTGTGAATATTTTAATTGTATTAACTAATTTTGATCGGAGAAAAACGAAAACTCCGAAAACAGCCACAAAGAAAGCAAATGGAGCAAATACATCCCAGTCTTTTGCTGCACCGAGATCATATTTAATAATTAACATCAGCACTAACACTGGAAGAGTGGCTGTCATAAAGAATTTACTTTCGGCTAAGCTCAGGACAGTCGTTTTATTTTGTAGAACAACTAAAATTAAAATAAAAATTGATGAGGCAAAAAGCAAAATAATATAATTCAATAAGTCCGATGCGTGATACAGCGAAAAGAGTGTATATACTTCGGAAACGGCTTCAATGCGATTCGTACTTTTTACAACAGGAAGGAAGTGACCGTGAGGAACCCATGCAGAAAAATTTTCTATCTCGAAGTCAACCGACCAAAGCAATAGTAAAATAATTACAGACGTAATACCTAAACTTTTTACCACGGATTTAACACCACGTGTGCTAATCTCTCGGTATGCAAGATAAATCAGCGAAGGCAGCAGCGAAAGTGTTAGGTAATGGCAGCAGCTCATGAGCAGGAAAGTTAACATTACTAAAGTGAACGATGCCTTTTTCTTTAAGTATAGAATTGCAATAAGAATATAAATCGAAAGAGATAGAAGCACAACAGCATATGTTTCGATATATCCAAAAAACAATTGAATATACGGAATAACAAGCAGGAAGATGAATGCGAAAAACTGATCTTGATTTTCGTAAAAAAGATTCCGGACTAAATAAAATACAATGATAATAAATCCGATGCCAAGTATAATATCGGCAAACAGGTACGACGACATGAATTCGCTGAACGTTGTAACTCCGGTCATTTTCAGGATCAGATAAAAATAGAATGTTGCCAATGGCTCATTTCGCGGATACAGCGGTGTAACACTGCGAAATGCCTCCGAAAAATTTTTAACAAGAAAAAATCCATCACCAAGAAGCGGCGCTCTTACTCGCAATAGGTATGCAGATATGATGAAGATGCTTATTGCAGCTCCCAGGAAATAGTACGGCTTTTTCCGCATGAAGTTTGATAACTTGATGACAATGGACAATACATCCTTATTCAGAATATGCAGGATGATTGCAGCCGCGAGTAACAAATAGATGAAAAGATAAACTGGAGGCAGAAATCCCAAAAAATGAAATCCCCAAGTTAATACTGTGGGAAAGAAGAAACCGAGAATTTGTAAAGCAACCAGACAACAAGCAAAGATCATAGTAACTTTCAGTTCACGTCCTACCATGAATAACCTTTCATTTGTAAAGCAAGCTTGGCAGTCGGGCTTCCCAATCGAGCAGCATTTCGATAAGATACTATCGCCATTGAGTCATTTCCTATCGCGGTGTACGTTTTTCCTAAATTCTCATAAGCACCGGTATAAGTCGAATCGAACTTCAATGCTTTTTGAAGTAATTCAATCGCAATGAGTAGATCACCTTTTTGAAGATGTACATCGGCGAGGTTCTTGTAGCCGCGCGCAAAAGTTGCATCGATCTGAATCGCTTTTGTAAATAAAAACACCGCCGTGTCCAATTCTTTGTTTGCAAAGTATATACGTCCCAAATTATTGTAAGGTCCCGGAAGCGAAGGATTCAATCGAATTGCTTTTCGGAATTGTCCGGAGGCGTTTCCGTAATCGCCGTTGTTCAAGTACGTATTACCTGCCGTCAGGCAAAAGTTTGCATACTGATTTTTTACCGCACCACTATCAGATTCAACTTTTACCCACCGTTCGAATGTTTCTGATATATCGTTGTATCCCTTTTCGCCAAGCTCCCAATAAGATTTCGCTAACTTTTCATACCCTTTACTGTCGCTCGGGTATCTGTCGGTATAATTTTTCCAAACTTCGATCATACGGTCAATATCTTTAGTATTGAAATAATACATCGAGAGGTGGAAGGTTGACTGATAATATCCTTCCCTTGCCATATTGCGTTTATCCATGATTGTTTTTATTCGCTTTATGTTTGGCTCTATTGTTGAATTCAATTGAAACCATGCAAGTGAAATCAACAAAGTAAACATTGTTGTCAGTGTAAGAATTTTTATCTTATCTCTTATATTGATAATTGAAAATACAGATACAGCAAACAGGTTCACAATAAAAAAATAGGGAGCTGATACATCCCAGTCCTTTACAACACCGAGATCATATTTGATAATGATTAACAATCCAACGAAAGGAATTATACAAAAGAGTAAAATTTTTTGAATGGCTGTTTGGAAAACAGCTTTTTTACTTGTGGCGATTGCAATGACAATTATAAAAAGCGAAACAGGGCAAAGCAAGATGAATTGATTCATCAAATTGATTAGGTGATTAGCGGACAATAATGTATAGGGTTGGTATCCGTCATTTATTACATTGAAGGAAAGATAAATAGAATGAGACAAGCTTCTCTGCAAGCGTTGAAGATCAAACTGAATAGAGAGCAATGCTAACAAAGTTATACCCGCGGCGAATCCCACGCCAAGCAGGATTTGTCTTACTCCATGTTTTTTATATTCAAGCCAACAGATGTATAATAAAGCTATAATGAACATCAACGAAAGATAATGTGCAAAAACCAACAACGTGAATGTTGGTAGAACGAGCGAAAAGGAAATTTTTTCTTTCAGTGCCAACACGCAAACAAGAATAAACACGGAGATAAAAAACAGAACTACGGCATAAATTTCCACGTAGCCAAACAGAAGCTGCGTGTACGGTGCACTGAGCAAAAATATAAAAGAAATAATTTGAAGCCGCGGATCATCGATAAGTTGTCTCACTGTAAAAAATGTCACTATGATAAATCCGGCACCAAGAACAACCTCACCGAGCAAGAATAGATTTATGATCGCCGGAAAGTCGGCAGTTCCCAGCGCTTTTACGATCCAATAAAAATATAACATCGACAATGGTTCTGGTGCTAACCTGCCGAGTGGATGTACTCCATCGAGTGTATTTTTGAAAATATTGATGATTACGAAACCATCTCCTAAAAGCGGCACCTGAATACGAAATATCCATGCGATGATAATGAAAGACAACACAGTTAGTGCTAAAAAAATAAATGGTTTCTGGGTGAAGATAGTCGATGTTCTTTGTATAATACCATCCAAATATCCTTTATGGAAAAAAACTAATGCCAGAATTGAAAGGAATACGAAAAGGATGAGATAGTAAGGCGGTAAAAAACCGAGGGAATGAAAACCCCAGGTTAAACTGCTTGGATAAAAATATCCAATTACCTGTAAACCAACAATACAAAATGAGAAAAATAGTGTTACAATCGTTAAACGCTTTTCCATATTTTTAATTTATGGATATCCAGGCAAACGCTATGTTTTGGAGTGAGAAAAATGTCAATTAGATCTTGCCAACAGGTGATAAGATAGAAAAAATCTTTGGCAAGTTCAATTAGCTGAGAGATTAGAAATCATAGAGTTAGTAGCACCAAAGAAGCGTTAGTCAATAAGAGGGATGGACAAAGTTGGAAAACGTGACAGCCCCAGCGAGCTGATCTGGAAAATAATCCGGAAAGTCTCTGATAATAAATTGCCAAAGAGTTCTGAAAAAAGCAGAACCTTTCCTGATATCAGAACACTAACGGGAATCCTTGTCCGCCTCTGGCGGAGAACCTTTATTGAGACTAATGAAAAAAAATCCTGACTCACTTCGTTCGTCGGGGTTCTCAATTTGACTTATAACTTAACTTCACCGCTAATGCGGTTCGTTAAATTATGTCAAATTGGAAGTAGCGCTAACGGGAATCGAACCCGTATTACCGCCTTGAGAGGGCAGCGTCCTAAACCGTTAGACGATAGCGCCAGTATAACAACTTATCTGGTTTTAAAGTAATATGATGCTTTTCTCAATGGAATATACCAATTTACTAATCCCTTATGTCAAATTCAAATCTTCATCATCAAACCTCTATCACAAAGCACTTGATTATATTCAAAATATTTTTAACTTAATCGTTGATTTGAATTTATGAATGTGACTCTTGAAAAACTTCTCACCAACGTTCCTGTCATCACCGACGGTGCGTGGGGAACACATTTACGGGAGTACGATTTAAAACCGGGTGAATGTCCGGATGCATGGAATATAATCCATCCCCAAAAGGTCGAAAGTCTGGCTCGGAGCTATGTTGACGCTGGCAGCAAAATAATTTTGACAAATACATTTAGAGCCAACCGACTCTCTCTCCGCCCTTATGGTCTGGATGATCAGGTCATCAAGATTAATAGGGCGGGTGTCGAAATTGCTCGCAAGGCTGCCGAAGGTAATGCAATCGTGTTTGGATCGATGGGGCACACAGGGAAATTACTACCCAAAAGAGAGATCGAAGAAAGTAAACTCTATCAAATATTTTCCGAACAAGCGCAGATGCTCGCTGGTGCCGGTGTGAATGGGATCGTCATTGAGTCGATGACAGACCTTGTTGAAGCAAAAATTGTACTTAAGGTAGCGAAAGATACTGGCTTGTTGGTTGTGGTTTCGATGATATTTGATTCAGGTAGGGAAAAAGACATGACGATGATGGGAGATTCACCAGAGCAAGCGGCAATTGAGCTGACTTCGGCAGGCGCTGATATAATTGGCGCAAATTGCGGACTTGGAATCGAAGGTTATATTCCCATTTGTAGACGGTTAAGATCTTTAACAAATAAGCCAATATGGATTAAACCGAGTGCTGGTTTGCCAAAAATCGTAACCACCAAAGTTGTCTATTCTACAACACCTGAAATTTTTTTGCAATATGCTAAAGTCCTTTGTAAAATTGGTGTGAGTTTTATTGGTGGGTGTTGTGGGACGACTCCAGAGTATATACGATTATTATCTAAGATGGCGAACAAAAAATGAATCCGGTGTCGGGATAGTAGTATTTTTAGAAAATTCCAGAAGAAGAAATGAAAATAGCAGTAAACACAGCCATATGTTTGCTACCCGGCTAGGATTTGAACCTGGACTTCCTTGATCCAGAGTCAAACCTCGAGCTTAAAATCATGTAAAAAACGAGGATTCTTCCATCCCGAAGCAATAAAATTTATAAGAGCATGTTACACTATTGTAACACGAAGTAGATAGTTGTATTCATTGGTAAATTTTTATGTTACATTAATGTGACATGTCGATGTTTTATGGATGTCCGGAATTGGAAACTGCAAACTGTAACTGTAGCCAAAGTGTAACTCTCTATATCCAAGTGGCACAATCGCTTGTGGACACCGGTTACGGTTACAGTTTGTGGAGGAGATTTTTTATTATTTGTTTGGACTTCGGTGTAGAAGATTGATATACAGAACTTCTTTTGATTTTCTTCATCAATTGTTTTAAATTTTAAATAATAGAACATAGGTCGGATGCGCATGGATTGGGTGCGCTTCAAGGGAAAAACTAAATATTTGGATTATCGACCACTAGCACCCGAAACGATTCTTTCTTTTCAGATAATCCAATTGGGGAGCAGACCCGTCAATGATGCGTTCAAAACAGTAGACTTTTTGGGTCTTCTAATTGATGCTTGCCCCATCCTATGTCCTCAAATATAGATAGACTTTCATCATAAATTTATCGAAAGGCGAAATAACCATCCAATTATGCATTTTTCACAAAAACATGAGGAAAATCAAACTTTAATCATAAATGGACAGTTATAAATTTTTTAATATTTTTTTATGAAAAAATCTTGACATGAATTAAGAATTTTTTTATATTATCGATAAAGTTATCGGTAAAGTAATCGGTTCCTCTCCAGATAATGTCAACAAAACTTAGTCGAAGAAATAGGTGCGTTCGTAATACACTAAGCACATATCTAATTTGTGCGTTTCTAATTATTATTGCTTGTGAGTATTCTCAAAGCCAAGAAACATTCTATTACTCCAATGAAAAAATTGATTCAATCGTTGCGCCGTTCGATATGCCACAATTGAGTAGACCGGTTATCCCATCACGATCATTCGACATTCGTGAGTTTGGTGCGCTAGAGGGTAGTCAGGTAAAGAATACTATTGCTATCCAGAAGACAATTGACAGCATTGCGACTTTGGGTGGTGGCAGCGTGGTAATTCCAAAAGGTAGGTGGCTTACCGGGGCAATTCACCTTGAGAATAATATTAATCTCTATTTGTCAAAAGATGCTGAGTTACTTTTCAGTCAAGATTCCACAGATTATTTGCCAGTTGTTTTTTCTCGTCATGAGGATATTGAATGCTATAAATATTCATCCTTTATTTACGCCGAGGGAAAAACAAACATTGCCATAACTGGCGATGGGATTCTAAATGGTCAAGGTAGTCGGTGGTGGGGTTGGAAGCGATCAAAAAAAGATGTTGAGGTACTCTTGAATGAGATGGCGAGCAAAGGTGTACCCGTAAAAGATCGAATCTTTGATGGTACTGATGGAAAACAGTTGCGGCCGGCTTTCTTTCAACCGATGAATTGTAAAAACATACTTGTTGAAGGTGTGACATTTCTTTACGGAGCTTTCTGGACTATAACTCCAACATACTGTGAAAATGTGATCATACGTAAAGTTGGTATTGAAACCGAAGGATCATATGGACATACACCTAATGGCGATGGTGTTAATCCATCGTCATGCAAAAACGTATTGATTGAATATTGCGATTTTGATACAGGTGATGATTGCATTGCTATAAAAGCAGGCAGAGACAAAGATGGATTACGCGTGGCAAAACCAACGGAGAATGTAGTCATCCGAAATTGTCGTGGCTTGCGGGGCCACGGAGGAATTGTCATTGGAAGTGAAACTTCAGGTGGCGTCAGGAACGTTTATGCGGTCAACTGCCAGTTCAAAGGAACTGATCGAATTGTACGTATCAAGACTGCGCGGGGAAGAGGGGGTATTATAGAAAACATGTGGTTTAAGGATATAACAGGTGAAGATATACTTAGCGAAGCTATACATTTAAATATGCTCTATACAGGTACGCGATTGCCGGCTCAAACCGTATCTCAAACGACCCCAACAATCCGAAATATACATTTTGAAAATATTAAATGTTCATCTGGTAAAAATTATGCAATCGAGTTACTCGGCATTCCAGAAATGCTGATTGAGAATATTTGGTTTGATGGAATCGATGTAAATGCTATAAAAGGAATTAATGTTACCGATGTAAAAGGGATTCATTTCAAGAATTCCAGCATCAATGCTACGTCACCGCCTCTTTTCAACATTACCGATGGTCAAAATATCACTATTGAATCGGTCAAATTATCCGGTGGAGTGGAGCAACTGCTTCGAGTAACGGGTGAAACCTCCTGTAACATCAAAATCAGAAAAACAAATATTGTAAAGAATAATAAATCTGTATTTCTCGGACCTAATGTATCACAGCACGCGGTTCTGATAGAAGAGTAAGAGTCTTTTCCTGGTTATTTAGAGTAACTTGGCTCAGCAGTTGCTAATACTGTTTTTTCCATATACTTATAACTCAAAATCTTAAATACTTATAATGAAACTATTCTCAAAATACCAAAGGATATTACTCCTGATACCTAATACCTATAATGAGAAAGCGAAGTGGGTTACATACGTTGTTGTCTTGATGCTTTTGGTATACGGCACACTCTCAGCGCAGAACTCAGGAAAAATCTCTGGATCGGTAATCGATGCTGAAACGGGGGCACCGCTCGTTGGTTGCAATGTTTTAGTTTTTGGAACCACTTTAGGAGCAGCAACAGATCCCGAAGGATTTTTCTTCATACTTAATGTTCCTCCGGGGAAATATGATATTCAAGCATCAATAATCGGGTATCAGAGAATTCTGCAGCGAGGTGTTATTGTAAACACAGGCAGGACTACAAACGTCGATTTTAAATTGAAAGCATCTGCAGTCGAGATAGGCGAGGTTATCGTTGAAGCGACGCGACCCGACGTTGAGAAGGAAAAAACATCGACGAGCGCGATCATCCGGTTCGATGATGTCCAACAGATGGCGGGAATGCGTGATGTCGGCGATATCATCGGTTTAGCTGCTGATGTCACCGACGGACATTTTCGTGGCGGTCGCGAAGGGGAAGAGTATTACACGCTCCAGGGAATGGGAATTGTCAATCCGCTGGATAATTCAACGGCATTTCTCCCGATTATGAGCGCCGTGGAAGAAGTCGAAGTTATCACAAGCGGTTTCGGTGCGCAATACGGCAATGCTCAGTCGGGTGTAGTGAACATATCGATGAAGGAAGGGAAGCCGGATAAATGGCGGACGCGATTTGAAGCACGTTCACGCGCACCGGGACGAAAACATTTTGGGCGGAGTGTGTATGATCCATCTAGAAGTATATTTCAAATTGGGAATGAATATCTTTACGCACTACTGGATGCAAACGGTTGGTTCCGGTCGGAAGATAACAGCCAGGCATACTATCAATCGATGACTTCCGGTATGAACAATATGTACGCCGGCGATGACTCGATTCAGTATCAAGTTGCGCGGTTGATGTGGGAAAAACAAACGAAGAGGGATTTGTACAGAAAATATGGGCGTGACATCGATTACTCCGTGGAAGGAAGTGCAAACGGTCCGATTGATGAGAGTATGCGCATGTTTATGGCTGTCCGGGCGAATAACGATTGGCCCATGTTCCCGACGGAACAACCGAACGTTGAAAATCAAATCATGGGGAATATTGTTACCGATATCAGCAAGACAGCATCGCTCCGATTTAGCGGCGGCTTCACCCAACAGAACACGAACGTTTTTCCGAGCTCGAGCGGTTTAGGATATTTAAATTGGCTTTGGGATCGTATCACTGCAATCGACTACAGGAAGAGAACAAATCTCCAGCTCGGAACAAAATTTACACATACGCTTAATCCGAGCACATTTTACGAAATCAAATTCAGTTCGCTCTGGACAAAAAATAAATTGGGATCAACACCGGCACCGAGCTCAATTTCCGACAGCTCCATCAACTGGAATGATTATACATCGCAAGTAATCGGCACGCCAGATGGATTTTCTTATTTGCGCGGCGATGATGATTTTAGAAAAGAACTTACACGAACGATATCACTTGACGCTTCAATTACAAATCAGATCACAAAGTCGCATCTCCTCAACGGCGGGGTACAGCTGAATTCGTATCATATCGATGTCGATAATACATTAGCTGTGCGGGGGAATAAATTCATTGAGAAGTACGATGCATCTCCGTTCGAAGCTGCACTTTTTGTTCAGGATAAGATAGAATTCGAAAGTTTGATTGCAAATGTAGGGTTGCGATATGATATCTGGGATGTTAATGAACTTTCGTATCCGCTCTATCCAGAAGGTGTCCCGGATACCGGACAAGCAAAATCAAAGACGCCTGTTATTTCTCATTTTCAACCGAGGATCGGCATTTCATTTCCCGTCTCGATCTCAACGGTGTTCCATATTAATTACGGATCGTTCATGCAACGCCCGTCATTTCAGTATCTCGTTTCAACGCGCATGCAAAAATCGGGTTCTTTTTCAGAATTGAAAATTATAGGCAATCCGAGACTGAAGCCGGAGACAACAAATAGTTATGATGTCGGATTGACGCAAGGACTTGCGGATGGATTCACACTCGATGTGAGCGGATACTACAAAGATGTCAAAAATCTTGTCGAAACGGCTTCACTGACCGGTTATACGACGTGGTTCAATCGAGATTACGCCGATATCCGTGGTTTCCGTATAGCATTTGTAAAACGGAAAGGTGCATTTACCGGCTCCATAAATTATCAGTATGGGTATGCAACGGGCAAGAGTGCAACAACATCGAATGCCCCTGTATCGTTCACGTTCGATGAAGCGGCACATAAACTTGTAACGACAATCGATGGCAAAGTACCAGTTCGTGATGTTATGCTTGCGTTCGATCGGACTCACAACCTTGTGCTAACGCTGGGGTATGCGACAGAGAAAAATTGGGGACCGGAAATATTTAATTCGTATCCATTCGAGAACTTAACGCTATCGAGCAATTCTTTTTTTAGGAGCGGTCGCCCGTACACATCTCCAAATAATCCTAAACTTCTCTATGCATCCCGAACGCCGAATGAATATAATACGAATGTACGCCTATCCAAGAAGATAGCAAATTTCTTCAGTACGAGCGCGATGTTATATTTCGAGGTTTTCAATCTATTCAACAATAAGATCCTGAATTATGATTATATATTTTCAACACCTGATGCAAATACAAAAAATATCGTGACGAAGACCTATGATGATCCGAACATTCCGATAAATGATCCGAAGAAAGGTATACTTTACTGGCCCAATACAGATCCGGCAGTACGGTGGGCAATCGATCAATCGTTTATGATCTACAGCAATATGCCGCGATCGTATAATCTCGGTTTTGTACTTGAATTCTAAATTATTCTAAGCATGAAATAGGATTGCACAATGAAATCAATTTATTACATATTCATTTTGAGCGTAATCTTCACCGCGGTTGGATATTCGCAGCTTCGTGATTACCGGATTCATTCACGCGGGATGCTTCATCAAACAGTGTATAATACAGGAGAGTTAGGACGACAGTACGATAACGGTACCGCTGGCATGCTGAAGGATTTTCCTTCAATGGAATGGCCCCCCAACGGATATCAGATTATCGACCGATTAATCTATTCCGGGTATCATAATTCGTTCGGTGGCGGCTTATGGATCGCCGGAACAAGAAAAAGCACACGACAATACATGTACTGCGGCGCTTTGTCCGATGCGAATGGAAACTCGGTGACAATTCAGAATGTTTACAGTATTCCCATCTCGATTGAACGATATGAAAATTATCCGATTCTCTCTGACGGTACACTCAATTCCTCGTATAACCCTGATGAAGCGGAAGAAAAGATAGTATCGAAATGGAAAACCCTCGATACACTTGGTGTAACGGTCACGAGGACAAGCAGGGCGTGGAGCTTCCCTGGATACGACAGCTTTATCATTTACGAATACGAGATGGAGAACACAACCGCCGATACGATATACGATACGTTTGTTGCCTTTCCGTACGGATTCTGTCCATCCATGTTCGGGATGCAGCGAGAGTACAATCGATGGGCAGAAGCCGATTTACGGGCGAGCGATCAGTTCGCGCGATACGATATCAAGCGTTTCATGACATACCAGCATGATCGGGATGGCAAACCGGATAGTGCGTCGTTCAATCTTTGGTCTACTGAAGGGAATCGCGGCGGCTTAAACTCAGCGCAAGCGGCGGGATTGGTTACGCTACATTATGATTATGACCATCTTGCGATAAAAGGACAAACGAGATTAACAGTGACGGGAACAGACACAGTATCATGGGATGCGAATAAGAAAATCAAACAACCTTTTCTAAATCGATATGAAAATGGAAATCTGTATCCGAATAAAGTCCAGCTATGGTTGGATCCCAATCAACAGCGGAAAACACGACCATTCCGTCGTTCCGACAGCACATTTTATCGATTAGTAGACCCGGATAGTTTTTGGCTCGGGCGTGTGAGACCATCATCGGATTTGGGAAATGCACAGCCGGCAAGTCATGGGTACGGATTTGGACCGTATACATTACCACCGCATGAGAAGATGCGATTCACGATGGCAGAAGTTGTAGGGTATGGTCCCGGTGTTGGAAGTGATTCGGTGTATCTTGATCTGGGCGGAGGTATTCGTTATATCGATGCTGATCCATTTTTGAATCCCGTACCGAGTTGGTATAACATAATGACATATGCTAATCTGGGATCCGGAAATTATATCGGTAGCAATTATCTTCAAACACATTCGCTTCCATGGTATGTTACTCCCGGTGTCGTTTCCATCCGTGACGTTGCAGACCGTGCGATTCAAATTTACACGGGTGGAAATTTAATCAAACACGATACGTTACAATTTGACCCGATGAAAACCCCGAGTACGGGTATTTACAATACGATTTCAATTCCATTCCCGTCTCCTGTTTTCACAGTCGAGAATACGCGTGCAGCGGTGAATAAACTGAGCTGGAAACCTAATGTGGAATCGTTTACTTCGCCTCGCCTTCATGCACCATTTAAGAATTATGAAGTCCTTCATGCAAAAGATCCCCTAGGTCCATGGACACTCATCGGTTCTGTCGCACAAAGAGATGATCGTTATTTTCATGATTCCATCTACACATTTTATGATACAGCAAGCACGATCGGATCATACTATTACTATTCGATCCGATCTGTCGATTCACTCGATGGAAAGAGCGGAATGACCAACATCGTTACACATGAAACCCAGCAACCGGCGGCAGCGACACTTGGAAAAGTATATGTTGTTCCTAATCCTCTCGTTGTCACAAATGGGTTATCGTCGGAGAGTGATCCGAATGGGGAAGTGACCGATCGGCTTCAATTTTTTGGTCTAACAATGCATTGTACAATCCGGATATTTTCGTACAGCGGGCAATTAATCCAAACAATTAATCATGACGCAGACACGTATGGAAATCCGTGGTATCAAATATCAAGGAACAATCAATTGCTAGCATCCGGGATGTACTTCTTAGTAGTCGAAGATCGTGATACTGGTGCTCAGTCTCACGGTAAATTTGTAATAATTCATTGAGGAAGGCAGAGAAACAGTATGAAATATTTGAGAATAATCTTTTGGTTCATCACCCTCATGTATCTCGTCGGATTACCTGCGCTAGCACAAAAGGTAGGCAGTACCTCGATGCAATTTTTACATGTTATGCCATGCGCGCGAGCCACTGCATTGGGCGATGCATATTCTGTCATTGCCACGGGTGCCGATGCTCTTTTCTGGAACCCGAGCGGACTTGCACTCGTTCAACAAAAGGAAATATCGTCGACATACATAAAATGGATTTTCGATACCCATCAGGGTGCATTGTCATACGCGATGCCGGTTGAAGGCTTCGGTGCCGTTGGACTCCAATTACAGTATGTTGATTTTGGGGAGTTTGATGAAACTTCTCTCAACTCACCGTGGATTAAAAATCCAGATGCACCTGGGATGACAGGGAGAACGTTTCATCCATTCAGCTATCTGATCGGTCTAACATATGCACGAAGCCTCACGGATAAATTTTCAACCGGTGTCAGTATCAAGTATGCACACGAGTCGCTTTTTAACGGTGAGACCGTATCAGCAATGGTACAACAAGGGGTGTATGAAGATGTAAATACGTGGGCAAACGGATTATTATTTGATTTTGGGGTGCGTTATAAGACCGGATTTCGTTCGATCCAACTCGCTGCTGTCGTGCAAAACTTTGGCGCGAATGTGAAATACGCGAAAGAATCCAGCCCGGTACCGCTTTTATTCCGGCTCGGTGTCGCCGCTGATTTAATCGGTGGGGATGCACTTTTCTTCAACCAGCAAAATCATCGGTTAGGAGTGGAGTTTGATCTCTTCCAACCGAACGATTATGATCAGCAAGCACACCTCGGACTTGAATATGAATTCGCGAATATGTTCGCACTTCGGGGGGGATACAAGTTCAACTATGACTATGAAGGGTTGACCGTTGGGGGCGGAGTCAAATATGCGATCGAATCGGTTCAACTCGAGTTGGATTACAGTTATGGATCCATCGGTACTTACTTAGGAAATATTCAGCGAATAAGCTTAGGAGCAACGATACAATGAAGAGCGCATCCATGAAATTATTGCCCATAATTCAATTGCTGTTTGTCTTTGTATTTACCGAGCGATTGATTTCGCAAGGTTTGGACGATCCACTCACGGTTCAGGGACTCGATCGTTCATCGTATTCGGCTACATCGAGAGCGCAGGGTGGAACGACGATCGGCATTCAGAACGACATCGGATCTATGTTCCTTACTCCTGCATCGCTTCAATCGCTTCAGGGAATACAAATATCGATCGGCGGGATTCAACAATACAGCAATTCAAAACAAGTTCAACAATATGGACCACTGAAGTATTATTCGAATTTCAGTATCCTCATGGAAGGACTCACCGGTTATATCGATAACCCTCAATATGACAGTGCTGGAAATTATGACGCTGGTGACACTGTGCAACGTCCGTTCGATGATATCGGTCCCAACTGGACGCATAAGAAAAATAAAACTTCCCCGCTCCAGGCGTTGATCGCAGTGCCGTTTTCTATCGGAAAAATTCATTTTGTCGCAGGTCTCGGAACGATTCAATATTCAAATCTGAATCATTTTTACCAGAACAACAATGTTCTTTCCCCGGCAATCGGGTCCGAACGACCGTTCCCACTCGATCGACCTCGTAGCGATTCTCTCTCCGTTCAATGGTACCAATACACACGTTCGCGAGAAGGATATATTCGGGGGCATGGCATTGCCCTTTCCGGAGCGTTGACGGATAAAATCACACTGGGTATTAGCGGTATGTTGCTCCGAGGAAGTTCCGATGAATACGAACGGCATATTGGACGCGGTCGGCTAAAGTTTTTCGCAAATGCTTTCCGGCTCGATTCAGTTTACAACCGTACTACAACGAGCGGTACATCCGATTACCGGGGAACGGAATTCACTCTTAGTGGAATTTATCGCGGTCAGTATGTAACGATCGGTATCTCTGCCAAATTACCGACAATTATAAAACGCAAGTACGGGAGTCAGAGTTCGGTAATGACCACCGATATATCTGCGGTAAATCAGGTAAACGGCGAAGATAAGGTAAAGCTTCCATGGCGAGGAACTGTCGGTCTATCGGCACTATTAAGAGAAAACTTGACCATCAATCTGGAATATGAAATTCATCCGTTCGATGCTGTGGTCTATACCGATGCGAACGGTAATGAATCTAAACCATGGCTCTCATCAGACAATCTACATGTTGGTTCAGAATATCGCCCTTTGGATTGGCTCGCTCTTCGCGGCGGTGTGCGTCGTGAATCGGAAGTATTCGAGCCGACAGGAGCCGCGCTAACGGGTGAACCGGTATGCTCGACCGTGTACTCGTTGGGGTGCGGATTTGTCTCTTACGGCATCCATCTTAACATCGCTTACGAATATGCGTTAATAAAATATCAGGATGTTTGGCAAACGAATGTCAACTTGAATCAGGAATCTCGTCACGTTATTGCTGCTGAGATCGTGTACGAACTCCCATGGAAATTCTAATTAGTAAACATAGTGCAATAAATATTTTAATAATAGTACGATCCAATTCATTTAAACAAATTTAAGAGGTCTTTATGAAAACTTTATACACATTGTTGATTGTCATCTGTCTCGTGGTAGTATTTAGCTTTAATGCTGCGGCTCAGGTAACAGGCGATTATAGAAGTAATACCACGGTTGGTGGAGCATGGAGTGCCGCAAGTTCATGGCAAAAATATGATGGCTCGAATTGGGTGACCGCGACCCAAGCGCCCACTGGATCGGAAGTCATCACGATCAAATCGGGCGATTCGGTATATGTTGATGGACTTGTTACAATTTCCGATACACTCATGAACCAGGGGAAAATGGGTGGAACGACTAATCTCACATTCGCAAACGGCGGTGTTTATAACCACGCCGAAATAAATGGATCGATTCCTACGGGACTTTGGGAGACCGGTTCTACTTGCATGATCACTGGATACGTGAGCGGATCAAAACCGAACAATGCGAATCAAAATTTCTACAATTTTGTTTGGGACTGTGCCGGGCAGACTGCGAACGTCGATCTATCAATGACCGGTAATACAATCGGAGGTGATTTCAATGTGGTCAGAAGCGGTGCTTCGAATCGAATCTATATCACAAGTCCTGCGAATTATTTGAGCGGACCTGTGACGATCAATGGTAATATATACCAAACCGGCGGTCAATTTGCGACGAATGGTTCCAGTTCTATGACTACTTACGGCGATACCATCACACTCTATGTTAATGGTAACATTGTGGTAACGGCGGGGAATTTTTCTGTCAGTCGCGGAAGCGGACCGGATGCAAAAATTTATGTCAACGGGGATGTTTCTATAACGAATGCTACAGTCCAGAATTCGGGTGGCAACCATGTGAATAAATTAATTTTCGCAAAAGCAGGAATACAGAATCTCACATTATCGAATGTTACTTATGGAGGCGGTTCAAGCTACTTTACAATGCAGGTTGAGAGCGGAACATCCCTTAATCTCGGTACTTCGGTGATCGGGAGTTCGAATACAGGAAGTTTCATTCTCCTCGATGGTGCCACACTTGAAACCGGTCACCCGGATGGAATCACCGGCTGTATCCAGTGCACAGGCGCATCAAACGGCGGCGGCAATGTATTGAGCACGGCTGCAAATTACACATTCAACGGTTCTGCTGCACAAGTGACGAGTGTAACCCTTCCGACAACGGTTAATAATCTCACAATAAATAATGCAAGTGGTGTGTTACATTCACAATCAACACTAATCAATGGCGTACTTGATCTTATGGCGGGTGAATTCGATAACACCATACCGTTTACGTTAGGTCCCAGTGGCTCGATTGCATATAATGGTGGAAGTCTTAAAGTTTCAGTTGGAGTTGATGAAACGAACCAAGCGATACCGACTCAGTTCTTCGTAAATCAAAATTATCCAAATCCATTTAACTCCGCAACAACAATTACATACGGATTGAATAAATCGAGCAATGTCGTAGTGAAGATATTTAACATGTTGGGACAGCAAGTCGCGGTGTTTAATTTAGGTCTGCAAAGTCCCGGTGTGCATACGATGAATTATAATGCATCGAACCTAAGCACCGGTCAATATATTTATCGTGTACATGCTGATAATCAAGTTATTTCAAATCGGATGTTAGTGGTTAAGTGATGAGTGATGAAACGGGTACGGTGTGGCAGGTGATTGAGCGCCGTACCCGTTCATTAAACAACTCCTATATTGGCAGATAATAATATTGAAATGAAATTCCGATCTATTATATACATGCTTGTGTTTTGTACCGGATTTGTTTTTGCATCCGACACGACCCGTGTTGGCGATACCGCACCCTGGTCAAAGCGCATCGCAGATTCGTTTTTCGATCGGCACCCGGATGCAGTTACTTACGATTCCGGCGCGCCAAGTCAGAAATGGAATTACGAACAGGGCTTGATGCTTACTGCACTGAACGAGATGTGGCAGCACTCAGGTGAAAGGAAATACTTCGAATTCATACAAAAAAATCTCGATCGATATATCGGAGATTCGGGTGCTATCAAAACCTATAAAATATCGGACTATAATCTTGATAATATCGGACCGGGCAGGGCGCTGCTTGCAGTCTATCAAGAAACGAAACAGCAAAAATACCGGGCTGCCGCCGACTCGTTATTCATGCAGTTAAAAAATCAACCGCGAACCAATGAAGGCGGGTTCTGGCACAAGAAAATTTACCCGTATCAAATGTGGCTCGATGGCTTGTATATGGCGGAACCGTTCTATTCCCGGTATGCTGTGCTGTCTGGACAGACCGATTTGTTCGACGATATTGCCAGCCAGTTTATTTGGATTACGAAACATACTAAGGACGACGAAACACAACTTCTTTATCACGCTTGGGATGAAAGCAAAACTCAGCAATGGGCAAATCCTCAAACAGGCACGTCTCCGAGTTTTTGGGGAAGAGCGATGGGGTGGTACGCCATGGCGTTAGTCGATGTGTTGGATATTTTCCCGGCGTCTCATCCGAAAAGGAAAGACCTCGTCAAAATGTTCCAAGATTTTTCAGAAACGATATTAAAATACCGGGGCGAGAAATCTCTGCTCTGGTATCAGGTCATAGATCAGCCGGGTAAGAACGGCAACTATTTTGAAGCATCAGCTTCTTGCATGTTTGCGTACAGCTTCGCAAAAGGCGCCAATAAGGGTTTATTAGGTAAAAAATTCTTTACTGCCGCTGAACAAACTTTCCAAAAAATAACGGAAACATTTGTGTCTTTTGATAAAAATGGTATTATCGATTTAAATGGAACATGCCGGGTGGCAGGGCTCGGTGGCAAGCCCTACAGAAACGGCAGCTATCAATATTACATCAGTGAACCTCAAAGGACGAACGACATGAAAGGCATCGGTCCCTTTTTACTTGCAGCGATCGAGATTGAGAATGGAGATAAGCTATCGCACGATGACCCCAAATAATTTACAATATGATATTATAAGTGTATGAGAAACGGCACGCATATAACTCTCGAACACATTGCAAAGCGGTTGAACGTTTCGCGGGTAACAGTTTCGAAAGCGCTGCGCGGTCATCCCGATATTTCGGTAGAGATGACGCGTCGTATCCGCAAATTAGCCGATGAGCTCGGATACTCACCGAACATAATCGCGAGAAGTCTTTCTTCGAGACGCTCGCACATGATAGGAGTGGTTGTTCCCAAGATAGCTCATTATTTTTTCAGCTCTGTGATTGAAGGTATATACGACACTGCATTTGAAAATCGGTACGAAACAATTCTCACCGTGTCCCAGGAAAATACCGAGCGGGAATTACAACATTTACGGACACTTGTTTCGATGAGGGTGGACGGGATAATTATCTCAATCTCGCAGGAAACAGAAGATGTGACGCGGTTCAAATGGATTAGGAAGATGGGCATACCTCTCGTGTTCATCGACAGGCGGCCCGAACAGTGCCCGCTGGGTTTCAGCACGGTTGCAAACGACGACCGCGGCGGAACGTTCCAGGCAGTTGAACATGCGATTAAGATTGGATACCGCAAGCTCGGTTTTGTAGGCGGCAATCCGAAGATAAATATCGGAAAAAACCGGCTCCAGGGTTTTGAGGATGCTCTAACGGAATACAGAATCCCCATCAACCACGATTGGATTGTGCACGGCGGTTTCGGGAAAGACGACGGGTATACCGGCTTGAAGAAGCTTTACCAGAATGGCGCTATGCCCGAATTTATTTTTGCAGCCACTTATCCCGTTGCACTCGGTATATATGAAGCTGCAAAAGAGATGGACATTCGCATCCCCGACAATATCGATATAATATGTTTCGGCGACAGCGATGTTGGGCGTTTCCTCTCGCCTGCGATAAGCGTTGTGCGGCAGCCGACACGCGAGCTGGGCATGCGGGCAGTACAGGTTCTGCTTGAAAGTATAGCTGAACCGGAAGTTACGCGCGAGTACCACGTGGTACTACCGACACAGCTTGTTATAAGAGAGACGTGCGCCGCAAAGAGAGCCGAGCCGAAGAATATTACGGCGGTTGAAAAAATCCCTGTTTGATTTAACACGAGGTCAAAGAAGATTGTCGCAATCAGAGTTAGCATACTATCAAAAGTAGATGGAATTGTGGCTAATATCTATTTAAATGCGCTGAAATAAAGTCAGCAGTTAACGCCGGATAGCATTATCCGCAGACATGGACCGTGGTGACCAATAAGAAGGAAGAGAGCAATTAAAGTTACACCCCCTTTTTTATTCGCAGTTTTTCATTTTACTTTACTGTAACTTTACTGAAAATAATATATTTTTTACAAAATGCTTGACAGTTGGGCTGATTTTTAGTATGTTTTATTAGTCTGAAAATCTATCCCTGTTCCCTCAGGGATTAACTATTAAAACAATCGAATAAACCTCAATATAATATCTTGATACATCTTCGTTGTTTTACAAATAATA
>CAYGZC010000267.1:0-3396 GCA_964354225.1 uncultured Chlorobiaceae bacterium | reverse complement strand
GCTAATCGGTCTGCTTCATCAAATAATCCTGATTCTCGTTTCTTCATTGCTAATTCCTGAGTGGTTGAATGTCTTTTGAATTATGGATTTTCAATGTAACTATTTTTTCCCTCTCTTTTACTGAGTTTTTGGAACCACCCTAAGTAAAGTAAAGCACGATGAATTTGGAAATAATCAAACAATATCAGACTATGTATTTGGTGTGTTAAATCCCACGTCAACTTCAGAAAGGATACCTTCGAATATAGTAGAGAGATTAGATGATCCAGAACCTGGTGACTTGATTCAAATAAATATTTCAGGCATTGATTCTATTCATGTATATAATCGTTTAGGTGAACATACAGGAACACTTAATGATACAACATATGAAGAGGCTATACAGGGAAGTTCATTTATAGCGTCACCACCTTTTAATATAGGAGAGCCAATTACAATTGTTGTTCCAAAGGACAGTAATTACATAATCAAGATGTATCCTGTTGCCGACACACAACAAATTGATTTCTCAGTCTATGATCTATCAAATGGTCAACTTATGCGTGGTGCATTCTTTGATAGTATTTTCATAGCAGGCACATCAACAGCCTTGTGCACTTTATCTGTCATTAATCCTATTTCAGTATTAGGGATTGATACAAATTCTGATGGGCTGAGTGATTCAATAATAACCCCTTCCATCATGAGTGACCAAGCTACTGATTTACTATTAAAAGCTAATTGGAATCTAGTTTCAATTCCACGGATAGTAAAAGACTCGATTGTTTTATCCCAATTTCCAAATGCAATTTCTGATGCCTTCGAGTACGGAGGGATTGGGTATATCGCTACATCTGCTCTATCGCTTGGTAAGGGTTATTGGCTTAAATTCCCTACGAGTCAAACAATACAAATAAATGGATTCTATTGTACCACTGAGTCAGTAACAGTGTCTTCAGGTTGGAACATGATTGGCTCAATCTCAGAACCAATTTCGACCGACTCAATTACAAGCGATCCCCCAGGAATCGTCACAAGTGATTTCTTCTGTTATAGTAGTAGCTACATAACAAGTGACACTATCTATCCCGGACAAGGATACTGGGTGAAAGTAAATCAAGATGGGAAACTAATTCTATCCTCGACAACAGAATCATTGAGCAAGGCACGAATCAAAATTGTTCCAACTTCAGAGATGCCTCCTTCACCTCCATCGGAGAGTACAGGGCTTATTGAGTTGCCTAAAGAATATCGGCTGGAACAAAACTATCCAAACCCATTTAATCCAATTACAACTATTAAATACGGCCTACCATCACCAAGCAATGTGAAGCTGAGAATATTTAACGTCTTGGGTCAAGTTGTTGCCACATTGAAAGATGAAGAGGAAAGCGCAGGGTACAAACAAATCGAGTGGAATTCTTCCGCGGTTGCTTCGGGTATATACTTCTACCGCCTCGAAGCGACGAGTGTAAGCGATCCGAGTAAATCATTCACACAAGTCAGGAAAATGATATTGATTAAGTAGAGTTTATAGGTATCGGGGTTGACTAGGAAGTGAAGCAACCCGTCATTCCGTCCCGCTCCGTGAGCGGGATCGGAATCTAAACCTTGCTACATAGTATGCTTTGAACAGATGCTGAAACAAGTTCAGCATGACGCAGGGCTTTTTGGTCAACTCCTACACCTTTTTTGGCATTATAATAAATACCGCCTCCCAGGCACTCAACTAACTTTTTAATAATTTTAGAGTGAGGGAGTCGTATGAAAATTACAAAATTTGTTTTTATTTTCTTGTTAGTTTCTGTAGCAGAAGCACAGATAACACATTTTCCATATTCCGAGAATTTCGACAGCGTTGTAGCACCTGCTTTACCGCCTGGCTGGTCTACTACAACCAACCGTTCTTCATCGGGGGATTTTACAACAAAAAATTCATCTGCTTACTCAGATACCAACGCAGTCCTCAGTACTAATGCAACAATAAGTCAAAGTCTGACTTCTCCACTTCTTAATTTTTCGGAGATGGAAGCCGACAGTCTTAAATTTTATGAGCGGCGGTCAAGCACTCACAATTCAGGATTGCTGATAGAAGCTTCGATAGATGGCGGGGGGACATTTTCGATAGTTCTGAGTGATACATTATATTATCCAATCAATACAACTTCCTACATTTTGTGCAGGCTGAAGCTTGCTCCGGCATTAAGCAATCAGGCGAATGTCAAAATCCGGTGGCATGTTCTAAGTGCTGATTCAGGCAAGCAGGGTACAATCCGTTTTGACGATATTACAATCACCGCGCTCTATCTTACTGATGCGGCTGTGAACTCAATCAACTTCCAACCAGTTTATCCGGTTGTCGGTGATTCGGTGAACGTTATAGCAACAATCAAGAATGCCGGTTTGCAGCCAATTCAAAACATCCCTGTCGAATTTTATTCAGACACAAATAATAACCTCCAGCCCGAACCTGAGGAAATGTTCGGCTCATCGACAATCAACAATATCCTTCAACCCGAGGATACGATTCAGGTTCAGTCGTGTTTAAGGAATTTGATCTTCGGAGATCACACAATAATTGTTAGATCTCTCTATCCTTCCGATCAGAATCAATTCAACGATACAAAACGCGCTAAGCTGTCCGTCGGCTATCCGTCGCAAACCATTATCATCAATGAAATCATGTACGCACCCGGTACTCCTGAGCCCGAATGGATAGAAATTTACAATACTTCTCATGATACCATAGATTTAAAGAATTGGAAAATCAGCGATGATAAAACTTCGACCAAGAATATCATCTCGTCAGCGTCAGTAACAATAGGACCGCGAGAATACAGTATCATTACATCGAATACTTCGGATTTTACATCAGTACATCCCGATATTCCATCACAAATTATACAAACTCTCAAATTTCCAAGTCTCAATAATGATGGGGATGCCGTAGTTATCTTTGATGACCGGGGTGCTATCATGGACAGCGTGAGATATTTCCCAACCTGGGGCGGCTCTGATGGTGTATCGTTAGAGAGGATCGAATACAAAGTGAGATCAAATGACTCAACAAACTGGGGACCATCAGGAGATTCATCGGGCAGTACACCCGGCGCACAAAATTACATTACTCCGCTTGAGTATGACCTCCGCGTTCTCCGCGTCTCGGCGGTGAGTTTTTCTTCAACTTCGGTTTCTATTGCGGTTACAATACGAAATACCGGTCATCAGCCGGCGAATGCTTTTACATGTTCATTGTTTTATGACGCGAATGAAGATTCAATTCCGCAATCATACGAATCGTTAGAAACACAAACGGCGAATACTCCACTCCTTTTCAAGGATTCAATCCAAATTAATTTCCAATGGAACAATCCATCCTTTGGAAGAAAGCTTCTGATCGCTGTTGTTGATTATTCA
>CAYGZC010000266.1:0-9265 GCA_964354225.1 uncultured Chlorobiaceae bacterium | reverse complement strand
TCCGGCATATGCACCGTCGACGATTACACTATCCACATGATATCCTGTATTCGGTAAGATCGTGAATGTCTGGCTTCCTCCATAGTTCACATTCACTGCTCCACTCGGACTGATATTGCCATTAATTCCTGCTGTTGCTGTGATCGTATAAACGTTGATCGCGAACTTTGCGCTGATAGTATGGTTTGCTGTTACATTAGTGAATGGATAGCTTGTTATCGCTCCTACATACGATCCATCCACAAACATACTATCCACATGATATCCTATATTCGGTGAGATCGTGAATGTCTGACTTCCTCCATAGTTCACATTCACCGTTCCACTCGGACTGATATTGCCATTAATTCCTGCTGTTGCTGTAATCGTATAAACGTTGATCGCGAACTTTGCGTTGATGCTATGATTTGCTGTTACATTCGTAAACGGATAACTTGTCATTGTTCCGGCATACGTACCGTCGACAATTACACTATCCACATGATATCCTGTATTCGGTAAGATCGTGAATGTCTGGCTTCCTCCATAGTTCACATTCACCGTTCCATTTGGACTGATACTGCCATTAGCTCCTGCTGTTGCTGTAATCGTATAAACGTTGATCGCGAACTTTGCGCTGATGCTATGGTTCGCTGTTACATTAGTGAATGGATAGCTTGTCATCGTTCCGGCATATGCACCGTCGACGATTACACTATCCACATGATATCCTGTATTCGGTAAGATCGTGAATGTCTGGCTTCCTCCATAGTTCACATTCACCGCTCCACTCGGACTGATACTGCCATTAGCTCCTGCTGTTGCTGTGATCGTATAAACGTTGATCGCGAACTTTGCACTGATAGTACGGTTTGCTGTTACATTAGTGAATGGATAACTTGTAACGGCACCTACATACGATCCATCAACAAAAACACTATCAACATGGTAACCGGTATTAGGTGTTATGGTGAATGTCTGGCTTCCTCCATAGTTCACATTCACCACTCCACTCGGACTGATACTGCCATTAGCTCCTGCTGTTGCTGTAATCGTATATGTATCGAGAGTGAACTGTACGCTGGTATCTGATTTTAATCCAGAGCTATTTGCGATAAGTGTTTTAGTTCCTGATTGGTTAATACTTAAATCGTTGAATGTTACAAGTCCTACTGCATCGGTTAGTTTTTGTAGGGTTCCACTTAAGGTTCCTTGATCGGGGGGTAATGTTATGATAACTGTGTCGCCAGATGTTACAACGTTGTTGTTAAACGTGTCCTTGAGTTGTATTGTGATAGGAGGGCTGATAATTGCGCCTGCTATCCCGTTCGTTGGATGTTGAATAAACTTTAGTTGGGTGGCGGGTCCCGCAACTACTGTAAGAGTATCGGAATAAATTGAAGTCAATCCTCCAGATGAAGCACGAATTTGAGCAGTTCCTGATTGATGTCCTGTGAAGGTTGCGCTTTTCTTATCTCCACTCGCTACTAAGTCACTTTGAATTATGTTGCCAGTAATGTTTTGTAGTGACCAAGCATCTGCCGCTGTGTTTGCCACAAAATTATTCATAGTATCTCGTGTGATAGCATAGGCGATGATCTGATTACCGGCGACTATATCCTGTTTGGCGATGATAGTTCCACTGCCATCTGCGGCTGATTCGACAAGGATTTTTGGTAGTGTGCTTGGATTGACTGTGAATGTATTACTTGTCCCGGTCTCTATGCTTGATGTCTTCGTTGCGGTGAGCGTAAAATTTCCGGTAGTTGTAAATTTAATTTGATGTGATAATAAAACTCCATTAATAAATGATGATGTTGTTCCTCCGCCGATAGCGAGAACCGCCGACGATGTAATATCGACTGTCCCGTTGAAACTTGTGATAGTGTTATTGGTGCTGTCTTTCGCAAGCACCTCGATGAAAAAAGGAATCCCAGCCGTCTGGGTTGGTATATTGGCGCCGCCACCTACTCCGATTGAAAAATGGTGTAATTGGGATAAGCCAATTGCTGTGGACAATAAGGAAATAAAAAAAGTCAAGAAAAGCTTTTTAATCATCTGAAAATTCTAATTCTTTAATCTTCTATTGGAATTATTATAAACTAACGTTTCAAAAGGAAAAATTTTAATAAATTTTCTTAAATATTCTACTCGTCACCAAAAAATGGTGATTTTACAGGGTTAGTTTGCAATGAAGTTCGTATTATAAATTAAGATATATTTTTTAAGATAGTCAAGTTCTCTATAATCATTAGTTTTTTGTAAAATATGTTCGATAATCAAGCCATCTTATGTTTATGTTGATCGCTCCTAATTTATCGAAAAAACATTCTATTGTAAACAAAAAGTCACAATTTAACCTTAAACGATGTTACATCGCTGAAACTTAGTTTGGAGTTGGTGTGTATTATTTTTATAAATATAACCAATGGCTAACTATCTATTGTTGATTTGAAGCATATGTTCCAACCGTATCCTTATTTTAAAGCGATTTCATCGAATTGTGGTATTCGATTGCCGATTCCAGTCGAATTCATGGTATTGAAAGTTCTCCAGTTTTTTATGCTTGTTTGTCAACGATAATTTAAGCATTTTTTAAATCATTTTGATATTATCGACATAAATTATTACATTCTTCCGGTCAATTTGAGTAGACAATTTTTTGATCCTCACGTTGATAATCTTCGATACATGATTGAATGACTTTTTTGGAACCATTTAAAATTTTGAATTTTTTGAAAGAAATGATATGAAACAATTCATCATAATTATATTTCTACTGTGGGTTTATGTTCTTACTGTAATGAGCCAAGAGAATTCAGACTCGGCTGGATTAAATGCTCTAAGTCCCGACGCCCTCCAAGCAGTTACCGCACTTTTTAAATATGACCGTTCAATTCCGCTTGATGCTCGCATTTTGGAAAGATATGAAACGAAAACATACGTTCATGAGAAAATCGTATTTACTGGAGTTCGAGGTGATCGTGTACCCGGTTATTTGGCAATACCTAAAACTGGGTCTGCTCCGCACCCAATAGTATTCTTATTTCATGTCAGCGCTGGCTCGAAAGCGAGTTGGTGGGATGATATGAGCTTTGAGCGCGGTCTATCCGTTACTGACACTTTGCTCGAACTTGGTATAGCTGTATTAGCACTTGATGCACAATACCATGGTGAGCGTTCAATAAATAATGATTTTCTACCTATCCAACAGATGTATTTTGATGAAAAGTGGGTTTGTCGGTATCGAGATGGAATAATCCAAACAGTAGGTGATTATTTGCGGGCGGTTGATTATCTGAGTGGTCGCAGTGAAATTGATGTCCAACGAATCGGCGTACTCGGGCATAGCATGGGTGGAGTAATGGCGATTCTTTTTTCTTCACTTGAGAAACATGTGAAAGCTCTTGTTGCATCTGTTGCTGCTTACTCAGAACCGTGGTTATTTCCTCTCACACCATTTAATCTTGCCGATGGAGTTCAAGCACCAACATTGTTGCTTGCTGGTCGTACGGATATTATTATTAGTATTGATGCAACGCAGAAGTTGTTTTCTTCATTGAAGACCGACGTGAAAGAAATGGAATTGTATGATAGTGGGCATCGATTACCAAGGGAAAACATCAATAGGTCTGTTGGTTGGTTGAACGAATATTTGAAAAAGAAGTGAAGTCGTTCAGTTGATAAATTTTATAAATGCGTTAATTCATTCCCTCAATACCCGTTAATCAATCGTGTTCCTAAGATGGGTGGTAATCCAGCTTTCTTAATCGCGTCCACAGTCTTTTGAATATCATATTCGAGGCGTACCAATTCATAGGACCAACTTTCAAGATCAAATATTCCAAAGGATATTTTCGGATTACCATCTCGTGGCTGACCGACACTTCCTACATTTATAAAGGATCGTGTATTTTGTTGTAATTTTCTTCCGGTTAAATCTTCGTTAATAACTACAGCGATATGCGTGTGACCAATGAAGCAAATCGGTGTAGTAAATCCTTTGAATGCTTCTTTTACATCTTCGTTTGAAAAGATATAAGTCCAGTTCTCGGGCGTAACTGGGGAGGCATGAACAATTGTGATATTATATCTGACAATCTTTAATGGTAAGTTCTGAAGATATTCTCGATTCTTATCGTTGATTTGTTTTTGTGTCCACTGAAGTGACGTTTTTCCCATCGCGTTAAAATTTTTCAAATGGATCTTTTTCGTAGCACCCCAATCGTGATTTCCAGCTACTGCCACCGCACAATTACTCTTTATCATTTCAATACATTCATTTGGCGATGGACCATATCCTACCAAATCACCGAGGCAAAAAATTTCATCAATTTTTTTTGAATCTAAAAAAGAAAAAACACGCTCAAGTGCCACAAGATTTGAGTGAATATCTGAAATAATCGCTATTCGCATACCGAAATTAACAATAAATCTTAATTAAATTGACCAAAAATTGAAATAATCTTATTACTATTCCTTCTAGAACACCCTATCCCTAAAAAATCCTTACCTAAAAAGTACTCTAAATTTTTTAAAAATCGCCATCCTATCCTGTAATGGTAAGCACAATATAAGGTAATTGTGAGAAGTCTCACAGCGCAATGGAAATGGACTTTCATGATCATTAAATTTAAACAAGTAAAACGAGTAATAATAGCATTATGAGAAAGATATTTAAAATGAAAAAGATGATGATAAGTGTGATTTTGATGATATCAATAGTTGCTATAAATATGACGTTTGCGCAGAGAATGCTCAACCATGACTATCCCAGGATAGCAACGCTCGAATGGATGGGTGGTAATGTGAAATGGTTAAGTAAGTTTGACCTTATCTTAGCAGGAGAAAACCGCGATAGTTTAATCTATAGATCAGTGAAAGCCACAAATCCCAATACCTATATACTCCAGACAATGGATTGGAATGCTGGTGGACCTTTCCATGTTTGGGGTAACCCTGATGCCATTCCTGCAGAGTGGCGACTGAGACATAGCGATGGCTCATATCTTAATTATGGTAGTAATTATTTTCTTGATGTGACAGATTACTGTGGTTTATACAATGGTGAAAAATACAACGAAGCATTACCGAGACGTTTAATGGAAATAACTGATTGGTCTTCAATCGATGGTCAAAGTAGCGATGGAACTTGGAATTTTCCATGGGGCAATGGTGGAGATGTTGATTTTGATCGTAACGGTGTCAACGATTATACAGAACATAGTTCATCATGGATAAGAACAAAATGGCAAGCCGGTCAAAATATAATGAGGAACAATCTCCGTGCAAGATATAGGGCAAAGTGGGGAAATGCAGACGCTAAACTGATTTTCTCCTGGGTGTATGATGATACAATGTGTGTCCATGTATCAAATGGTCTTGGTTGGGAAGATATGTATAGAAATAGTCCACGTGATTTTGTTACTGGTTTGAATTTATTCAATCAATGGGATACGATCGGACCAACACCGCGTATAAATGTAATGAAAATTCAAATTGGGTATGATGCAACACATGCACCGATAAATCGCGCAAAGGATTATTTCAGAATGATACGATTTGCATTATGTACGGCGCTGATGACCGACGCTTATTTTATGAATAGTGATGGGTATGATAATAATTGGACGAATTATTATGATGAGTATGACGTCAAACTTGGTTATCCAAAAGGGAGAGCGAAGAAATTATCCAATGGTTGTTATGTTAGATTTTTTGATAACGGTGTTGTTATTATTAATCCAACAAATTCCAATAAAACAGTAACAAGCAGCAATCTTTCATCACTCAATGGTTATGCTGGACCATATTACAGATTTAAAGGCAATCAGGACCCCGTATGGAATAATGATAGTTTATACACATCGGTAACATTTGTAAGTACTGCAGCATCTGGTGGATCTCAATACATTGGAGATGGAATTATACTCTTAAAAACACAAACCACGGTTGTATCAGACATTGTCATCGACAATTCTTACAGTGGAACTTCGCCGGGATCGAATAAAGCTACACTCACAGGATTTACATGGGATCAATCTGCGGAGTATAATTCAAATCCGACTTGGTATACCTCATCTCAGACTTCATTTGAGAATTCCAATTATTATGATAGTTACTACGCGCCTGCTGGGACTGGTTTGGCAAAGGCGGTCTTTAAACCAACGATCAATCTACCGGGACGATACAGGGTATATGAGTGGCATGGTTGGCGGGGGAGAGATTCGTGGAATTATCGTGAAGCGAGTAATGTCCCCTGTTCTATCATCCATGCCAATGGTACAACAAATTTGACAATTGATCAGACGAAGAATTATGGGACATGGATTCTACTCGGTACATTTGATTTTACAAATGATGGAAAAGATTCGGTTGTAATCACGAATAATGCAAATGGATATGTAATTGCCGATGCATTCAGGTTCGAGTATATAAGTGGCTCCGATGTTCCACCGCCCCTGCCGCCTAATCCACCACAACAAAGCAGTCCTCAGAATGGTGCACTTCATCAATCCACAACATTAAAGATCGTTTGGAAAAAAGCGATTGGTTCTCTTAAATATCATCTACAAATTGCTACAGACAGCAGCTTCCAAACCTTGATTTTTAACGATTCCTCGATAATAGATACAGTCAAACAAGTTGCTTCTCTCTCTAATGCGAAGACATACTATTGGCGTGTTCGTGCTTCTAATAGTTATGGGACCGGTTCTTGGTCGAACATTTGGAAATTTCGGACGATAGATAACTTGTTTATTAATGGTACGGTATTATTCGATAAAAACAATAATCGATCAAAAGATCCCGATGATGCTGGGCTGGCTGGATGGAAAGTATATCTTCAAGGTGCTATTAGCGACAGCGCTTCCACAGGAATAGATGGATCGTATAATTTTAATAACCTTCCGATGGGAAGTTACACAATTCGTGTATACGTTTTACCGGGGTGGACTCAAACGATACCATCACAACCTCAAACATATTCTGTAATATTAGACACGTCGAGGACTTCTGCCGTTTGCAACTTTCTGAACTATGCTTCAAGTGTGGTGAATTGTGATTATATGGATGGATGGAATGCAGTCTCACTACCAGTGAATGTAAAAAGCGGAAAACAAAAGGATGTTTTCCCATCTTCTACGTCACCGGCATTCTATTATCAAACTTCCTATATGTTAGCCGAAAGTCTTAGATTAGGTTTGGGTTATTGGCTAAAATTCCAACAGTCTCATGCCGTGTGGATAGCAGGATCTAAAGTAAATAATGACACCATCGATGTTATTAATGACTGGAATCTTATCGGCTCTATCAGTGATTCTTTCCCGGTGGCATCATTAGCCACAACTCCCAATGGAATTATATCATCATATGTGTTTGGATTTATTAATGGATTAGTCCCAGTTGATACCATTATACCCGGCAAGGGTTATTGGGTTAAGGCTAACCAATCCGGCAAATTAATGTTCTCAAAGTCGAAGCAAATCGTAATTAAAAATACTGATGATTTTCATTCTTTTGAATTGTTGAATTCATTAACTTTTTGTTCAAATAATTCTCAGAGTCGAAAAATCTTTTTTACAGAAAATATCAATTCGAAACATCTGATTTCACGCGCACTCCTTCCGCCATTAATAGAGGATATTTTCGATGTTCGTTTCTTTAACGAAAATAATCCCGGTTCATTTGCAGCATTATTAGAAAATCCCCCATTGAAAGGTGAGGATTTACCGATAATCATTCGCTCGGCGACTTATCCATTAACTATTAAATGGCAAGTTGTTGATCCGGAAAGATCTTATGAATTGGAATCTAATACTGGTGAAAAAATTATTCTTAATGGAAATGGCGAAATAATCCTTGAGGATAATCCAAGCAAATCCGATAATCATCAAGAAGTTTTTGTATTAACAGTTTTGAAACAACCTGAATCGGTATTACCATCTTCTTTCAATCTTACACAAAATTATCCAAATCCATTTAATAACAGAACATCGATATCTCTGAGCTTGCCAAAAGATAGTCATGTTCGATTGGAAGTCTATAATATTTTAGGCAAACATATTACAACTTGGCTCGATAAGGACGTTGAAGCGGGGAATCATATCCTCTATTTTGACGCATCCGAACTCGCAAGCGGTGTTTATTTCTATCGGGTGGTATTCAATACCTCGGTTGATAGTCCGCTTACACAAATAAAGCGAATGATTTTAGTAAAATAGTGTTAATAAGCACTATAAAGAACTTACTGTTATCCACATTTTGACTTTCCTTGTAGTTCAATTACTTATTGATTTCTTTTGTACAAATATATATATTGAAGTGAAAATAGCTTAAATAAATACATTCTGGCGTTTTAAGTTGTGGAATAGACCTAAATAGTAATAGTTATGGATGTATTAAGAGAGTAATTCGTATAGTTTGTCAACTATGTTCTAGGAGTTGCCGTGGCTTCAAATAACGAAGCAAATAACAAAAAGAGAAAAGTCCCCGATATTTCATTTCAGGATTATCTTGGAATCATCCTGCGTGGTAAATGGATAATAATAAGTACGCTTATAATTATATCATCAACCGCATTTATTTATACCAGATTTGTGGATCCGGTATATAAAGCGACTGCTTCGATATTAATTAACCCAAGATTGGCACAGCCCACGATTTTCGTAGACGTTCTGCGACGATGGGAGGGTGAAAAAAATTTCACTCAAAATGAAATGGAGATACTCAAGTCAAAAACGCTTGCTCTAGAAGTAGCTCAAAGATTACTTGATCAGCGTTATCTTGACTCCGCCAAGTTATTGCCGATTTTAATAATTCAACCTGGTAAAGAAAAGGAAAATGATCGTCAATTCGCTTCGCTTTATGGTATAGCGAACAAATTGGAAACTGTTGTGGATTTTAAAGAAATACCTGAAACCGATATCATCCAGATTACAGCGAAAAGTCAAAATCCCAGGGAATCAGCTTTGATTGCAAATACAATTGCAAAAGTATATTACGATCGGAATATACAGGCAAGCAGAGCAAAGTCGCACGCGTTCAGGGAATTTCTTGAGGCTCAGTTGATAGATAAACGAAGAGCACTTTCTGATGCGGAAGATTCACTTCAGAATTATATGGATAAGTATGGGATAGTTTCACTTGATGATGAATCTAAGAAACTGATCGATCAACTCGCTCGGCTCGAATCACAGCGTGATGAAATTGATATCAATATTCAATCACTTACAAAGGCACTTGCATCTTATCAAGAGGAGATTCCCGAACAACAAAAGAATACTGC
>CAYGZC010000265.1:0-15225 GCA_964354225.1 uncultured Chlorobiaceae bacterium | reverse complement strand
ATCCAACATTTTCCATATACAAAATTCCATGATTCCATCTGTATTTTAAAGCTTATTATTCATCGCTCGCTCCTGAATCCTACCAACTCCTTACTCTCATCAGATTTCTTGTAAAATCCTTTGTACATTCTCTCTATCACTGCGATGACATATGCTTCATCGACAATCTTTCCATCGAGCAACAACCTGATCTCCAGATGCTTCAACAGATTCACAACGAAAGCACCGGATAGCTTCCTCTCTTGTAAACGACTGATAACATCTTCCGTAAACAGATCCAATAACGATTCATTATTACACCGCTGTTTAATTAACGCCAAATAGTATGACGGCGGTTACATGAACAAGGGTAAGTCTGTATGCCAAAGCTACCGGCATAATAATCTCTTCAAACTGCTTTTTTTGAAAGCTTTAATAAATGAGGTTAATCTTTCTGTAGTTTATGTATCGGGCCCCTGCTACTCCGACTACAGAAAGATCCTAATCATCAAACAATGGTTAGGATTTTTATAGGGTTCTGTTGATATGTTACTTTATCGTGAACTTCGACTTGAACCTACAGATGTACTATTCTTATCACAGCAGGTAAGATTTTCTATCCGCTTTAGCTTGCCAACTGTTGAAGGATTAACTAACTTTAAATTGGTATATAATATGGGAGCTGGTCAATAGCTCTTGAGGAATATCGTATGAAAAAAAAAAGACGAATATTATGAAACCTCTGTTTTTTTCTCTCTCGAAAAGAATGTATACATTGCAGGAATGACGAACAGCGTAAGAACAAGTGAAAAGAAAAGGCCACCAATAACGACAATACCCATTGACATACGGCTCTTTGCACCGCCACCGAGCGCAAGTGCAATCGGCAGTGCGCCAAGAATTGTCGCAAGACTTGTCATCAGAATCGGACGGAAGCGAGCAGCTGCAGCAAATTGAGCCGCCTCGAGCAGTTTCGTTCCTTTTGCCTTCTGCTGGTTCGCAAACTCCACAATAAGGATTCCATTCTTCGTTACTAAACCAATAAGCATTATGATACCAATTTCGCTGAAAATGTTCAGTGTCTTGCCAAACATCCAAAGCGAGAGGAGTGCACCGGCCAATGCCAGAGGTACTGTGAACATGATCGTGAACGGATCTCTAAAACTCTCGAACTGTGCTGCAAGCACAAGGTAGATTAGCACAAGTGCCAGCATGAACGCGAACACGATGTTGGAAGAACTCTCAGCGTAATCTCGCGAAGGCCCGGCGAGTGTCGTTGCAAATGAATCATCCAATAACTTTTGCGCAACGCGATCCATCTCCGCTATGCCGTCTCCGATTGTATAACCAGGCGCAAGAGCAGCACTTACTGTTGCCGCTTTGAAACGATTAAAGTGGTACAATTGTGGCGGAGCGCTTTCTTCTTTCAACTCCACAAGATTATCCAATTGGATCAATTGACCACGGTTGTTGCGTACATAGATAGACGTCAGATCTAGCGGTTCATCACGGTCCTCACGATTCACCTGGCCAATCACCTGATACTGGAAGCCGTTCATTTCGAAATAAGAGAAACGCTGTCCGCTTAACGTCAGTTGTAGTGTCTGTGCGATATCAATGGCCGATACCCCAAGGATTTGCGCACGGTTGCGGTCAATGCTAAGATCAATTTGCGGCTTGTTAAATTTCAAATTTACATCCGCCGTCTGAAAGACACTGCTCTTGTTCACTTCGTCCAGGAATAGCGGTAGAACTCGGCGGATCTTCTCAAAGTTTTGATTCTGCAGTACGTACTGCACTGGCATCCCACTACGCCCACCGCCGCCGCTCGCTGAGATTGTCTGTTCTTGATTCACAAAAACACGCGCTTCCGTCATGCGACGCGTTTTCACCGTGAGATAATCGGCAATTTCCTGCTGGGAGCGTCTACGCTCAGAAAGATCAGTTAGCATCAAGCGGACACTACCGGAATTCACTGCACCACCGCCGTAGCCCGGTGCAGTGACGCTTAAAGTTACGCGTTTCTCAGGAATGGAATCGTTTACAAACGCGACGAAGCGATCCATAAATGCATCGGTATATTCAAACGATGCGCCCTCCGGGGCAGTTATGTTAACACGCAGATATCCTCTGTCGTCAAGGGGTGAAAGCTCGGATTGTAGTGTTTTCCCAAAAATGATGATAAACACGAGCGATAAGGCAACGATTGCCATCGCCCACCAGCGATGCTTCATAAATCGCGCAAGTAGATTCCCGTACCAGACATTCATCTTTTCGAAGTACGGCTCGGTCATTTCGTAGATTCGGGTATGCCTACGGGATTTCCTGATCATCCGAGCATTGAGCATAGGCGTGAGTGAAAGAGACACAAATGCCGAAATAAGCACCGCTCCTGCGATAACAACGCCAAACTCGCGGAACAACCGACCGACAAATCCCTCGAGGAAAATGACGGGCAAAAACACTGCCGCAAGTGTAATGGATGTAGAGATTACAACAAAGAAGATCTCCTTGGAGCCAGAAAACGCCGCTTCCATAGGAGATAACCCATGTTCGACTTTCTTGAAGATATTCTCAGTGACCACGATGCCGTCATCCACCACAAGACCAGTTGCTAGAACGATGGCGAGCAGCGTGAGGATATTGATAGAGAACCCAAATAGATACATGATGAAGAATGCGCCGACGAGCGACACTGGAATATCGATCAGCGGACGGAAGGCGATGATCCAATCTCTGAAGAAGATATAGATGACGAGAATGACGAGAAATACGGCAATAAGAATTGTTTCCTGAACCTCTTTCACCGATTGTTTGATAAAGCGTGTGTTATCGATCGCAACATTAATCTTGTAATCAGGGGGGAGATCCTTCTTGATTTGCTCCAACCGTTTATAAAATTCGTCAGCTATTTCTATATAGTTGCTTCCGGGCTGCGGTATAATCCCCACACCGATCATTGGAGTACCGGATTGCTTCAAGATGGTTTCTTCATTCTCCGGACCAAGATTTGCGAATCCTACGTCGCTAAAACGTACAGTATTTTTTCCTTCGGCTTTAACGATAAGGCTATTGAACTCCTCAACCGTTTTTAACCGTCCTTTCGTGTTTACGATGAGCTCAGTTGTATTTCCAACAATCTTGCCTGAAGGAAGCTCGACATTCTCCCTGTTCAAGGCATCTTTTATATCAAGTGGCGTGAGTCTATACGCGGCAAGTTTTGAAGGATCCATCCAGAGACGCATAGCATAACGTTTCTGTCCCATGATTTGCGTTGAACTTACACCGGGAATTGTCTGGAGATTTTGTGAGATGACATTTTCTGCAAAGTCACTCAGCTCCAGTTGGTTTCTTGTGTCACTTTGGACGGTAAGGGAAATAATGGCATCTGAGCTGGCATCAGCTTTCGTGACCACTGGCGGTGCGTCAATATCTTTTGGAAGTGACCGTACTGCTGCAGAGACTTTGTCGCGTACATCATTTGCGGCAGCTTCAAGGTTCGCATCAAGATTGAACTCTACGGTAATATTGCTAGAGCCCTGACTACTGCTCGATGAAATGATACGGACACCTGGGATGCCATTCAGGGCTTTCTCAAGAGGCTCTGTAATCTGAGATTCTATAACACTTGCATTCGCACCAGCATAATTTGTTCGCACACTGATGATAGGAGGATCGATGGCAGGATACTCGCGCACACCTAGAAGTTTGAAGCTGATAGCACCAAAGAGTACGATTGTAAGCGACATGACAATCGCGAGTACTGGGCGTTTTATACTGATGGATGCTAAGCTCATTGTGTAGATTGATTGTTATGGTGTCGGCAAATGGGGGAATTGGAGAAGCTACTTAATTGTTACTTTGACCGGCATTCCTGGACGTAACTGCATAATCCCTGTCGTGATGACAGTATCACCTTCAGAAAGACCACTGATAATTTGCACATTTGTTGTTGTACGGATCCCGACTTTCACTGGAATTGAAACAACTACTCCGTTTTTCCGAATCAGAACCATCTGACCTTTGAGTACGGGGATCACTGCCTGAGTCGGGACCATCAACGCATCGTTGATTTGTTTAAGCTTTAGTTCAATCTGTACATAGGCACCGGGGAAGAGTTTTTCTGATTTATTGTCGCATATAGCGCGGAGTTGCAATGTTCCCATTGTGGGGTCGATTTTAGGTTCTATGGCGTACAATTTCCCTGTAAATTGAAGTTTCGTCTCATCATTGCTTAATTGTACAGGATCACCCACAGAGACTTTACCTGCATATTTTTCAGGTATTGAAAAATCTATTTTCACAGGATTGATTTTTTGAATTGATGCAATATGTGTCGTCTGGGAAACATATCCTCCTTGGCTCACATACCTCAGTCCGATTATTCCGTCAAATGGAGCGCGAATTTCTCTTTTGCGGATGGATGCGATGAGGTTGTCCCGATCAGCTTTGAGTGTGTTCAATTGATTTAGTGAAATATCGTATTGTTCATTGCTGATAAGGCTTTTATCGTATAATTGTTTTTGACGTTTCTCTTGTTCTGATGCAAGCTGAATTTGTAATTCGGTTTTTCTTAACTGTGCTTGTAAATCGTCATCATTGATCTTTGCTAATAAATCGCCACTCCTAACATGACTGCCTTCAATAAAAGAAATGTTTTCTAAGCGTCCCGCTGCCTCAGCAACCAAATCAACCGATTCTGAGGCAAGCACTGTTCCTGATGAGCGAACAATATTATCTAAACGCTGTGGCTTTAACACCACACCATTCACTACCATTGGTCCGGTTGATGCTGCAGACTTAAGTGTGGTATCCTTGCTTCTCGAGCTGCAAGATGAAATAATTAATGAACAGCCGAGACCTACAACGAGAATTACAATTCGAAATTTTTGTACCATAGTACTCAAATATTTCCTTTTAATATGAAGAAAACTTCTGTGAAAAACGACCTGCCCCCCATATTATGTACTAATTAAAATAATAGTTAATTCCTTATTCAAATCCAATTGGTTTATCTAAACATGAAGAATCGTTTGGGGCACTGGTGGTCAGTAGCCCAAAGCAAAATTTCTCCTAAGATTCCCTTATATCCTCAGCTCACCAATTACAATAATCTCATCCTCAATTTGTGTAGGTGCAGAACATAGCGTGCCCCCGCTACACTAACTACGGATAAATCCCGATCGGTTTGAAACTGGTCGGGATTTTTTCTCGCGTAATAAATAACATTGATCTTCATTAGATAATTAGCTAATTGGCATCCCCACCTAAAAGACAATCTGTTGTTCGGTGAACCGTCTTTTCATTGTGTTTTTCCTTGTATGTTTGGGATGAAAATAACATTTTTTTCTCACTAATTTTGGAACCGGAATGGGGAGCACACTCCATCAAATAGTGCTACGCTCAGGAAGTGACATTCTAATTTTATTATTGATATTTTCTGCAAGTTCTCTTACAAACGGTTCAACTAACATACCCGCAGGATAAAACGGGAGAACGACTAAATCATTTTCTTTTGCATGATTATTATTCCACATCGCTTCCGGAACACTATGCACAGAATATTTCTTCTTCGGCAAAAATATAGTAAGTCTGCCATCATAGTAATTTGCTTGATACTTAAAACATGCCATATCATTAAGTTTCCAAATCTCTGATTGTCTCGTTAATGAATTACTTTTTGAATATTTGTTTTCTCTCAATATTGATATTAATCTTCCGAGCCAGATCCTAGTTCTTTTTTTCAAATCGTTAAACTTTGTCGTCAAGAAGGATGTCTTGCCGGTACTTGACAGCAAAGTGAAGTTCTTCCAATGATATATAATTTTTTCGCCAAGAAATTTAGCTTTGTCATAAAATGAACGATCTGGAAGTCGGGACCAATTGTAAGTTTCCAACATACCTAAAAATGCTATATCATCACCGTTGCTTTTTAATTCTTGCGCCATCTTTAATGCGACCGTTCCGCCCATACAATAACCACAAAGAAAGTAGGGCCCTGATGGCTGTATCTTTTTGATCTCGCTTACATATGCATTAGCCATCTCCTCAATAGTAGTTAATGGTGAACTTGCGTCTTCCAATCCGTACGATTGTAATCCATACACAGGCATATTTTCCAATAGATGCTTTGATAAATCACGATAGATGAGTACGTTACCTCCCGCTCCGTGAACTAAAAATAGAGGATTCTCAGTCCCCGATGGTTTAATCGGAACCAATGAATGAAATTCTCGACCCCCTTCACGATTATTAAGTAATTTTGCTAATGTTTCGATTGTTGGAGATGTGTAAAGATTGCTTATTGCCAGGTTTCGATCAAATTCTTTCTCAATTTCTAAAAAGAGTAAAACAGCAAGTAGAGAGTCCCCACCTAAATCATCGAAAAAGTTATCCGTTATTTTAACTGAATTCTTTTTAAATAATCTTTTCCAAATTTTTAAAAGCTTTTGCTCGGATTTACTGAAAGAAGTATTTTCTTTTGAATCAAATTCATCATCTGGGATTTTATACTCTATGAGTGCCTTGCGATCTATCTTTCCATTAGGGGTGCGAGGCAGCTCATTCAGTATGATAAAAGATACCGGAACCATATGTGTTGGTAAAACAGCTTTAACAGAATTTCTTAATTCTTCCACACTTATATTTTGATTTCCTTGTGTCGAAAGAAAAGCAACAAGGATATCTCCATAATTTACTCTTGTTTGAGTAACAACTGCCACCTCTTTAACAGAGTTTCCACTGAGAATAACCGCTTCAATTTCATCTAGTTCGACCCTCATTCCTCTTATTTTAACTTGTTGATCACTTCTTCCTAAATATTCAATATTACCATCGGGAGAATATCGCGCAAGGTCACCGGTTCGATATAGGAAGTTACGATTATTAGTATTAAAGGGATTAGGAAGAAACTTTGTGTTTGTTAGAATGGAATTATTTAAATAGCCCTTTGCAACACAGGCATTGGAGACACACAATTCACCGATTTCTCCATCTCTTACTTGTAGCAAGCTTTCCGGATCTAAAATATACACCTGGGTTTCGGGAATAGGTTTGCCAATCGAAACTACCCTGGAAGCATCTATATCGCTTTTTGAGACAGGAAAACTCGTGATAAGACCAGTTGTTTCTGTCTGACCAAATATATTAACAATCTGTGCTGGATGATTAAACTTATGTTTCCATTCAAACGGTAAATCTTGTAGTAGCGGTTCACCGACAGTAACGATTCGTCTTAAGTTATTTTTTAATAATTTAACTCTCTCTTGCGAATCCATACTTCTAAGTATCACATTACAAGATCTCCAATGAGCTGGTACAAAATCTACAAGAGTAATCTTTTCGTCTTTAATGAGTTTGAATAGTTCGATTGGATCTTGAATTGTCGATGAGTTTGCAACAACTAACTTTATACCAAACGAGAGAGATACAAAAATTTGCCGAACTGATAATGCGTATGTAATTGATGCAGATAGGAGATAGACATCATCATCAAGAATATCTAGAACCTTAGGCACCAATTCTACGAATGACATCAAATTGAAATGTGTAATCATAACACCTTTTGGGCGGCCAGTGGATCCTGATGTATACATTACATAAGCCAAGGCATCCGGTTTTATATCAAACGAAGGACAATCAGAATCTTCTCTTTCAATGGTTGCCGCCATTTGATTTAAATTGATTGTTTCAATTTCTTTAGTGGGAATAAAGCTGGTGTGATTACTCAAAATTAATTTAAGGCCGGAATCTTCGACCATATATTTTAATCTATCCGTAGGATATGCTGGATCTAAGGGAACATAAGCTGCTCCTACTCTATGAACTGCCAGCAAACTAATGATCATCTCTATCGAGCGTTCCGCAGAAATTCCAACTAACATTTCTGATTTAACGCCTTTCTTTATCAGATAGTTGGCGAGTTGATTTATCTTTTTGGAAAGATTTGAATAAGTTAAAGATTGGCTGCCAAATTTTACTGCTATAGCATTCGGCTTTTTATTACAATTTTTATCGAAAAGGTCTAAATAGTTTTTGAATAATGAATTTTTCATTAAACTTATCTTTGCTGTACTTTAATCCTTAAGATTTTCAATCTTTTAAAGATAGGACTAATTTGTAAGATTATCAACACCTTAGCTTGTAAAGCGTTCTAATTTGCCATAAAAAAGCTATCCAAGCTGTATTTTAGTACCCTTGGATCTAGAGTGCAATCCATTTTTGATCCATTGCGAAGGAAGTATTGTTTTAGGTAAAAAGTTTTAAAAGATTATCATTACGATGATTGAAGCGATATTCGACTTTTTTGAGATACATGGGATCCCGCAAAGCGGGATGAAACACCACGAAAGTTGTAAAGAATATGTTTAGCATGAATCTCTTTGTCTTTTGTATAAGAAGTAATGAGAGATATTCGTATATGCTAGTAAATTCTTTGGGTCGATCTGAGCACATTGGGTACTTACGAATTCTTGTTATACTCTCTTTCGAGATCTTCGCCTGTTAGCTTTTCATCTAAATATTTTCCCTGATCAATATTCATCCATCGCTCGTTCACTCTTCGGCGACATATTCTGTGGATATTCAATAAATTACGGGTAGAGATATTATCAGTAGTGCTATTTTTCCCGCCTGATCCGCAGCTCAAAGTGAACGAAGTAGTCAGCGTATTAAACATTCCGCCCAATGCACCCTGAGTAGAAGGCGTATTGACAAGTATCCGGGCAACATCTATAGCATTAGAAAAGTACTCGATCCGCTCAGGACTATTAGAATAAATAACTGCGGTATGACCGATACCTCCAAAGCGAGTAATCTCTGCACACCGCTCGATAGCAGTCTCAAAATTTTCCTCAACATAAAATGCAAGTATCGGTGCAAGAATCTCGGCAGATAAAGGATGTACGCGCGAAACATGCTTGAGCTTCGCGATGAGCACTGAGGTATCCCAAGGAACACTGATGCCAGCCATTTCTGCAATCCGCTTTACCGACTGCCCGACCACCGACGCTGTCATTACTCCTTTCCCATTATCATAAGCGATGCGTTCTACTTTTTCAATTTCTTCAGGTGATAAGAAATGTGCCTTTTGTTCCTTGAACTCATAAATTACTTTTTCGGCGATTCCCTTTTTGACAACCACTGCTTGTTCACTTGCACATATCGAACCGTTATCGAATGTTTTAGACATCAGAATATTCCGAACTGCAAAAGGAATATCAGCCGATGCGCCAATGTAAACAGGAACATTGCCCACACCAACACCGATGGTCGGTGTTCCCGAACTGTAACTCGCCTTGACAAGATCACCTGTGCCTGTAGCTAAAATTAGCGCTAAGCCACGATGGCTCATCAACTCCTTTGTCTTAATTATGTTCGGCTTGGTCAGCCACTGAATACAATTCTCGGGTGCACCTGCCGTCAGTGCCACCTCGTAACAGACGCGCGACGTTTCTGCGACACAATACTTCGTTGTTGCGTTTGCACTTATGATTATCGGATTCCGAGTTTTCATTGAAATAAGAATTTTAAAAATTGCGGTTGAGGTGGGATTTATCACGGGAATCAATGCGAGAATTGGACCGATTGGCTGTGCCATCTCGATAATTCCGGAAAAAGAATCTTCTGAGATCACTCCGACGGTTTTTTGATTCTTGATGTTTTCGTAGACCAACTGGCTTGCAATCACATTCTTAATAACCTTGTGCTGCCAAATACCTAAACCCGATTCCTCCGCTGCCATCTTCGCAAGTCGCACACGGTTGTCCATCGCTGCAAGATAAATAGCGCGAGTAATGCGATCTGTTTGTTTTTGATCTAATTTTCTGAACGCTTCGGCAGCTTCTTTAGCCCGCCGGATTATATCCTCTGTACTTGCCATATGTGAGAGACCTGAGTGAAAAGTTTACATATCATAGAATGCCTATTGGTAATAAAAATACATAAGCTTCTTCTCACAATCAAGTTAGCAGTGAGAGTTTTATTGTTAAGCTTTCATTAGAAAAATTATATCGAAAACCACTTTAATGAAACAAATAGCTTTAGACAAGAGTCGAATTATAAATTTCAGTGGTCACTAATCCAATCTTTATTTTTTCTCGTTAGATATGAAATTAAGAGAAACAGAATTAACACAATGGCGCACATTCTTTGGAGTAAGTCCTTCACCAAGAAACACGTGTCCAAGATGCGCGCCACACTTAGCACATAATATTTCTGTGCGGGTGCCATCAGGATCGGGAAGGCGTTTGACTGCTCCGGGGATTTCGTCATCGAAGCTGGGCCACCCACAATGCGAATCGAATTTATCATTTGATCTATAAAGCGGGGCATTGCACTGTCGGCATATATACGTTCCCCTCTCCTTGTTGTTAAGATACTTACCAGTAAATGGACGTTCCGTTGCTTTACGAACGATGACCTTTTCTTCTTCAGGAGTAAGTTTGTTGTAGCTCATTTTCTTTTCCTGTGCCTGATTATTTATCGTAAAAATGACTGTAAAACACAAAATAATTACGGAACTTCCTTTGTATCGTATATTCCTCATTTATCATCTGCTCTCATTATAGTTGGTATAAACTAAAACAATGCTTTATCAACGGGAGTTCCTCGGTATGTTTTCCAAAAAAGGTCAAGAAAATATTGCAAATTATCCATAAAGATGGTAAGTTTATTTATCTTTTTATTCTCACAACCAGATAGCATAAAAATATTCTCTATAAGAAAAACCCTTTCAAATCATAATCATAGAACCATCATCATGAATCGAAAAAAATATTTCACCCATATATTTGCAGCTTGTTTATTATTCATCGGGGTTTTTGTTTTTTGTTCACAGGCACAAGAAAAAAAGAAATTAACCTTCGACCAAATCTTCAAGGGTGCTGAACCCAAGCTTACAAAAACACTTCCTAACATAACCGGTTGGGCTGACGATAATCATTACCTTGAGACGAAGAAAAAGGAAGGCGATGAAAAACCAAAACTTTACTCCGTTAATATAAAGAGTGGAAAAGAAGAAATCTATCGAGATATGGATCAATATAAAACCATCATCGATACGAGCATAGACCCAAGCTCTCCCGCCTCGCATACCGAGAAATATGATAAGCTTATTTATATAAAAGATAAAGACCTGTATTTTTTCGACACCAAGAAAAAAGAATCCAAACGACTAACGCAGACATCTTCCGAGGAAAAAAATCCGACACTCTCACCCGATGGAAATTATGTGGCGTTCACCAGAGATAATAATTTATTTGTTATCGAAGTAAACACGGGACAAGAATTTCAATACACAAACGATGGGTCTGATGTTATATATAATGGCTGGGCGGCATGGCTATATTATGAAGAGATTTTCGGCAGACCGTCGCGTTACCGGTCTTTCTGGTGGTCGCCCGATAGCAAACGGCTTGTATTTTTCCGTTTCGATGAATCGAAAGTGCCGGTGTTTCCAATTTTTAATGCGGAAGGTGTTCACGGCTCGCTTGAAAATACCCGCTATCCCAAAGCCGGTGATCCAAATCCGGAAGTTAAGATTGGAACGATTTCGATTCCAAACACCAACATCGAATGGACCGACTTCAATGAAAAGGATGATCAATATTTCGGCACACCATTCTGGACACCGGACGGCAAACAACTTATCTGTCAATGGATGAATCGACAGCAAGATACTTTGATATTGTATTCAATCAATCCTGAAACCGGCAATAAGAAACGGATTTATATTGAGCATCAGAAATCATGGGTCGACTGGTTCGAATCGATTCATTTTCTGAAAGATAATAATAGGTTCATCATCAAGAGCGATAAAGACGGCTGGAGTCATTTATATTTACACGGACTGGACGGAAAATTTATAAACAAAATTACCGATGGTAAATGGGGTGTTGTTGACATGCAGCTTTTAGATGAAAATAATGGTGTTATATATTTCACCGCCCGGAAAGAAATCACCACTAATACGGATTTCTATAGCGTGAATCTTAACGGCAAGAATTTAAAAAGACTGAGTCCAGGCGATTACACTAATTCTATTATCATATCACCAAAAGGGAAGTATTTCATTGTCACATATTTTAATATTACAACACCATCTAAGATGGCTCTATACACTTCAGGTGGAAAATTTGTAAAAGACTTAGGTGATAGTAAAACCGAGGAATTAGAAAAGTATGATCTTGCTAAGCCCGAAATATTTAGTGTGAAAACCTCTGATGGATATAATCTTCCCGTAATCTGGACGTTGCCAAATAACTTTGACGAGAATAAAAAATATCCCGTCCTCATCAGTGTTTACGGCGGACCGGGAACATATGATGTCTCAAATTCCTGGAAGGAAATCCGTTCGCAGTGGCTTGCTTTGGAAGGCGTTATTCAAGTTGCGATTGATCATCGAGGATCCGCGCATTTTGGGAAAGAAGGCGCAGCCCTTATGCACAGGAACTTGGGGAAATGGGAGATGAATGATTACATTGAGGTAGTAAAATGGCTACGGGGAAAACCATTCGTCGATACGACGAAAATTTGCATCACCGGTGGAAGTTATGGTGGTTACGTAACTTGCATGGCGTTAACTTATGGTGCAGATTATTTCACACACGGCGTTGCAGACTACTCTGTTACAGACTACCGCTTGTACGATTCACACTACACTGAAAGATACATGGACACACCCGAAGAAAATCCTGAGGGTTACAAAAATACATCGGTAATGACGTATGCAGATCGATACAAAGGAATGCTGTGTATTATCCATGGTACGATGGATGATAATGTTCACATGCAGAATATTATCCAGCTTGTTGATAAACTTCAAGATATGAAAAAGCATTTCGAGCTTATGATTTATCCCGGCGGCAGACACGGCTGGGGTGGACCGAAAGCAACCCATCTGAGAAACGAAACGTACCGTTTCTATTATAGATATCTTTTAGAAAAAGATTTCCCTGAAAATCTATTTAAATGATTCGTAAGATTTTAATAATCTTTTTTGACAAAATCAATAACAAGTGTAAATTATAGATAACGATACAAATCATCTAGCATCAAAATATTTGGAGAAATTTATGGATCGACGGACATTTTTCAAGAAAAGTATAGCTACCTCGCTGACGGTTGGATCATATCTAACATTTGGGAAGTATGATGAATCATTTGCCTACACGCCTACCCCCTTCGATCTTGTCGCAATCAAAGGCGGTGAGCCAGATGTCATGTTCGATAAAGGAATTGAAGCGCTTGGCGGGATGAGAACGTTTGTAAAAAAAGGACAGAAGGTTGTCGTGAAGCCAAACATCGGGTGGGATGTTTCACCCGAACGCGCCGGCAACACTAATCCAAAATTAGTTTCTCGAATTATTAAGCACTGCTTCGATGCAGGTGCGAAAGAAGTCAATGTTGTCGATAACACTTGCGACGAATGGCGGAGATGCTACAGTAATAGCGGCATCGAGCGTGCAGTTAAAGATGCTGGTGGAAAAATTGCCCCCGGCAGCAGCGAAAGTTATTACCATGATGTTAAAATTCCGAACGGAAAAACGCTCACCTCTGCTAAAGAGCACGAGTTAATCCTTGGTGCCGATGTATTCATCAATGTTCCGATTCTCAAAAACCACAGCGGAACTAATTTGACAATCGCGATGAAGAACCTTATGGGCAATGTCTGGGATAGAAAATACTGGCATCGCAACGATCTTCACCAGTGTATTGCGGATTTTGCATCATTCCGCAAACCGGATTTGAATATCGTTGATGCTTACAATGTAATGAAATCGAACGGTCCGCGTGGTGTCTCTATTGAAGATGTTGTTTCGATGAAGGCACAATTGATTTCCACCGATATCGTTGCGGCTGATACTGCAGCTGCAAAACTTTTCGGTATGAAGCCTGAGGATGTCCGCCATATACAGATCGCAGCGGAAATGAAAGTTGGAAGAATGGATTTGGATAAACTGAACATCAAGCGGATCACTGTGTGAGCTGGTTCAAGCTCGAAAAGCTGAAAAAAATCCGGGTTATCGTTTCTCTTATTCTTTTTATACCGATCAGCATACTGTTTATCGATCCGCGGAATGGTGTACCATCCTCTGTAAGTAATATTTTAGTCTCGGTGCAGGTTATTCCATCGCTCACAAAGATTTTTGTATACAGCGGAACGGCTACCATCGGACTGATTATTGTGATCGGTCTGACGATTGCATTCGGACGTGTATATTGTTCAATCCTCTGCCCGCTTGGAACACTTCAGGATATAATCATCCATATCAAAAAGAAAAAAGATCGAAAGAAAAGATACGAGTATATAAAATCGCCTTTCTTTTTCCATTATTCACTTCTAACTGCAATGATAATTTTCACCGTAGGTGAGAGTCTCACTCTATTAAATCTCTTTGAGCCATTCAGCAATTACGGCAGGATATTAACAAACACCATCGAGCCGATAACAACCTTAATTAACAACATAATAGTCGGAATATTAGGACACTACCAAAACTATTTCCTCTATAATATACCTTTACGGGATGTTAGCACGAGTATCTTAATTAGTGCATTCGTGTTTTTAGGTCTATTAGTTTATATGTCGTACTATCACGGAAGACTTTTTTGTAATTCTCTCTGTCCGGCGGGTGCATTACTTGGGGTAATTTCTCGCTTTGCGATATTCAAAATTGTCATCAACAAAATTGCCTGTAACGACTGTGGTGCATGTGAGAAAGTTTGCAAAGCAAACTGCATTGAAAGCGAAACGAAGCGAATCGATTTCAGCGCTTGTGTCGGATGTTTCAATTGCATCAAATCTTGTCCGACTGATGGAATAATATATTCAGCGGCACGTATTAAAATACCTGATAAAGAATCGTCAGAGTTCAATCCGGCAAGAAGAATATTTTTCAAAGAAATGGTTACTCCGGCAATTGGATTAACAGTCCCGGCACTTACAAATATTGACAGCGCTGCTGTAAAAAGTGGATACGATGCGAATAAAAAACATCCGGTAACTCCTCCGGGATCGCGCAGCATTAAACATTTTTCAAATCTATGCACGGCTTGTCATCTATGTGTCAGTGCCTGTCCAACCCAAGTACTTTATCCATCTTTCCTCGATTATGGATTGGCTGGTATTTTCCAGCCAAAAATGAATTACGATGCAAGTTACTGCAACTACGAGTGCACAGTATGCAGCCAGATTTGTCCGAGCGGTGCCATCCTGCCGGTCGATGTTGAGACTAAGAAATTAGT
>CAYGZC010000264.1:0-24969 GCA_964354225.1 uncultured Chlorobiaceae bacterium | reverse complement strand
ACAGAACTTCCATTAAAAGAAATACTGCTTTGACCTGACGGTAAACCACTCGTGAAGTGTACTTTTGGATCTGGGAGACTTGAAGCGTTATTCGTTCCCCATGATACCCCAAAAATATGAGTTTGAGTAGAATTTCGGATTTGAACAGCATCACTGCTGCCTGCCAAGTTAAAAACAGTACCACTAAAATATGTTGTATTATTCGATCGAATGGTCATCGAATAATCGCTCGGGTCAAAATCTTCTGTGAGAGTAGTTCCCGCACTGACGATAATAATCGTTCCCGATTTTAAATTTTGCCAAATCCCATTCTGTGAGAAAACCAACGGTTGCTGTGCTGTTCCACTACCTGAGAAATCTCGAATATCCCAACCTCTGATATCGAGTCCATCCTGAAGGACAAGTAATTCTACCCATTCATCGGCGTTCGTACCAGAATTGAATAACTCATTGATGATTATACTCTGGCTATAACCGACAACCGTAAGCAGAGTAAATAACATAAAAACAAACGGGATTATTCGATATTTCATAAATTTTCCTTTGTAATGAAAAAAAATAGATGTCTTTTGAAAATCATTATAAACAATTTAAGAATAAATCATCAAAATCAATAATAATACGTGTATAAAGTTGACTAACTCGAACTATATTATTATACTTGAATAGTGCCATAATCTTAGGGATTCAAGTTGCTCAGCTGCATTAATAAATTGAGGAGTAGAAACTACGCTCGGCATATATTGCTAAAGACTCTTATCTCTTACTTACTTTGGGGTGTTATATTTCCATTAATTTCTTATTGCCAGGCAAACTCCTGTGATGTCACATGGTCCAATCCTGTTAAACTCTCGATTGATTCGATCCCATTAACTTCACCTCAGCTTTCAATTTCCGGTGATACAATTCATGTTATCTGGTTCGGGATAGATATATTCGGAACAAGTTCGCACAATGGAATCCAATATTGCCACAGCTTTGATGGGGGAGCTTCTTTTTCAGAACAGATGACAATTGCTCCTTTGGGTATTGCATCTGAACCCGGTTTTATATCATGCTCGGGATCATTTATTTACATCACTTTTAATGGCTCAGAAGGTAATACATATCAAACGTTATTTCTCCGAAGTACGAACGCTGGTATTACTTGGAAAAATCCTGATACAATTCTCACTAATAGTCAGCCGCGAATTATAGCTGCGTATGATTCAATTGTATATATACATTATACTGGGCAGCGAGGTGCAGAGAACGGAATGTTAAGGAGTGATGATTATGGCGTTACTTGGGAAATACCGAATTCACAAATGCCATTGCTAACTGATTTAAAAATATCGCAAGACACTATGCACGCAGTCGGGGTTTACATAGGAGATCGTATGGAAGTTGGATATTATCTTATCACTGACGAAGGTACATTCTGCACAGGTCCCGAAGTTATTTCAGGTGAAGATTTGATACCTTCCCTTTATCCGAAGATTGCGCTAAATGATAACCGTACATTCTATACTATATGGAACGACACCGGAAATGTTATTTTTCGCCGAGGCAGCTACGATGAGAATGGAGATCTAATTTGGGATTCTCAGATAGTAGTCTCAAATGATAGATATGCGGTTTTTCCAGATATTGCCGTAAGTGAAACATTTGTTTCAGTGGCTTGGGATAACCAGAATGGTGAAAACCGAACGATATTGACCCGCCACAGCAATGACGGATCGTCCACGTTTTGTTCGGACGACACACCAACTGTGAGTGTCAGAGCAGGTGAGCCATCAATAGAATTTTTTAGAAATCGCTTGCATATCGTTTGGTCGGAAGAGATCAGCGAAAAAGGGGAAATCTTTTACAGGCAAGGGATTTTACCAGAAATACGTAAAGAGGATAATAGACTCAAATCTTATGATTTAAAACAAAATTATCCTAACCCGTTCAATGCCGGCACCACAATCAATTTCGATTTATCCATGCGAGAACACGTAGTACTTAGAGTGTACAATTTTCTCGGAAAGTTAGTCACAACATTGTTGGATGATATTCAGGAGGCGGGTAACTCAAAATCGAGATTACCGATAACGTTTGATGGCTCGAACCTACCGAGCGGAGTTTATTTCTACCGTATTACCACCTTGTCATTTACATCGACAAAAAAGATGATACTTATACGATAGTGATGTGTTTTCGATACTTTCTTCGATACATTGACATATTCACTTCATTTTTTCAATCGAATTAATCTCACGGAGCAAGTCTTTCTTAGTAAATCTCGATTTACTCATAATTGTTGAAATGAATCCCTGCATCTGCTCTTTCGTGTCCTCATCAATTTCCATAGATGTAAGAATAATGATTGGTGTATTCCGTGTCTTCGGCTGCTGTTTAAGCTGATAGGCGACATTGAATCCGGAAATATCAGGCATTATAAGATCAAGAATTATTAAATCTGGTGATTCGGAGTTTGCTAACCGTACACCTTCTTTTCCGTTCATAGTTTTTATAACTTCGTATCCCTCACCTTCGAGCATTACTTGGATAAGCTCGGAAGCAGTTTTATCGTCATCAATTATTAGTACTTTGGGGTGCGTCTTATGGCCAACCCGACGAAGGGGAATCTTCTTTAATGCATTGATTAATTCTTCACGATTCACTGGTTTGACGAAGTAATCAACCGCACCCATACTGAATCCGAGTTTTTTCTCATCAGTAATTGAAACAATAATGATTGGAATGTTCTTACAAATTGGGTGACGCTTGAGTTCCTTTAGCACCTGCCAGCCATCTTTCATTGGCATAATCATATCGAGGGTGATGATGTGCGGTCTGAGGCGTTTTGCCATCTCCAAACCTTCAGCACCATCCTTAGCAACCTCGGTCCGATAACCAGCTTCGATTAAATACATCTGGATAAGCTGGCTCGCCTGAGGATTGTCTTCGATGATAAGCACAAGTGGTTTTTCACCATCCGGCAATGTTACTGGCTGCTCATTTACAATCCGTACCAGTTGATCGGCCGATTCAATCACTTCCCCGGCAACTACCATCGGAATGCGAAAACGGAAAGTGCTGCCTTTACCCCATTCGCTCTCTACGAATATTTGACCTCCGTGCAATTCTATTAGCCGCTTCGTTATCACCAACCCCAAACCTGTTCCCTCCTTCGCGCTGTGTGAATTTTTGCCTTGTTGAAATGCGTGGAAAAGCCGCGATAAATCTTCAGGTTTAATACCAACACCTTCATCCTTCACCGAAACATCGATTTCATTAACAAATCTATGAATACTAACCATCACTTTACTGTCGCTGTGACTATACTTGATTGCATTTGAGACAAGATTCATGAGAATTTGTTTGAAGCGTGTCTGATCTACAACCAACTGATCGATATCAGGAGCAATATTGAATATTAGAGAAATATTTTTCTCATGCATTGCCGCTTGCATTACTCGTTGAATACTCTCAGTGAAGTAAGAAACAGGGTATGCCTCGATGTGTAATTCCATTTTCCCTGCTTCAATTTTCGAGAGGTCAAGGATATCGTTGATGAGACCCTGCAGATGTTTACCACTTTCGTTGATGTTCCTCATAAAATCATTTACTTTTTCAGGCGGCAAACCCTTTAAGTCAGAAGTTAGAATTTCGGAAAAGCCCACGATCGCATTCAGCGGAGCGCGTAATTCGTGGCTGAAAGTAGCAAGAAAACGTTTCAACGTATCATTAGCATCGTCGGTTCTTTTCTTCTCGTTCTCTAATTCAATATTTTTGATGGTAACTTCATCCATCAATCTCTTTCGGCTCATCCCTATTGAAAGCTCGTTAGCAATTATTGATAATAATTTCAATTCTTCTTGCACATATTTATCAACTTTGGGTGATAAAACTTCGAGAACCCCCTGAAGCTCGTTCTGGACTAAGAGTGGAATAGAAATGAGAGTTTTTAATTTTAATACCTCGGTTTCACTTAGGAAATAAGAAGCGATCGAGCTGCGGGATAATTCATCGGATACGACAATCTTCTTTCCGAGAGCCGTCTGAACGGCAATTGTGTTTGCCTTCTCATGCACTATTTGATGCTCGACTTCTGGATCAACACGAACATCGAAAAGTGACGGTGCCATCAAATGGAGAAGCGAAGATCGTTGGTCGTACCGATAGATACATACGAATTTAGGTGGTATTTCCATGAACTGAGCAATCCGCTCGCCCGCATTCAAGCACAAATCGTCTAAGTGCGGAGCGACATTTATAACATGTGATACTTCCATGAGCATTTCTTTTTGACGTTGCTCTCGCTTTTGGTCTGTGACATCTTGGAAAAAAACCGAAATGCCACTGTCGGTCGGGTATATCCGGACGTCATACCATGCCTCGAAACGTTCATCCCTATAACAAGTCTCGATACTTTGAAACACTTTTTTCTCCATCGCCATGCGATACTTCTCACCAAGTTCCGCATCACGAGCATTGGGAAATATTTCAAATACATTTTTACCGAGCACATACTCTTTTTTTAACCCGGTTCCTTCTTCCGCGGCTCGGTTCCAATATGTAAAACGAAATTCATTATCAAGTGCAAAAAAACCGCCCGAAATACCTTCAAGAATTTCAACGTATTTTTCCGGAGAATTCATTTTATACCTCTAGCTTTATTTAAAAACATATTTTAAAAATTGACTAATAGCTGCCCAAGAGAGTTAGACATTTGGAGGTTACGCAATTTTTAAATAAGATGCAAGTACTTTATTAAGGAATGCTTTAGATGATACGTTTAATTTCTGATATTACGGTGTATCCCCCTTTTTCCACAACTTATCCAATACGGAAACCGTCGAAAACAGTCAATTTTTCAACATTTTAATAAAACTTATCCACAAGCCCAAAATAACCGAATTTTCAAGGTAAAAATAAAAAAATTCAAATAAAGATGAATTTGGTAAATTTTTAAGAAAAAACGCATCTCCAATTTTGTTGATATGTGCAATTTTTGCAGTTCAAGAATTTTTGCTCAAAACATCCCGTTTTTATTTTTTTTATGATATCTTGAAGTTGTCCCTGAAAATTCGACATATCTTTTTCACTAAACTTGAAGTGGACCGGATTCGAAGGTAATCTCAAGAATATTAAAGAAGCATCGATATTTTTTTGTTTGTAAAGATTATTAACTAATAACGCATAGAATAACAACTGTATTTTATAGACTTCTGACTTACTCTCAATATCATCGAAATCAATCCTCTCCGTTTTGTAATCAACGATGCCCCAATTGTTTTTTTTATTTTTATAAAGCCGATCAATCGTTCCAGTGAAATAATCGCCACCAAAAGATGCAGTTATTGTCAACTCTGTTTTTGTTTCAGTGGTTGAGAGCACCTCAGCTCCAAACTGTGACTTTAGAAATTTGAATACATTCCTTGATATGATCATTTCGATTTTATTACGATCATCGATATTCGAATATCCACTTCTCTTGATCACATCTATGATCCTCGTTTTGATATTATCCTCACTGAAACCCACTTTATCGATTGTTCGTAAAACTGAATGCGTAAGTTGACCCTCAATTTCGCCGTGAATGACATCATCTGGATCATCAATTTCGTTGAAGTCAACCGGTACAATGTTTTTCTCTGGCAGACCAAGAATGTATTTTAGATAATACTTAGCTGAACACTCAAGAAATGTCTTGATTTGCGTTGCTGAAAAGTATTCACCATGGCTTTCACTTTGTATTTTTTGAATATATATCTCACGCGGAAGCGATATTTTTCTCGAGATCGTTTTCATCATAGGAATCACGAGTGGTTTATTGTCCCAAATTCTAATATCTAATGTCAATCGATGGGGAATTTCCAAAATAGGTTTTTCCCCCACTTCTGTACTTAACACATGTATAGTAGCTGGTGATAGAGTAATCTTGCCATCTTTTAAATTTGATTCATACAACATCAACTCTTCAGATATCCATTTGAGGTACGAAGTGTGATTGGAACTTAAATTCATTTTACCGGAAATTATGAGGATATCGCGAGCACGCGTGCAAGCTACATAAAAGATACGCTTTTCTTCCGCCTCTGTTTTTTGTCGACTTTCATGTTGGAGAAAATGTAATAGCGGCGGAGTTATATTTTCATTTAAATCAACATCATCTTTAATGTTATACCCAATTCCTCTTTCGGTTTCGATATAAGGAGGGTTATCGTAGCGAAACTTTTGATGAGCAAATGGAACAAAGACAACTGGGAACTCTAACCCTTTCGCGGCATGTATTGTCATAACCTGAACACAATTTCCGATTACATCAAGAGAAGCTTGCCCTTCACGCTCTTCCTGTTCAACCAACATCTCTATCCGCTTTACAAAATCATACAAAGTGGTATATCCTTTATTTTCAAATTCACGGGCGTTCCGAAGGAATTTATCGATATTGGCTACATTCTGTTCGCCATAAGGCAAGCCGGCAACAGAACCAGCCCAACCAGTCTGTAATAAAATCTTTCTTATAAGAGAAGGAATCGGGATGCGGTTTGCAAGCTCTAAATGTTCTGATAATATGCACACTGCCTGATGTACATTCTTCGACACATTTGCCTTTTGTTCATAATCTTTGAACTTATGCCAAAATAAATTGCCGTTGCATAAAGAGATCTCAAATAATTCAACATCTGATAATGTGAAAAACGGTGAACGCAATATCCCAGCTAATGAGACGTCATCTTCCGGATTAAGAAGGAATTTGAAATAATTAAGGAGGTCATAAACTTCTTGCGTCTGATAAAAACCCACCCCACCTGTCAACATATATGGAATTTTAAAATCCATCAAAGTTTTTTCAAGAACTGCAAGGTGGATTCTCCTTCTCAAAAGGATTGCGATATCTTTGAATTCCAGTTGCTTCGGAATATCACTTTTACCCTGATAAATAATGTGGTTGCCTTGGGTGAAATCTATGATGCGTTGCACTATCATAATACATTCATTAACGACCGCATTAGTAGCTTCCCTTACTTCCTTATCTCCTTCACTATCTGATGCAGCATCTTTAGAAGGAACTAGCAATAACTCAATAGTACCTTCGGCACTAGTTCTACGTCCTTGTACAAGTTTATTATATGGCACATCATACCGTGAATTTGGTTGCATCATAATGTGTGCGAAAACCCGATCAACAAAATCGATAAGATTTGGCAACAATCTAAAACTTTCGGCAAGAACGATTTCTTTTCCCGATTCTGTAGTTACAATCTGATTTTTTGTCTGATTGAAAATTTCCACTTCAGCATCACGGAAACCATAAATAGATTGTTTAGGATCACCAACGATAAAAAGATTGCCAATATTAAAATTTGAAACGAGAAGCTGGAGAATTTCATACTGCAAACGGTTTGTATCCTGGAATTCATCCACCATGATGTATTTAAACCTCTTAGAAATCGAATTCCTGATTTCGACCTTTAGTAAAAGCTCTCGCGTTTTTAAGAGAATATCTTCAAAATCGAGCTGACCGTATTCAAGTTTTTTCTCCTCATATTTACAGACGACATGCCGAAAAACATCCAACAAAACTCTTAATGAGCGCAGTAAAATTCTGTTGCCTTTCGATTCTTTATCGTCGTGTATGCTTGTTGAAAGGATGGAAAATGATAAATAGTGTTTAGATGTGAATTCAATATCATGCTCAATCTTTGTGGTATCTGTTTTTGAGCCGATGAATTCTTTACGCAGCGTCCCTTTTTGTGTGAAAATACAGTTTGTAAGTTCTACATAAAAGTCGATTTTTCCCTCTATTGATCGATTCTCACTCCACTTTTTAAATAAAGCAGAAACTTCACTGGAAGTTTTACCTTTGGCTATCTGAAAAATCTTATTAAGTGATTTTAACCAGGATGGATTATCAAGTTGATCTGAGACAACTTTGATTATAGAACGATTCCATCCTTCCAAAATCTGATCATCAGATAATGTAACATCGAGGCAGCCATCACTTTGAAGCATGCGTTCAATCTGTTCACGTTTCTCAAGAAAAACACTAAGATACCGCTGAACAGTATTCTTACCGAGCATTCGGATTACATCCGTTACCGCGTCGCGTTGCTGTGTTTGTTCAGAGATAGAAAGAACTGATAAAAAAGTTTCTCTCATTGCATTGTATTCAAGTATTTGTTTATCTATCTCTTCAAGTATCGTAAATCCGGCATCGATGTTAGCTTCAACTGGATACTCACGGAGTAGTTGCGCACAAAACGAATGGATTGTCCCGATATTCGCGGAGATCAGTTGATCCCTGATACGCTCAAGTTTCAGCAATTCTTGGGAAGCAGAAGTGTTGTGGATCTTCTCCTCGATATGATCGGCAATTTTTTTTCGAAGCTCGCCCGCAGCTTTTTCAGTAAATGTTATGGCAACAAGCTCGTTTACACGAGCATCCGTGTTTAGGAGAATCTCAACAAAGCGTCGCACAAGTACGAACGTTTTGCCTGCACCCGCATTTGCTGTTACCGACAAATGTTGCTTAAAATCAAGAGCTTCTTTTTGATTGTTAGTTAACACAGAAATGTTTTTGAAAATCATCCTTTCATAACTGCAAGTGGAACAAGCTTAGCCACCTTTCTTGCGATACCCGCACCATGGACAACCTCCACAACGCGGCTGACGTCTTTATACGCATCAGGTTTTTCCTCGGTAAGTCCTGATCTTGTTTCACCTCTAACGAATATCCCTTTACTTTTCATTTCTTTTAATAATTGATCCGCCGATGTTTCCTTTTTTGCCTGAGTCCGACTTTTCGCCCTTCCCGCACCATGGCATGAAGAGCCAAAAGTTTCTTTCATCGCTTGATCCGTACCAACTAGTACATAAGAGCACGTTCCCATACTTCCGGGAATCAACACTGGCTGTCCCACACCTCGCAGCTCTTCAGGGAGTGCAGGGTGATCCTTCGGGAATGCACGCGTAGCACCTTTCCGATGCACAAGAACACGTTTACGAGAACCGTTAACCTCGTGATCTTCATACTTTGCGATGTTATGGCAAACATCGTACACAATTTTCAAATCGCCGCTGCCAACCATTCGCTGGAACACTTCCCGAGTCCAGTGAGTGATCATCTGGCGGTTAGCAAATGCAAAATTTGCAGCGGCAGCCATCGCCTTCAAATAATTCTGTCCTTCATTGGATCTGATTGGAACACACGCAAGCTGACGATCCACAACTGAAATGTTATACTTCCTCATACCACCTTGCATAATATCAAGATAGTCGGTACAAACCTGATGTCCTAAGCCCCGCGATCCACTATGGATAAGAACAACGATTTGATCTTTATAAAGATTAAATCGCACGGCGATCTCATCATCATACACTTCGGTGACAACCTGAATTTCAAGGAAATGATTACCTGAGCCAAGAGTTCCCATCTGATGATGTCCTCGATCCTTTGCATGCGAACTAACAAGCGCAGGATCTGCATTGGGAATTTTCCCATACTCTTCGATATGAGAAATATCTTCTTCTCTGCCATAGTCGTTCCTAATTGCCCACTGTGCCCCATCACGTAAAACATTATCAAGTTCAGTCTTGGTTACATCAAGTAATCCTTTTCGCCCTGTGCCGCAAGGTATATCACGAAATAATTGATTCAACATCTGCTCAAGCTTTTGCTTTACATCCTTAATCTCGAAAGGAGATGATAAAAGTCGGACACCGCAGTTGATATCGAAGCCGACACCTCCAGCAGATACAATTCCCTCATCAGCATCAGCCGCTGCCACACCTCCGATACAAAACCCATATCCTTGGTGAGCATCAGGCATAGCAAGAGATCTTCCCACAAGTCCGGGTAATGTTGCAACATTTGCGACTTGTTCTTTCGTTTGATCTTTCTCGATTTGTTTGATCAGTTCATCATCAGCATAGACCAAACCATCGATACGCATTCCTTGTTTGTATGATTTCGGTATGAGATAACGATAATTATCGAGTTTTTTAAACATAGAGTCGGTTGATAGTTAGCGGTTGGATAATCCCTCTTTAATTAATCTAAATATCGAGATAGACACGTACTAATCCTCCATTTCTATTTTCTTGCACAAACAGTTGATGATATGTTACTGCTTTAACATCCAATTTCGTTCTGTGTGTGTTCTCTGAAAAAATTTCCCCGCGCACTTTTGCTTTTAAACCTGTGGGTGTAAGTTTCTGGATGATAAAATCCCTGCATATGAACCGCTGCCCGTCGTAAAGATACAATATTTCTGAAAGCCAATTAACGAGTAGTTGATCTAAGTCAGACGAATTAACCGCAAGCTCACGCTCCTCAGATGGCTCTACCGATGAGAGATCGAGAATGATAGACATCAAGCCCTGAGCAGCGTTCTGAAACGCTTCGGCAAGCGATGCACCTCGCGCTTCAATACCAAGGTCGGATGGATGTTCCAGTATTTTGTAATCGGCTCGCATCCAAAGAAGATACAAATTCAGGAATGGATTTCCAATAACTCAGAGAGAGGGTCCGATTGAGAAGTAAAACAGCATCGGACCGATTGCAATCGGTGAATTTCGCAGTCCACGCTGAAAATAAAAACTTTTTCCCGCTCCAAACGATGCTGGACCAAGCGGAGTATCGAGGGCAACCTCAGCACCGATGCCGTGGTGAAAGTTATCAAATTTTATTTGCTCGGGTATCAAAGAAATTGTGCCAAGATCGTAGCGTATTTTAAGGTAGGTTTCGAATATCAATTTAAACGGCAGCCAAAAACGATATTCCATGTTCATTAAAAGGAGCTGCCTGCCCCGGCTGTCGTCTTCACGCAGCCCTAAAAATGAATTCAAACCGCCCAGACTGAACTGTTCAGCAATAGGCAATGTATGGTCAGCAAAACCAAAAATAATTTTCGGACGAAATGTATGGCGGGATAAGATGGTGATATAATTTTCATATACTACACCTATTTTCCCAAACCCAATGTCGCTTCCTAATTTCTTTGTTGCCGATTCAAATGTTAGTAAAAGATAAATTCCTTCTGTCGGAAAAGAAAATTTGTTTTCAGTATCTATCGTGCTCTGGAATTTCAAACTTGCAAAAGTATATCTCTCTGGTGTGTAACCGGTTCCATTAAGACTGGATATTCTATGGTTTTCAATACGCATCTCGGCAGTGACATCGCCCAAGCGTTTGAAATGACTGCCGAACGAAAGCGAGCCACCGTACTTTATCTCCCGGTACTTACCATTTTCTATTCTTTCCCACCGTTCTACTGAAGCTGAAGGATCATATCGGTACGTAAAAATATCACGAGAATTATAATACCCGTTGAGACTTAAAGTGAAATAGGAATGAAAAATTCGATTGATAGTATATTCAGTCTTAACAAATCGATCTCGATATCCGTATCTCATAACAACACCGAAATCTTCCCATGCACCGCGAAAATTTGCATCACGGATATCTACCGTTCCTACTATGCCGTGCTCATCATCAGCATGAAAACCAATACGCATAAGCTCCGAACTTTTTTCTTTTACTTTCAATACAATTACCGGCTCGTTGTTTTTATAATTAATATCTATCAGTACATAATCGAATAATCCCGTGCTCTTAATATTAATTATCCCCTGCACTGCTTTATCGATATTAAACACATCTCCAACTTCAAGTGGAAACTCACGTCGAATTATGAAAGACCGGGTTTTCTCATTCCCTATGTACTGGATATCTGAAATTCTACCTTCATTGATTTTGAATTTCATTATCCCGCTAACAGAATCAACCTGAACCGACTCAATTCTGGCAAGTGAGTATCCTCGCTTTCGATACACCGATAAAATATTTTCAAATGTGGTCGTTATAATTGAATCGGTGACGAACTGCCCTTTACATGCACTGATTTCGGAGCTGATCAAATCATCGGTAATAATTTTATTTCCGTTGAATTGAACATCGTTTATCTTCGTTCGCAGTGTAAGATGGAAAACCACTTTCAATACTTTAGTAGAATCCGTTACTTCTGCATCGGCATCAACGTATCTACCGCAATTAATAAATTTATTAACGTACGATTGAATCCGCGGCAGCGTGAGTGTGTGATTAATTACATCCATACTGATTTCATCTCTGATTACATCATCTTTCCGAACGTTCTCATATTCGACCGTGATATCCGATGAATCAAGAACGGCAGTCAATGCAGAGAATTCTGAATGTCGGCTTAGGATATTTAAAATCGCTGGAAGCTTTTCTTCGGTTGTAGATTCACCCGCCTTGATAAGTGAATCAATACCTGAAAAATCTGTTACAAGCCGTTCACCACTTACCGGTGCGATAACAACATCAGCAAGTTTTAATTGTTGCTTATTAGATTCTTGCATCATAATAGTCATAATCTGATCGGCAACTTCCCATGGTGCTTCAAGTTGATCAATGTTTCTCAAAGAGCTTGTTGAATTCACAACAATCACCACATCACACCCGAGCGATTTCGCAACATCTACCGGAATATTGGATGTCAATCCACCATCCACCATAAGCATGGAATCCCTTTCCAATGGAGAATACAAGAGAGGAACTGTAATGCTCGCACGCATCGCTTCGGATAACGAGCCGTGATCTAATACAACACGTTTTCCAGATAGTATATCGGTCGCAATGACTCGAAACGGAATTTTCAGATCATCAAAGCTGGAATCAGGATGATATAAAGCTTGGAGTGTCAAATAAGAGAAAAAATTTGAGAGCCGTTGCCCGCCCGAAATCGAGGAAGGGATGATTGGCTCTAAGCCGTTGAAGCGAATCGAAAAATATCCCTCCTGCTGTGTTTGTTTCTGACCAATAAACAAATCTGTTCGCTTCGTTTCTTCGGTGAATGAGAGCAATTCACTCCAATTTGTGTGAATCGCAATACTCTCAATCTCAGTCGTCGAATAACCTGCGGCGTACAGACCTCCCACAACGCTGCCAAGACTATTTCCTACAATAAGATCGATAGGGATTTTATGCTGCTCGAGCGTTCTTAATACTCCGATTTGTGCCAATCCCCTTCCCCCGCCGCCACTCAATACAATTCCAACTTTGGGACGTGTAATATCTCGTGAGGTTTTGAACCATTTCGTATAAGTACTATTTTCATAAATCGTAGGGCGGATGATGAGTTTTGATTGTGAGAACACACTTACGGGAAGGATGGCTATCAATAACAACAACCGAATAGGTCTCAGAACAATATGAAGTTTGTGTTTCAAATAATTCTCTTTTTGATAAAATGTCACCCCAAATTAGAAAATTATAAATGGAAAATCAAGAAGTCTAATTTCGATTTTGAGAAAAATTATTCCATTGCATTTGTATAAATCTTTGCAATTTTTCCTTGCACTTGACTCTGTCAAATTCCCTTGCATGTTCACGAATTGCTTTAGTATCTAATGAAGTTCTGTTCAGTCTTTTTATTGCATCCATCAAACTTTCAACTTTTTGTTCATTAAAAAATATTCCCATTTGTGAATCTATCACAGTTTCAAGTAAACCACCTTTTCCAAAACCGACAACTGGTTTGCCGCAAGCCATCGCCTCAACCGGCACAATACCAAAATCTTCCTCACCGGGAAATATTAGAGCATGGCATCCTGCATAATATTTTTGAATATCTCCATCGCTGACCCACCCGAGAAATTCAATATTCTTTTTCGCTCGTGCTTTAAGCTTCTGTTGTTCACTTCCACTGCCGATAACAATCAATCGCTCACCAAGATGATTAAATGTATCAACAGCAAGATCGATTCGTTTGTACGGAACGAGGGCAGAGACTATAAGGTAATATCCTTCATCCTTGACGGAAAGTGGAAAGCGGTGAACATCCACTGGTGGATATATCACTTCCGAATCTCGATTGTAAATCCGACTAATTCGCTCTTGAACGTTTCGTGAATTAGCAATAAACTGGTTGACTCCTTTTGCCGTCTCGACATCCCATTGACGCAAGTAGTTAAGGGATAAACTCATCGCTATTCTTGTAATGAAAGAAACGCTACCTTTTCTAAAATATTGTTCGTACTGATCCCAAATATAGCGCATCGGTGTATGGCAATAACAGATATGGAGTGCATCAGCTCTCACTTTCACACCTTTTGCAGCAGCATGGCTGCTCGATATTATAAGATCGAATTTACTCAAATCAAATTGTTCGATTGCAGTTGGAAAAATTGGTAAATAATATTGATAATGTGTTTTACTGAACGGTAAATTTTGTATGAAAGATGTTTTAATTTTCATCTTCTCGATTACATCAGAAAGATGTTCTTTCCAATGGACAAGCGTGAAGAGAGTCGCTCCTGGAAATAACTCACAAAGAACTTCAAGGACTTTCTCGCCACCGCGCACCGAGACCATCCAGTCATGGACAATAGCTATATTTTTCGGAAAATTCATAACGGAGTGAAATATACGAAGAATGTTGAAGACCCTCAAACCAATAATTCGAGATTGATAGTATATCCTCTGACCCCATTTAATATAACCTTGCTTTCTTTATCATACCTTCCTATATTGATGAAGTTCTTTTTTCCCAGATAAGAATAGACAATCTTCCATAACAATATAAATCGATGGATATTTTCTTAGCCCTTGCTGTGGCACTAATTATTTTTTTGCTCACGGTAACGATTATTTTATTCATAGTCGGTCCCACGATCCTTCTTCAACCGCATCGGCGAACCGCCGAATTTTATAGCAAGCTTAATTTGCCGACAACACCTTCCGAGGTTAATTTAGATTATGAAGAAATCAATGTCATCACCGATCGCGACGTTAAACTAAATAGCTGGCTTATAAAAGCATCCGACCCAGTTAAGGGTACCATTGTATACCTCCATGGTGTTGGTGATTGTAAAATTGATGGGATACGTTTTGCGAAACTAATGCACGATCATCACTTCAATGTATTTTTATTCGATGCACGCAGACATGGAAACAGCGGCGGGAAATATTGCACCTATGGCTACTACGAGAAATTCGATGTTGTGAAAGTTATTGATTATCTCAAAACACGTACGGACATCCGATCTGGTAAGATTGGATTATTCGGAACATCAATGGGTGCGGCTGTTGCTATACAGGCGGCAGCGGTCGATAAGCGGATCAGCGCTATTGTTGCCGAAAATTCTTTCGCAACACTCCGCACCATCTTCGATGATTATCAAAAGCGGATGATCAAAATTCCACTCCATTATCTTAGGAATATTGTTATCATCCGTTCCCAGATAAATGCAAAGTTTAAAGCAAGTGCAGTCTCTCCACTTGAATCGATAGGCAATGTTCACATCCCGATTCTTTTTATTTATGGAACCCTGGATCGGCTCATCAAACATCAATATTCCTTGCAGCTCTACGATCGTGCAAATCAGCCAAAGGATATTTTCCCCATGGAAGGCGCCTCTCATAATGATACCTGGAAAATTGCCGGTGAAACATATGAAAAGAAACTTTTAGATTTCTATCAAAGGAACCTTAAGTGAACAGAAGAAATTTTATCTTTCTTAATTTCCCTATCCTCCTCATCTTTTTAACTTTTAGTTTTCTCACAGCACAAACTGATTTTTCTCAAGAAAATGCACATCAGCTATTAAAACACTTAAGTGTCGATATCAGTCCGCGAACAATGGGTTCACCCGCCGAGCGATGGGCACTTTCATTTGCAGTCGAGAAGTTCAGAGAGTATGGGTGCGATACTACATACATCATGAAAATTGATCGCTTCTCAAGAGGAAATACGAACAGCGGGATTGCGGTTGGAATTAAACGAGGAACAACCAAGCGTATCATCGTTATCGGTGGACACATTGATTCGGCAGAACCGGAGATACAAGGAGCTAATGACGATGGTTCCGGCAGTGCCGTTGTTATGGACGCGGCTCGAGTCTTTGGTAAACGACAGACGCAGTCGACGATGATTTTTTGCTGCTTTGGCGGTGAGGAACAAGGGCTTATTGGCTCAACACACTTCGCACGAAATTTTACAGACATAGATAGTGTTGTCCTGATGCTCCAAGTCGACATGGCTGATGGCTCTGGCATTCTCGATTTCGATCCCGACGCACATCAAAGTTTGAGTGCACCGAAATGGCTCGTCACTGCGGCAGTAGAAGAATTCCATAATCTCGGTTATAAAAATCTCCGATACCCAACACATTTCTTCTCGTTAAATTATTCACAGAAATCAGGACCCGGATCCGATCACGAACCATTTCTGCAGAAAGGTGTTCCGGCGATTGCCTTCATCAGCGATGTTGGTTATCCGATACATACATCGCGTGATAACTTCGAGAACTTCAATCTTACCGGATTGAAACGCTCGGGTGACCTAATCGTAAAACTCGTAGAGCGTTTTGACGGAGGAATACCCAGCCGTGAACTTGAAAACTACTGGCTCATAATGATTTGGAGTATTCCAATTTTCATTCCGCCGTGGGGGTTATGGACATTTTTAATTGTTGCGGTGATGCTGACCATCATCGCATTCATCGCAGTAAGGAGACGCCGCGAGCCACCCAATTCGATCCAGAGAATCCGATGGTCCGGCATTAAAATGTTCCTGTTCACAATTATAATTATTACCTTCGGTTGGTTTTCCTCAGATGTAATTGGTTTTATAAGAGGTGTTCGGCATCCCTGGTTAAGTGTTATCAACCTGTATTTTCTCTTTTCTATCATTGCTTCACTGATTGGTGGATGGATAGCATTAAGGTTTAGCTTGAAGATTAAACTTTCTGCCTGTCCCTATGTATTCTACAAGCGAGCAGTTATCATTTTGATTATTTTTTTAATTCTCCTTGGACTGGCAAGTTTAAAGCTGACGGTTGAACCTGCGATGGCGCTACTTTTAATCAGTGCGGCTATCTTAATCCGAAATCCGATCCTCCGACTCGCATTAGTGCTTGCGGCACCATTATGGATGTTAGAATTAGTTTTTTCGGAGTGGAGCAGCATCTTATTCCATGAGATTGCAAAATTAGATACCACCGAAATGCCGAAGTGGTTTCTTTTCAACGGAGGAATAATATTTGCACTAAGTTTGTACATACTACCGTTCCTTTTTGCCTTTACAGCAGTTGTGAAGGATTCACAAACGATTAAAGTATGGATATCCAAAATCAGGAGAGCAAGGATACTGGTTATTCTCACCTTAGTTTTAATACTACTTGCAGTCTATATGATTACTCAACCGGTGTGCGACAATTTCTGGCAGCGTGATGTCCACATCGATCAGGAATATGATATGAACAAACACACGATGAATGTAAATATCTCAAGCTCAGAATATCTTGATGGTATAATATTCAATCGAAACGGTAGAGACACTTCCATCGCTTCACGAATAACGAAATTTAATTTCGAACCAAAGAGTGGATTTGATACCAACTGGGTAAATGTTTTCAGAAAGGAAAAGAAGCAAAAGTTTGGCGACACAACACACTATGACATTGAGCTGACGCTTTCAACAAAATTCCGACCATATACCGTTTCAATTTCCTATTCAATTGATGGTAAAGAAATGAATGCCTTCGATACACCACACCAATTCCGGACGGATAAAACCGGTAAACGGATTGATTGGTACTCCTTCCCCGATTCGATACTGATAATTCCCGTAAAATTTTCATTCATCGGTAACGATAGTGTGAAAGAAAAGATCGAAATAGTTTTTGATAAACTTGCTTATCCCATAGAAGTGAAAGGTGAGATGTTGTACGTTGTTCCGAGGACGAAGGTAGTTCACGAATATTCTTATAGCTACTTCTGAAAAAATCCCTACGATTGTCACCCTGATCCCGCTCTTTAAGCGGGAGAAGGGTCTATAATCCTTCAGAATTGAGATGTTTCTTGTACTGTCCAATAATTCCAGAAGATTGTCACATTGAGCTTGTCAAAATGTGAAATTGAGCGGAATTGAGCCTTCGACAAGCTCAGGCAGACAATATTTTTTTCTTTTTGGACAGCCCCATCAACATGACAAAAAAAATTTCAGAAGTCTCATTACTTGAGTACGATCATTTTCTTCACATAGCTGAATGTCTGCTTTGGATCATCGATGCCCACAGCATAAAGATGATAGAAATATACTCCACTGGCGAAAGCTTTAGCATCGAACTGCACTGATTTATATCCTGCCTGCTGCAAACTATTGACAAGCGTTATTATTTCCTGCCCAAAAATATTGTACACCTTTAGCGTTACCCAACTTTCACCGGGTAATTGATAGCTGATAACTGTTAACGGATTGAACGGGTTTGGATAATTCTGATTAAGCGCGTACGTTGTTGGGATTGCAGTTGCCGCTCTGTTACCATCTGGTGCAGCCGGCGGCTGTTCCGCCGTTGGCACTATTCTGATCCGATTTGACGTACTGATTGTATTCGATGAAGATGCAAGAATCAACTTTCCACTCTGATTCACTTTCACCCAGTAGGCTTTACCCGGATGAATGCTATCGCTAATGACATAGCTTCCATTGTAGCGGAAGAACTGCGAAGTCACAATTCCTCCGGGATCGGAAATGATCTGTGTTGCCTCAACTGGTGTAGATATCGAGCCAATCATATTCCAACCGTCCAGTACATTGATTGTATCCTGCTCGCGCGGACTACCATACATTGAAATATATTGAGCATCAATGAACCTAAGCCAGTAGCCAACGCCATTTGTTAGTGTATCCTTGTTGGCGTACGTACCTTCGTAAGCAAAAGCAGACGTAACTGCAGAAGGGAAGAGAGCAAGCTTGCTGTAGTCTGGTACGATTAATGGCACAGATACCATGTTCCAACTATCGTCCACTGTGAAAACAGGTGGACAGGGTGTAGCGGCAACCTCGTTCGAATAATCGCTTTCAAAGCCAGCACTGTCCACTGCCGTGACGCGGAAATAGTATGTGATGCCATTGGTTAGCCCATTGATAACTTTCGTCGTATCGCTCATTCCTCCTGTCGTTGAGTCGATGAGGATGGACGGATTGTGTACTTCATCGGAGTATATCCGATAGCGGAGAAAATTGAGTTCAGTGTCTTGGTCCCAGCTTAGAAACACCTGAGTGTTTCCCGGAATTGCCCTGAGATTGTGCGGTGGAATTGCAGCGGGCGTAGCGGCAACCTCACTTGAATAATCGCTTTCATATCCAGCACTGTTCACTGCTGTGACACGGAAGTAGTATGTAGTGCCATTGGTTAGCCCATTAATAAACTTCGTCGTATCGTTTACTCCTCCTGTTGTTGAATCGATGAGGATGGTCGGATTGTGTTCTGTATTTCCATAAATGCGATATCGCAAGAAATCAAGTTCGATGTTTCGGTTCCAGTATAGAAACACCTGACTGCTTCCGGGAATTGCATTCAGATTGTAAGGTGCAGAGAGAAGCATACCATTAGATAGTACTCGCTGGGCGTAGATATCAGAATTGCTGCGTTCGTCCTCCCATGTAATGATTGCCCCACCTGCACCATCACTTACGAAAGTTGGAGAGTTTTGATCGTGAATAGCCGTTGAGATTGGAACCCCATCGGCTATCCATTGCACTACACCTGCGGTGTCGATACGCTGGGCGTATATGTCAAAATTGTGAAGGTCACACCACATGATGATTGCACTACCTGCACCATCACTTATGATTGTGGGAGAGGTTTGATCGTGTATAGCTGTCGAGATTGAAACCCCATCGGCTGTCCACTGCACCACACCTGCGGCGTTGATCCGCTGGGCGTAGATGTCCAAGTTGCCACTCCTATTATCATTCCACGTGATGATTGCCCCACCTGTACCATCACTTACGATTGTTGGAGAGCTTTGACCGTGTATAGCTGTCGAGATTGGAACACCATTGGCTGTCCACTGTACGACACCTGCTGCGTTGATCCGCTGAGCGTAGATGTCAGTGTTTGTGCCGCTGCGGTAGTCGTACCATGTGATGATTGCACCACCTGTACCATCACCGATGATGGTGGGGTAGTAGTGATAATTTACATCTGTTGAGATTGGAACACCATCAACTGTCCACTGCACAACACCAGAGGCGTTAATCCGTTGAGCATAGATGGAACCATTGCCGCTGCGGTAGTCCTCCCACGTGATGATTGCACCACCTGTACCATCACTTGTGATTGTGGGATGTTGTAGATCACTCGCAGATTTCGAGATCGGTACACCATTGGCTGTCCATTGCACAACACCTGCGGCGCTGATCCGCTGGGCGTAGATGTCAGTGTTTGTGCCGCTGCGGTAGTCGTACCATGTGATGATTGCACCACCAATACCATCACTTACGATAATGGGATGGTATTGGCCGCGTTTAGCTGTCGAGATTGGAACACCATTGGCTATCCACTGCACCACACCTGCTGCGTTGATCCGCTGAGCATAGATATCCTCCTCTGTGTAGCTGTGCAAAGCCTGCCACGTAATGATTGCTCCACCGGCACCATCACTTATGATGGTGGAGAATTGATTATCGTCGGCAGCTGTCGAGATCGGAATACCATCGGCTGTCCACTGCACCACACCTGCAGTGCTTATCCTCTGGGCATAGATGTCATACATTCCGCTGCGGAAGTCAGACCATGTGATGATTGCCCCACCCATTCCATCATTTGTAATGGCGGGATTATATTGAGTGTTCACAGCCGTCGAGATGGGAGTGTTTACCGCCGGATTAGATGACCATTGAGCGTGCACCAACCAACTGCCGCACAAAAGAACTAGAGTACATATCAGCAATATCTGTTTCATAATCAATGCCCCATACGTTGTTTGGAAAAGGTTGCCAACGGAAAATATAAACACTTTTTCGTTAAAGTCAAATCTTTTTTGGAAGGCAGTTCTGTCGAAGACACCACGTCGTGGTACTGCCGACCTTAACGAGTTCTGGTCGGGAGTTGAACTCCCTCCCAGAGGGTGAATCGCTAACCTTCACTACAGAAATTTTTCAAATCCAACTGCATGTAAATCGCATTTTCTATGGGATTTAAGCGATACGGTTTGATTTCTCGGAATCCTAATGATCGGTAAAGTGGTATTGCTTCTTTCATCAAAGGAACAGTATCAAGTCTCATAGAAGAGTATCCAATTTTAATTGCCTCTTTGATAACTGCAACCGCAAGCTGCCTGCCTATTCCTTTCCCACGAAATTCCGGACGTAGATAAAGCCGTTTCATTTCACAAGTCGAACTGTCAATCTTCCTTAACGCTACACAGCCGACATTCTTCTGATCGACTTTTACCAGCAAGAGAACACCATCAGGTGGTGAGTAATCACCCGGTAAACCAGTGACCTCTTTATCAAAATTCTGGAAACATAAATCGAAGTTGAGCGAGCGTGCATATTCTATGAACAATTCCTTCACAATCTGAATTTGTTCGGGTGAGCCGGCTGGTATAATTTGAAAATTATTCATTGCATTCCGAGCGTTTATCATTGCCTTTGTTTTCCATCTTCAATAAATCAAGTATCTGTCTGAAATCGGATGGCAACTCAGAATCGAACCTCATATTTTCTTTCGTTACGGGATGCATAAAACCGACAGTTTTCGCATGGAGTGCTTGCCGTGTAATAATTTTAAGAAGATTCTGAACTTCTTCCTTTTTCTTTTTATCGGTTCCTCCCCATGCAATTCTTCTGCCGCCATAAGTCGGATCACCGAACACCGGATGACCGATATGATGGAGATGGACACGAATCTGGTGGGTTCTTCCGGTTCTTAATTTCAATCTTACCAGAGATAAATAATTAAACTCTTCTAACACCTCATACTCAGTTGATGCTGATTTCCCCGAAACACTCACGGCGAATTTCTTTCGATCGGATTTACTCCGCCCTAACGAAGCTTCGATCAATCCAGCTTTCTTTCCTTTTTCAAATAATCCCCAAACCAGTGCCCAGTATTCACGCTCGATAGTGCGACGGGAAAATTGTTTCGCAAGATGGGCATGAGTAACATCGTCTTTGGCAATCACCATCAGCCCGGATGTATCCTTATCGAGGCGATGCACAATTCCCGGTCGGGTTGGATCGCTAATTGATGAAAGTTGATTATTGCAATGATAGAGCAGAGCGTTTACAAGTGTGCCTGTGTAATTGCTGTGTGCAGGATGTGTTACCATTCCGGCTGGTTTGTTTACAACAATGAGATGATTATCTTCGAACAGAATTTCTATGGGTATGTTTTCAGCCACAACATCCGGCGGCAGCGGCTTAGGTAATGTTATATGAATAACTTCACCCGGAGAAATTTTGTAACTCGACTTTACAACCTTCCCATCAACAATTACCAGTCCTTCTTTTATTGCTTGTTGAACTTTTGATCGTGTTGCATTTTCAACATGATGCGTTAAGAATATATCGAGTCGCTCACGAACCTTGCCGGCAGGGACAATAATTTCAATTTCACGGGACGACATTGTCGTCACGATTGTAATGGTTTACTTTCTGTGGGAGGATTCGGTGTATCTGTGCAAACAATATCTGAGCTTGTATCCCCTATAACGCTGGAGATATCGGTTGCGGATGGAAGTGTCGCTTCCACTTTTTTCGGACTGCGATGTGCAAATAGCATTAGGATAACACCACAGGTAACAGATGCATCTGCAATATTGAATATGGGCCAACGGCTCATATGATAACCGAAGATATCGATATTAAAGAAATCGGAATCGATGAAGTCGACAACCTTACCGTAAAAAAGCGGACCTTCATTAAAAAGTGCTCCGTAAAAAACTCTGTCTATGAGATTGCCAACTGCTCCACCCAAAATCATAGCAAGCGAAATTCTGAATGCAAGGTTTTCATTCCGCGCTTTGTAAAGATAGATTAGAATTCCAATACTTGCGAGAATAGAAAAGATCGAGAAGAACATTTTTCCACCAACATCTATACCGAATGCCATACCGGGGTTTTCGATGTAAGTAATACGGAGAAGGTCACCTATAATCGGGATGCTGGTGCCAAGCTGTAATCCCTGCACCTTGATCCCAAGAACTGGTATACTAAATCCCTTCACAAACAATTTCGTTAGCTGGTCAGAAATTATAATAGCAAGACTAAGATTAAGAATTCGCACGATTTATTCTTCCAATAGACAATTATTTATGGGAACGTAATTTACACTGTAAACATTGCTGCGCATGAGGAACAGCTTCAAGTCGCTCCTTCTCGATGAGCTTACCGCATGTTGTACATTTACCGTATTCACCCTTCTCAATACGCACAAGCGCGTCTTCTAAATGATTAAGGAATTTACCTTCACGAGAAGCGAATAAAAAAGTTTTCTCGCGCTCCATCGCATCCGTGCCTTGCTCCATGTGTGTTGAGTAAGTGGAATTCTCGGTTGCATATTCTCCGGTTGTACTATCCATCATCGAATCGCGGAGAGATTCAAGTTCTGCAAGAATTTCTTTTTTCTTTTCAAGGATGATGCCTTTGAAATATCCAAGCTCTTCCTTTGTATATCGCGATTTTCCAGTTGGTGCTTTAATGACCTCTTGCTTCGGAACTTTTATAGTTTCTTGTTTTATTACTTTAGCGCGAACCGGCGGCTTCAATTTCTTTGCCCCGGATTTTCGCCCTTTGGCTTTTTCTTTTAATATCTCGATTGTTTTTTGGGAAATCGCATTATTTTTCTTTGATTTTGCCATGTTTCCATTTTCCTTTCATCATTTAAAAAAAATTACTTTTGTTCAACCTCTGCTCGCTCAATTCTGATCGAACAAGATTCACCATTAATATCCCACTCGGCTGCATATCCTGCTCCTACAAAATTCTCACGTAATTCAAGAGCCAATGTTTCATTTTTCACATATGAGCCGAGAGACTGCAATGCTTTTGATAATTTATCTTTTGCTTTATAAAAAATTTTGATACGATCAGTCACTTCGAATCCTGCATCTTTCCTCATGTTCTGGACACGATTCACAAACTCTCTTGCAAAACCTTCATCTATTAACTCCTCTGTTAATTCCGTATCTAGTGCAACGGTCAATGTATTATCGGATTCAACAATCCAGCCCTTGATATCCTCATGCAGTATCTCAACATCCTCACTCATGATGACAGTTCCCCTCTCTGCAATCTGAATCGTAAACTGTCCTTTAGTTTCAAGCTCTTTTATTTCCTTTGTTGTGAATTTCCTGATAGCTGCTGCGATTGGCTGAACTGCTTTCCCATATTTTGGTCCAAGGACTTTAAAATTTGGTTTTACAGTTTTATGGACGATCTCCGAATCATCACTCACATACTCAACCTTCTTCACATTAATTTCATCGAGGATTACATCCTCCATCCGTGCGATTTCTTCTTTATCACGCTCACTTGTTGTTGGAATAATCACTCGCTTCAGCGGTTGTCGGACTTTGAGGTTCGATTTATTTCTGATTGCACGCACGAGCGACACAATCCGCTGCGCTTTTTCCATTCTCGATTCAAGTGCAAGGTCGATTGCCTTTTCATTAACTTCAGGCAAGATCGCAAGGTGGACAGATTCGTAATCCTCCCTCTTCGTAATTGAATTTAAATTTGAATAAATCTCCTCGGCGAGGAATGGCGCAAACGGCGCCATCAATTTTGATATCACCACAAGGCATTCATATAAAGTTTGATAAGCAGCAAGTTTATCTGCACCCTTTTCATTTTTCCAGAATCTCCGTCGGTTCCTTCTAACATACCAATTCGAGAGTTGATCAATAGTGAAGCTGCTAACAGCGCGTGCTGCCTCTGTGACGTTATATTCATCCATTGCAGCTTCGTATTTCTTTATGAGTGAATTCAGTGTTGAAATGATCCAGCGATCTATCTCTTGTCGCTCACTAATTGGAATTTGCCGTTCAGCATGAGTAAACTTATCAATATTGGCATATAAGCTGAAGAAAGCATACGTATTCAATAGGGTTCCCAAAAATTTCCGCTGAACTTCAACTAGTCCATCTTCATCAAAGAGTGTGGGCCGCCATGG
>CAYGZC010000263.1:0-1780 GCA_964354225.1 uncultured Chlorobiaceae bacterium | reverse complement strand
TTTATTTGACCGCCAAAATAGCCGCCACCATACGCATCGCCAATATTTGCAACCGGCCAATTATATTGATTAGGCTTTTCTCCTGCCAGTACCATTTGCATAATGCCTGTCATGATACATTTCCAGATACTACGCATATCGACCCACTTATAAATAAAATGGTAGAAATACCTCGTGTTGCTAAAGTAATGCTTGATCTGTCGGTATTATCTCCGCCAATATAAGCTGTTAATCCAACAGCACTAGCGTCAAATGTGATATTTCCAGTGGTATTATTAAAAACAGAAATTGCATCTCCATTAGAAAAAATTGAAACTGGAATAACAATAGAGCCACCAGATCCAACACCTACATATTTACCAACATCCCCAGTAACTAATGTGTAAGCCGTAGTTTTGTCACTGCCCGTTTGAGGGATGTTTTTATAACCAGCCGTTGCCCATCCTAAATTTCCAGATCCATCTGTTTTTACAAATTGATCGGCACTCCCATCCACTGTCGGATATTTTAAACCGGCAGGATTATTCATTATCCGTACAACAGATCCACTTGTGTTTAATGCCCAAACTGACATATCAGCCGTGTTGTAGTTGATTGCAAGCTCACCTGCGTTTAAATTTCCAGACGTAGGTGATGTACTTGCTGTTGCTGTTCGATAAAGCTGAATTGGTGTGTAACCAGAAGCTGCCATGTTGTTACCTCAAATTTTCAAGTTTAAACAGGGTTGACATGTGCAAACCCGCTAGTTCATCTAATATATTTTCAAGTGCAGGCACATTATTTGATAATTCACTGCGATTGTCATTAATCCATGATAAATTTTCACGAATTAACTTTTCAATATATGGATCGTCATTGGGAATGTCTTCTATTTTACCAAATGTGCCAATATGAGCTTCAACAAATTTATCTAAAAGACTGACGACTTCTTCGTAAAAATCACCTAATGCCTGATGCTGCGCATACGAATCAGTTGTCCAATGTCTTGCATGACTGGCATTTCGTTCGTTAAATACTTTTGTGATTAAGTCATCAATCATAATAAATCCTAAGCAGCAGTATTAGGTTGTTGAGCAGCGATTATCGCTACCGCTTCTGTTACTAAAGCGTCGAGTTGGTCAGCAGGGATTTGCGCTTTTAATGCGTCAAGAACATATTTAGCTTTGCTTTGCTCTGCTTTTTCTGTGCGAATACGTTGCACAAGCGTCACTCTAAACTGATAAGCACTAATCGCTGCAATGTCATCGTCAGATAAATTTAAAGGTAAATCTTCCACTTTTGTGTGGTTTTCTGGTTTTACGCCAACATACTGTGTAAATTCAGTAGGTACATCGCCTTGAGGAAGTGTCGATAAAATCTGATTAAAGTTATCAATATTTACTTGATAGCTATGCACTTCACTTTCACGATGAACAACTTGCTGTGCTAATTGATTGATTGTGTCTTGCGTTGTAATTGTCATGTACATAATAAAGTTCCTGTGTTATTAAAATTAGTTTGAGAAGGCTACGCCAAGTCCATTACCAGTAGGTAAAGTGCTAGGGTTAGCGTATTTAGTTCCAAATCCAGCAGACCAAGGGTAGGTAGATATGAACGGTGTTGTGTAATGAGCCACTGCTATAGCTGTACCAGCAGGGTTGAAGGCTACGCCATATCCAAGACCAACAGGCAGTGTAGCTGGATTAGCATACTTAGTACCAAATCCTGCAGACCAAGGGTAAGTAGATATATAGGGCAGTGTGAAATGAGCTACTGCTATAGCTGTACCAGCAGGGTTGAA
>CAYGZC010000262.1:0-2994 GCA_964354225.1 uncultured Chlorobiaceae bacterium | reverse complement strand
TTCTACATCAATAGTCTGCTCGATAAATTTTGCCCATGACTTCCGGAGCAAACTCAGTTATCACAAGCTATCTCAGTTTAATTTCGCTTCATAATCCTGAGCAAATTATGAAACTATCCCGGTTAAGGCGACACCCTTTCGTAATTCACCAGGCATAATCACGAAGGATGGGTTGCTTTAATTAAGCAGCCAGTGCGTAGTTGTAATCTGCACTTATTTTTTTCCGCTTTATTTACGTGCAACTCGGAGAGCACGAGATGCAGTTCTGACCATCCTCATCCCCGTCGAAACCATGTCATCCCCTATTTTTAATATAATATTCATTTTCTCTTTATGCAAGATAATTTTAAATTTTTTGTAAACTCTTTTTTAAATATGCAAACACTTCTTCAGGTGTATCAGCGAACTTAAATAGTTTCAAATCACTTACAGAAATTGTCCGATGTTTTACCATAGCTCGGAAATTAATAACTTCATTCCAATATTTGCTACCATAAAGAACGATTGGTAAAGGTTTTGTTACTTTTTTTGTCTGGATAAGTGTCAGAACTTCCCATAATTCGTCCATAGTTCCAAATCCACCAGGGAACATTACCATGGCTTTCGCAAGATACACGAACCATAATTTTCTCATAAAAAAGTAATGAAACTCAAAATCCAAATCTTTAAAAATATACGGATTTAAACCCTGCTCAAACGGTAAACTGATATTCAAACCAATCGACTTCCCCCCTGCCTTGATTGCTCCCTTGTTTGCCGCTTCCATGATACCTGGACCGCCACCCGAGCAAATAACAAAGTGACGGTGATTGTTTAGTGACTGAGACCATTTTGTAAGATAAGAATAGAACTGAGTTTAAGGGCGTCATCGTAATATCTCGACATCTCAAAATCAATTTTTGCTTCTTCAAGTTTTTGTTTGTGCTTCTTTGAATTAAGTCTTAATTTTATATGAACTTTCTGAATATCATCAAGTTGTTTCTTCGCTAACTTACGAGGTAAAATCCTTGCAGAACCGAAGATAACGAGTGTATCATGGATTCCTTCTCGACGAAATCTCGATAGTGGTTCCAAAAATTCAGATGAAATTCGCCCAGTCCGTGCCTGCGGACTGTTTAGAAAATCAATGTTCTTGTAAGCTTTAACCGGATTGTTTCTCTTTATAATTTCACTTGTTCAACTCATTGGATTGATCTGCCACCATCAATTGGAAAAACCTGACCAGTTATGTATTCTGCCTGGTCAGCAAGGAAAACAACCATATCTGATATATCAGATGGTTTTCCATATTTCTTTAGTGGTATCTTACTCTTGGGTAAATGTTTCACTTTTAGATCTCCTTCATCGTTGAGTTTAATGGTTCCCGGAGCAATAGCATTCACCTGAATCTGGGGTGCTAAAGTTTTTGCTAAAATCTTCGTTAACATTATCACACCAGCTTTCGAGACGCTATATGGCAGATGTTGAGTCCACGCCTGCAATTCACCAAGCGACGAGAAGTTAATTATTCGTCCACTTTTTTGCTTGAGCATTATGGGTGCAACTGCTTGACATTACCCTTTTAGCAGTCGAGGGTGAACTACCTCGCAAAATCGAGGTTCTAAAATCCCTTTAGGTCAATTCTGATGCACAAGAAGGTAAGAAGAAAGTAAAACATAATCAACTATCTTTGTCTCTAACATCCCCCAAGGAAACGGCACTCCCACTTTGAGCTATACTCCCATCAAATTTAAGATTAATTTACGGAAAGCATGGTTCACGGTAGTGTCACAGCATTGAAATTTTATCTGACCATACGATAATAATCTCAAAATTCAATTGGTTTTTAGAAAAACTCTCAGTATTTCACAAAGAACGAAATGTGTATTTAAAATATTTTATAAATCCATGAAAATGTTTTATGTTATGCAATATCTCAATAAATTATGCCTAATATATTCCAATTTCAGCGATTTAACTGTTTGCTGCCTACTTAAAATAACGTTTAATTTAGTTGTTCCCAAATTGGGAACATGAGTAAATATTGTGCAGATAATAGCTCGGTCGACACTTATTAAATTTTTGAAACGTTATCCAGATGCAGAACAACCCTTGAAATCTTGGTTTCAAGAGGCTAAAAATGTAGACTGGAAAACTCTAAATGATATTAAGAATCAATATCGGAATGCAAGTATTTTAAAAAAGGAGCCAGTAATTTTTAATATTGTTGGAAATAAATACAGACTTGTAGTACAAATTAATTTCAAAGTTAAACTATTATATATACGATTTATTGGCACTCATAAAGAATATGATTTGATAGATGCAGAAACGATATGAAGAAAATAAAAATAAAACCGATTAAAACAAAAAAAGATTATGAAACTGCACTTAAATTTATTGAAGAATATTTTGACGCAGAACCGAAGACGCCGGAGGGTGAATTGGTTGAAGTTCTTTCGATTTTAGTAGAAAAATATGAAGAAGAACAGTTTCCTATCGAAACACCTAACCCAGTAGAAGCAATTAAATTTAGGATGGAACAGCTCGGCTTATCTAACCATGACATCGCTGAATTGATTGGTGGACGTAATAGAGTTTCAGAAATTTTTAGCGGGAAAAGAAATCTTACTACAGGGATGATAAGAAATCTTTGCCTGAATTTACAGATACCAGCTGAATCATTGTTGGGTTTTTAACACTTTATTTAACTTATCTCGTCAGAGATAATATTTTGAATTTTAGAACCTACCCTCCACATACAAGCGTGACTCCCATGATAAAATGTACCCCCCCGTTTTTTAGAAAATAATTAAATAAAGCATGCTTCTCTTTTACCTCCTACTAACTTCAAAGAAGTACCACACCACACTGGTGGAGTGAACCCCTAAATTGAGACAGTAGATTCATGAGTTAAGGTGAAACAGTTGTTAACATTATGTGAATTAAAAAAATCATTTTCAAATTCAATCGGTGGTCTATACTCCAATGCCGAATGTAATCGTTTTAGATTAT
>CAYGZC010000261.1:0-20734 GCA_964354225.1 uncultured Chlorobiaceae bacterium | reverse complement strand
CGGGGCTGGATATTTAATCAACAAAGGTTTTTGAAGCGTCGTATTCAATGCCCAGAGAGCGGCAGCGATCAATGAAATAATGTCGCCTAAAATATCGTTACCTCCGAATTCGAGTTTCTTGCCGCTTCCGATAATGATCATCACGATGCCGCATAGCGAGAGCACCATCCCCGTCCACACCTGCGGCATGATTCTTTCTTTATGAAGCCGGGCGTTGAGAAAGATGGTCCACAACGGTGATGTTGAAAGAAGAATCGCCGAGTTGCCCGCAGTCGTCATGCTTAAACCGACAATGAAAAACATTTGATAAACGACGCTCGCTATTACACCTGCACGAAATAATTTTAACACATCCCCTTTTTCTACGGTTGTCCAGCGTAGATGACGAATGAAAGGAAAGCACAATATTATAGCTGCGACGATATACCGTATGCTGTTGAAGACAAACGCTTTCAGACCTGATATTCCGTACTTTGCAATCGGATAATTTGTTGCCCAAATGACAACAACAAGCAGCAGCCACATCTCGATGATGCGGTTACGAGATTTATCAGTTTGAATCATGAATCTAAAATAAGGATAATCGGGATAAAGTTAAAGCCCCAATGACGAAACCAAAGCTGAGATGAAGTTATACTCCCAACCCGTTTTATCTTTCCGTGTATTTTCATTCATGAGTAGAACTCTTGAACAGTGAAGTTACAATTACTTGAAGTACTCGTAATAGAATTTTTCAAACCTCAATTTCTCGCCATTCTTATCTGACCATATGAGCTCCAGTGTATTACCGAATTGATCAAAGGTACGACTAATAAAAGTATGACTGCTCCTAGATTTTTCTTCAATTAGGAATCCACGCGTATCATATTTTTTCCAATTATGCTCACTCCCTTCAAAGTACCCATCGGCTATCGGATGGAACACATCTTCAACAACCGTGTCCATACCTGCATAAATATTATGTTTATAACGTATTCTTTTTTCTCCCGATCCAATATATTTATAATTCATTGAATCTTTTAGATAAAGAGAACTGCTATTATTTTTTTGCTCTATCAATCTCCATTCTTTACAGTATTCAGTTTCTTCAATAATTCTTCCCAAATTATCATATTTGAAGAACTTTTGCCGATTTATTTCTAATCCTAACTCGTCATTGTATTCATTTTCCATAATTAATTGTTTTAAATTATTATATTCGAATAAAGTCAATATCCCGTCGGTATTTTCCCTTAACGAAGAAATTCTTCTAATAAGAAGACCCTCACTATCATAATGGTATATGGTTGCAGATCCTGAGACCCAGACTTTTTTATCTGTCGGTGGATGTATATAATATTCAGATCTGATTATTCTTCCAAGTGTATCGAAATAAAATATATCACGACCTGTAGAAATCCCATAGTATAGACCTACCTTAGATAGAAAACGGGTTATAGCTACGCTCATCACTTTTGTTTTTTTCATTTGTTCTCTATCAGCTTCCTCAGGTGAGTGGAAATATGATTGAGGTGTGCGGTTGCAATAAGTAGATATTAGTGCAAAGGAGAGGAATAATATTTTATACATTGTCAAGCCTATTTTCATTGAAGAGTAAATCCCATGAAAAACATGTAAAAAACTGTTTCTATTCAGTCCCAGATGCCCGTCCCTCCTTTAACGATTTCTCGTATTCCTGTTTGTAGCGTTTGACACCGTTGAATATTGATTCAGCAAGCCGCCGCTGTCCTCCGGCACTTTTTAAAATTTTCTCGTCATGCTTATTTGAAAGATAACCTGTTTCAATAAGAACGTTTGGCATGGATGCACCTACAAGAACATAAAATCCTGCTTGCTTAACGCCGTTATTCGCCACGTTAAGATATTTAACCATTTCGTTCTGGAGAATTTCCGCAAACTGCTCACTGTATTTTACATACGCGCTCTGAGCCATCGTCAGCAGTATAAAATTTTCTTCCGTCAACTGCTGGTAGTGTTTCTCGTATCCCTGCTCATACTTGATAACTGCATTTTCCCGCTCGGCGATCTTCAAGGCATTTTCAGTCTTCCCGGGACGCAGCAAATAAATCTCAAAACCATTTTCAGAATGATTTCTCCGAGGCATCGAGTTACAATGTATACTGATGAACAGCTTCCCGCCATTCTGATTGGCGATTTGTCCCCTGCGAAATAATTCTATGAACTCATCTTTTTTCCGTGTATAAATAACCTTCACATCGGGCAATTTATTTTCGATAAGCCTGCCTAACTGTGAGGCGATTGCTAATGTAACATCTTTCTCGCGTGTCCCTGTAACACCAAGTGCACCGGGGTCATCACCGCCGTGGCCCGCATCTATGACGACAACATCAAGTTTCCAGCGATCACGCTCAAGCTGGAGCGTGCGTCCATAATCACGTGCTTTCCTCGCTTCAACCTGCTCTTCGGTTGGCGGATGTATTGCAACAAGAATATCATTACTGCCATCAGCTGGTATCACCTCTGTGCTGTTTACCTGTCCTTTTATTCTCAGCGTCAATTGAACCGATGTCGGCGATTGGAATGCGAGAATTTGTTTGACAATTCCGGATGGACTCGTTCGTTTGATGGCTTCGATATCAGCCCGTGCATCGGCAAGCGTGATGTAAAGCCAGGTGTCGTCGCCAATCGGCTTCGACCAGTTTTCAAAATCGTCCAATTTCTTTAAACAATGGATTCTCACAAGAAAACCATTCGACATTTGTTCAAAGCTTAGACCGGTAATATCAAAAGTGGATCTTGGAGCAATACGCCCGATGGAAATTTTATTACCATCGAACATGATTTCCTCTGTAGATATTTTTTTTAGAATCGGGATGAAAGCATTTAACGGTGCGAAGAAAGAGTTTGCTGCGTAGATGACACTCACCGGAAGCTGGATAAGGTTTGCATTTTCGTTTTTGTCGATGATGATAACATAGGGATTGTTTGCGGTAATCTTCAAAGTATATTCATCGGCATTAATCTCAAATTTTTGTGTTTCATTGTTGATGAGTGTTTTAAAATTAAAAACATGAGCAAGATCGCTGAGTGAGCCGTACAAAACGCCGTTCTTCGTGAACGAACCAATTTGTGTATTGCGCGAAGGGAATTGAGAAAACTGCACGGGTAAGGAATTCTGTCCGTTGGATGTTGCAGCTATTAGAAAATAAAAACAGAATATGATCTTATTAAACATTGAGTTCTATCTATAATTTACGAACTGGACTGCAAATTTAAAATCTGCGTGACGGATCATCGCCATGATCGATTGTAACTCGTCTTTACTCTTGCCGCTCACGCGCACCTGATCATCCATAATCTGTCCCTGAACTTTTAGTTTCGTGTCTTTGATCATTTTCACGATTAGCTTTGCATTCTCTTTATCAATGCCGTTCTGCAATTTGATTGTTTGTTTAACCAACCCGCCCGCCGCGGGCTCTACCGGACTGTAGGTTAGTGCTTTCAGTGGAACGTTCCTCTTCACAAACTTCGATTGTAGAATGTCAATCACTGCTTTCATACGGAAATCATCGTCGGATATTAAGGCAATCTCATGTTCTTTTTGCTTCAACTCGACAGATGTTTTGGATCCTTTGAAGTCGTACCGCTGGATGATCTCTTTTCGTGCCTGGTTGATTGCATTATCGACTTCCTGCATATCTACTTTAGAAACGATGTCGAATGAACTGGTGTCTGCCATAGTTGAATCCTTCGAATGATAATGTCACAAAGCAAATTTACTGAATCGATAACAACGCTTTTAAAAATATCGAGATCATCCTCAGCCGCGGAAAACTTGTCAACGCATCAAAGCGGTTGTGTATCTCTTGCCCGGTCTTTTTATCTTTTGTAATAACTATAACTGATAATGGACGTTTCATATTCTGCTCCACCCTCACCCCATCAAGGGGAGAGGGTTAAATTAATGTCTCTTTAATTATTATATTTCTTTTCTTCAATTCTTCGATCAACGGTTCAACGGGCACGCACTGTTCAGGAGGTAAAACGCCACGTACAGAGATTGTACCGTTCACAACCATCTGCGCAATGATAGATGTTGGAAATGAAGTCGTGCGCATCATCGAGGAAATCTTTGCCTTATCATCAAAATAATCTATCATCTCATACGCAAGTGTCTTCTGCTGATCGTTGATAGTACCTGTAATCCAAACTTTCATCAATACAACATCTTGCCCTGTGGACGGAAGTTTTTTCTTCAACAACTCCTGGAAAACCTCCCTTGCTGTCCGCAATGAATTACCGACCATGATTGGCTCGGAGCTTGCAAAACCGAGATCGAGCAAAGTTTTGAATTTCTCGCAATGACCTTTGTAACGGATGGTTTTGTAATCAAGCGCATTAACTTTGCCTTCAAACATTCGAGTCAATGTTGAAATGCCGCCCGATGTGTTAAACGACTCCACTTTCCCAAATGGTTGTGGAAATTCAATCTCTTCGAGATCAGCCATTGCCTCCGCGAGCTTTACTTTGCCATCGCGAATTACTTCAGCCGGTTCGAGGTACTCATTGATCAATCCTTCTACGGAAAATACAAGCATATAGTTTAGCGGAGGGCGGGGATATCTTGGCAAGCCCCCAACACGCAAGTGGATTTGGTCCACTTTCTCAAATCGTTTTGCACCTCCCGCGCCAACGATGGCGGCAAGCCCAGGCGCTAAACCACAATTAGGAAGAATCAAAACATTTGCCGTTTTCGCTTTATCGCGTAGTTCCATTTGCTTATAGACAATATCCATGTTTCCGCCAAGATCACAGAAATGTTTTTCAGTTTCGATGGCGGCTTTTGTGAGAAGGAGATTGTGGTTATAGGAAGTTGCACCGCACACCACATCAACCCTCTCCATCAATCCGACAACATCATCGTAATAATTGATATCGAGTTTCACTGGTTCAACATTTGCACCAATGGCGTCTGCGACATTTATTGCCCGTTCAAGATCGATGTCAGCGAGTATTACCTTTTCAACACTATCCGAGTGTGCAAGATCATACGCCAGCGCGCTTCCCATCATTCCCGCACCAATTACTAAAGCTTTCATTTCAAAATCTCTCCAGTTTCCATGCTCCAAAATAATAAATCCAATTCATCCATCGGGATACCGATTCGCTTAGAAAACTTCAGAAATTTTCCTTCGATTTGCAAATAATTCTTCCCGGTAAGTGTTTTTGACAAATCCCGAAGAACCCCAAGACGCACAAGATTTCTGAGGATATGACGGTCAGGGATAGCAAGATTACGATGACCGATGTTCCGCAGAAAGTGCGAGGATTCCTTCCAGCCCAAACCTTTCACATTCTTCACCAGCCAGAGACGCAGCTCCTCACTCGTTGATCTGCTCTTTAATTGTTCTGCAATCAAAGGGAATTGATCTTTTACTATAATCAGGTATCTCGACTTGTTTTTGTGAAAGCGTATATAGCAATCCTTCTGTCTAAGAATTGGCTCCGGATCAATATCTCTAAGTTTAAATTTTTTATCCTTCAGAATTGTGATTACTTTATCTGCATTCACGGCGCTTGATTGGGGAGTGAGCAAGCAGTAAACAAGCTCGTAAAAATATTCTGTAGGCGGGACATTTGAAAAATCTTTGAGACGATTTCTGATATCGGATTTCAGATTTCGGTAATTGGATCTCAGTTCTTTCAAATTATTCCTTGATTTAATCATGGAGAAAAGATACGCAAAGTAACAGGGAAAAACAATGATTTAAATTGATGTTGATGCCCAATAATATATCTTCCAGCTGGGAAGTTTCAAGATTCAGAAAAAATGAAGGTTACTTTACACTCACCGCTCTACACTCTTTGCTCACATTTCAAATCACACATCTCGTATTGCGCTAAAAAATTTCTGTTGGATTTTTTTTATGTAATCATTACATTGATTCCCACAGACTTTATGGAATAGACTAAATGGCACACGTTACAAATCCACAAGCAGAAGAAATATTAGATAAAAAGTTCAAATGCCTCAACGCCGGTTTCGTTCGACTTGTTGACTACATGGGCGGGGATGAATCAATCGTTCAGGCAGCGCGTGTTTCGTACGGAAAAGGAACAAAAACCGTCAGCGAAGACCGTATACTTCTCCGATATCTCATGCGGCACATGCATACAACACCATTTGAAATGGTAGAACTGAAATTTCATGTAAAGCTGCCGATCTTTGTAGCACGGCAGTGGATCCGCCACCGCACTGCAAACGTGAATGAGCTTTCGGGGCGTTACTCGATTATGAAAGATGAGTTTTATGTTCCTTCAGCGGATGCGGTAAAGAGGCAGAGTGTCCGTAACAAACAGGGACGCTCTGAAGATGCTCTCTCTCCCGAATTGCAGCAGAAGGTTTTAGATGTGCTGTTACGAGATCAGCTTACGACTTATAAGCATTACGAAGAATTTCTAAACGACAACATTGCCCGTGAACTTGCGCGCATCAATCTGCCGCTCTCGCTTTATACCGAATGGTATTGGAAAATAGACCTGCATAATCTTCTCCACTTTTTGCATCTGCGCATGGATAAACATGCACAGTTTGAAATCCGCATCTATGCCGAGGCGATGGGAGAAATTGTGAAGCGTGTAGCACCAATGGCGTGGGATGCATTTGAAGATTATATTCATTACGGTGAGCGATTTTCAAAATCTGAGCTACTGGTGATTGCCGATAACCTTGATTTTCAAAAAATAAATAAAGAATCGTTGGAGAAATATAATCTTAAAGGTTTAGAAGCGGATGAGTTTTTGGAGAAGCTTAAGAAGTTAAAAGGGTAAAGTCCATTCCTCAGAGCAGAAAATCGGGGCATGTCCGATTACTAATCGGCCTCTACTCTGCGCATCCTTTTAATTTCTCCCCGCCGTTTTTTCGATGTCAATCGTTTTTCTTTTCCACCCAAAGTTATTTTTGTTGGTATTCGTTTCTTTCTTGGCTTTAATGCTTTCCGAAGTATCTCGATAAATTTCCTGACTGCATTCTCTCTGTTTTTCCATTGACTTCTGGATTCCTGTGAGACAATGTGTATGAATCCTTCTGAATCAATTTGATTCCTAAGATTTTTATGGATCATGCCTCGATAATGTTCCGAGAGACTAGGAGAATTAGCAACATCAAAAAGTAATTCCACCTTTGTTTCCACTTTGTTGACGTTCTGTCCGCCTTTCCCGCCACTGCGTGCAAACTTGAATCGCAGCTCGGACATCGGGATATTAAGATGATTATTGATCGTTATGGCATCAGTCATGCTTAAAAATACAAAAGGTAACTGTAAATACCAATATCTTTTTTCTCCTGTATGAATTATTAAAAACTTTTTTTATCTTTAAATCAACTTAAAAAGGAAAGGTTATGTACAAACTTGTACTTTTACGTCACGGGGAAAGTGTTTGGAATAAAGAAAACCGGTTTACCGGATGGACAGATGTTGATTTATCGGAAAAGGGTGTCGAAGAAGCAAGGCAAGCCGGTAAAACATTGAAGGAATGTGACTTTGTCTTTGATGTTGCATTCACATCCGTTTTGAAACGGGCAGTCAGAACACTGTGGATTGCTTTAGATGAAATGGACTTGATGTGGATTCCGGTTCATAACTCGTGGCGATTGAACGAGCGTCATTATGGTGCACTCCAGGGATTGAACAAAGCAGAGACAGCGGCAAAGTTCGGTGAGAAGCAAGTCCACACGTGGCGAAGAAGTTACAGCATCCAACCTCCTGCATTGGAACAGGACGATCCCCGCTCACCTGCAAGCGATCCACGTTATAAAACTTTGACAAAGAGTGAACTTCCGCTTACTGAATGTTTGAAAGACACGGTAGCACGTTTCCTTCCATACTGGCATGATACAATTGCACCGGCGGTACGCTCAGGAAAGAAAATAATAATTGCCGCGCACGGAAACAGTTTACGGGCACTCGTGAAATATTTAGACAACGTGTCGGATAACGATATTGTTGAATTGAATATTCCGACAGGCATTCCACTTGTGTACGAACTTGATGGACAACTGAAACCGATCAAACATTATTATCTTGGAGACGAGGACGCAGTTAAGCAGGCAATGCAATCGGTTGCAAACCAAGGGCGTGCAAAAAAATAAATTCTAATCATTTCACAAACATAAAAGAAACAAGTCTCGGTGTCTTGTTTTGATCTTCTTCATGCCACCATTCCTTTAAGCTCACAAGGGTTAATCCATTAATTTCTGCAGCGTCAAGGAAATCCGAGATATGATGCACAAATGCTTGAATCTCGGTAGTGTTTTGATTTTGTCGGAAATTTGCTTTTGTACCCTCGTATTGTCGAAATGGATGAAGTTCGCAAACGAAGAAGCGCCCCCTTTTAACTAAAGTACGAAATGCTTCTGAAAATATAAATGAGAGATTTTCAACATGCTCTAGCACAAGGTTGCAGACAATCAAATCGGCAGACCGATCTTCGCAATACCATGGTTTCGTGATATCAGCTATGGTGAATGTTACATTGTGTAATTGCAGCTTATCTTTCGCTTTATTGATCATACCTTCAGAAAAGTCGATAGCGTGAACCTTCCCACCGATTTGTGAAAGCAAGGAAGTGTTCTTACTTGTCCCGCATCCGATCTCAATGATCGATTTACAATGCAGATTTATTAGGGTGTCTCTTGTGACCCGTTCATCTAAATCTCGTGTAAGGTTTCTATCCACATCGTAGCTTGATGACCAATTAGTATATGCTTCCTTAATGCTCATTTTGTCCTTGAGGTTATGGAGGAGCGATATTTATCAATAAAGGTTGATTTCGGGAATTTTGTGTATCAAACCTTTTTCAAATCCTTTTTGGAACAATAACTCCAACGCTTTCTTGCCTTGCTCACCCATATCAATAGTTAACTCGCTGACGTACATCTTGACAAATTTTTCTCCAAGCTTGTAATCGATACCGCGCCCCCACTTCATCGCGTAGGGGATGGATTCACTCTGATGTTCGTAGCCGTATTTGATGCTTTCTTTCAACCCGAGCGAAAGTTTATGCGCCATATCTTCGCCCAAATCTTTTCTCACAACATCAAGTCCAAGCGGAAGTGGAAGTCCGCTAGTTTCTTTTTGCCACAATTCACCGAAATCTAAAATCTTATTGTAGCCGAGTGAATGATATGTAATCTGTCCTTCGTGAATTAGTAAGCCTGCGTCAATCTTTCCATCATCTATTGCATTCATGATTTTATCAAATGGCATGTCGATGTTCTTGATCCCATCCGTGAAGATTTTAAATAGTAGGGTTGCCGTCGTGAGTGTACCGGGTGTGCCGATAACTTTTCCTTTCAGTTCATCGAGTGACTTATACTTTTGAGAGACGATAACCGGTCCATATCCTTCGCCCATACTTGCACCGGTTCGCATTATCCAATATTTATCCGCAACGTAAGGAAACGCATGTGCCGAGATCGCGGTTACTTCCAACAAGGGCGTATCATGATACGCCCCTACCTGCATTGCTCTTTCGTTAAGGGATTGGATATCTTCAAGAAGATGTTCGATGCGGATTCCATTAAGCTTCACTTTACCGGATGCGAGTCCATAGAACATAAACGCATCGTCCGGATCGGGGCTGTGCCCGACGTGAATAATTCTCTCCTGCATATTGTCCATTCTGTGATTAGTTGAATAAAAGATAACGAAATTCTCCTCAACTTGAAAATTAAATAGTTGAAAGTGGAAATGATAATTTGTACATTCAACAATTGAAAATGGCGGCATTTCAGAAAATATTACACCGATGGAGTTCTTTCACGCGGTACCTGATTCTTTTCGTTATCCTCAACGGTGCGGTGATCAATCTTCCGATTCTTCTCGGCAGCAGCGATATGACAACCTTGCATTACACCCGCGCTTTTTTTGAACGTGAGGCATACAATGATTCGTGGGTCCCGATGAGGCAGGCGTTGGAATATCTTCACACGCCGCGCCTTCAAGAGCTGTTTTCAAACAAACCGCTTTATACTGTACTCTTCTTCGACCAGAAAGTAAAATTTCAGTATCCGCTTACAAGTCTTTTACTTCTTGAGCCGTTAAGAGAGCTTTCGCCCGACGGCTTTATACACGACGATCTTCTTAACACAATCTCCTGGGTTGGAATGTTATTGATGGCACTTATGCTTTGGCGGATTCTTATCCTGAACATAAGCTGGTACTCAAAGCTGGAGATTACAAATCCGGTTGAAAAAATCATTCTCTTGTTTTTGTGCACAGCATTTACGCTGACTTTCTATCCTCTGCTCAAGGCGTACGTGCTCGGACAGGTGCAGGTGTGGATCGATGTTCTTTTCACCGGTATGGTGCTCGCATGGTTGACACATAGAAAAAAACTTTCCGGTTTTCTTGCAGGATTAATTTGCATCATTAAGCCGCAGCTTATCCTGTTACTGCTCTGGGGACTTCTGCGGAAGCAGAAGAAGTTTGTTCTTGCTTTGGTCATCACCGTTATTATTTTTGCTGCAATCTCGGTGGCCGTGTACGGATTGGAAAACAATCTCGATTACTTCAATGCTGTCACGTTCATTGCACAGCATGGTGAATCGTACTTCCCAAATCAATCTGTGAACGGACTGCTGAACCGGATGCTCTTCAACGGAAACAACCTTGAGTGGGTGGCGCGGAGCTTTCCCCCGTTCAACCCAATTGTTTATTGGGGAACTCTCTTGACTTCCATTGCACTAATTGGACTTGCACTGATCTGGCGGCGAAGAGAATACAAACATGCCGATGTATTCGATCTTTCGCTTGCCATACTCAGCTTCACCATTGCATCGCCTGTGGCTTGGGAACACCATTATGGCATACTGCTTCCGATATTTGCCGTTGCTCTACCTGCAACGCTCGGGATTTACGATCTCAAGAAACGCGGTATTATTTTACTTGCCGTTGCATTTTTTCTTTCGAGCAACTTTTTCCAGTTTACCGATAAGACAGCGGCAACATATTTTAATTTTCTTCAATCGTATTTGTTCTTTGGTGCGGTAATCCTGCTGTTTCACCTATACCGGCTCAGGCATACGGTGAAGAACGTGTGAGGTTGTGTTGATTTTGGTAACAGCAAGTTTTATATTTGCAATAACATTTTAAAAAAGTGGTGAATTTAAGGCGATAAGAGTATTGAGTTATGAAAGTCCTGCTGGATACAAACATTTTTATTCATCGAGAAGCCAGCCATGTCATCAACGAAGACATTGGCACTCTCTTTAATTGGCTTGACCGTCTTCATATTACGAAATGCGTCCACCCAATAACTATAGACGAAATAGGGCGGCATCTTGACAAGCGAACGGTAGAAACGATGGAGATCAAGTTAGCGTCTTACCATATTCTTAAGACCATAGCTCCACTTGATACAAGGATAGAAAAGATAGTTCAGACCATTGATAAGGATGAAAACGACAAAAACGATTCCTTAATTCTTAACGAATTGGTCTGTGAACGAGTCGATTGGTTCATCACAGAAGACAGAGCAATTCATGATAAAGCGAATTCTCTGTCACTCTCTTATCGTGTGTTCACAATTAACGCTTTCCTAGAAAAGGTTGCAGCAGAAAATCCGCAACTGGTGGACTATAAAGTCCTTGCTGTCAAGAAAGAATTATTCGGTAAAGTCAATCTTGGGGACAGTTTTTTTGACTCGTTCAGAGACGATTATTTGCATTTTGAAAAATGGTTTAATCAAAAAGCTGATGAGCCAGCTTACATCTGTAAATCGGGTGATCAGATCATTGCTTTCCTTTACTTGAAATTAGAAGGTCCGAACGAAGACTATTCTGACATCACACCGATTTTTGCAAAGAAGAAAAGATTGAAGATAGGTACATTCAAGGTATCTTTGAATCCATTCAAACTCGGAGAAAGATTTCTTAAAATAATTTTTGATAATGCACTTACATTCAAAGTAGAGGAAATATATGTTACAGTGTTTCCGAAACGTGCTGGTCAATTTCAACTGATTGAACTTCTGAAAGATTGGGGATTCTATAGATATGGTACCAAAGATTCACTTTCTGGAACTGAGGAAGTATATGTGCGTGATTTTTTTCCGTCTTTTTTCCCTTCAAACCCAAAGCTAACATACCCTTACTTATCGACGAAAAGTAGGTCATTCATAGTCCCGATTCGCGAGGAATATCATACTGAGTTGTTCCCTGATTCAATACTAAGAACTGAATCGCCTCTTGACTTTATTGAGAATCAACCTCATAGAAATGCTATTAAGAAAGCGTACATTTCCCGCTCTATTGAAAGAGACTTGAAACTTGGTGATATCATTGTCTTTTATCGTACGGGAGGTTACCACAAGGGCGTAGTATCAACTATTGGCATGGTTGACAGTATAATTACTTCTATCAAGGATGAAGCAGATTTTATTCGCCAATGTCGAAAAAGAACTATTTTCTCAGATGAGGAATTAGTGAAATGGTGGAATTTTAAACCTCATTATCGCCCATTTATTGTTAACTTCATCTATGTGGTCTCATTTCAAAAAAGGCCAAATCTAAAAAGATTGATCGAGCTAGGTATAATTAAGAACATCGAAAGTGTGCCCCGTGGCTTTACACAAATTAACAATCACAATTTCAAACTTATATTAAAAGAAGCGAATGTCGATGAAAGTTTTGTTGTCCATTAAACCACATTTCGCTGAAAAAATACTCTCAGGTGAAAAGAGGTATGAGTTCAGACGAGTAATATTTAAGAATCCACAAGTAAGAGTTGTACTCGTCTATGCATCCGCACCAATTCAAAAGGTGGTCGGTGAGTTTACAATATCAAAGATTCTTCATGATGACCTGGAGTGTCTTTGGCGAAAAACACATAAACACTCTGGGATCACCGAGGATATTTTCTATAGGTATTTCGAGAATAAGGATCGCGGGTACGCATTAAAGATCTGTGCTGTGAAAAAATACCGAACTCCCTTGTGCCTACGCAAGCATTTTGGACTGCTTCCGCCGCAGTCATATGCATATCTGTTTTGATATTAAAAAATATCCGTCGTCCTGAGTGACACTGCCTTTTATTTTCCCTCAAACTCCACAGCGCCAACAATACCACCATGTACCGGTTCTTCAACTTTTTTCTTTACAGGTCGTTTTAAAAGTTTCATGACGAATGCAGGCACTGTTTCTTTCCACTCATCGACTTTAGTATAAACAACCGGAACAAGAACAAGTGTCAACAGAAGTGAGCTTGTCAGACCGCCGATCAATCCCAACGCAAGACCGGATTTCCACTTCATAATTTATTTGCCTTGCCCAAGCGCTTTCTGAAGTCGGGCATCTGCAAGTTCAAAATCTACGAGTGACTGGATGTGGTTGAATTTCGCCTGCATCAGCGCGGCTTCTGCATCCAACAAATCCGAATTCAGTGCCAATCCGGCTTTGAATTTTTCATCCGTGATGCGATAATTCTCCTCAGCTTGGCTAACACCTTTTTTCGCAACTGCAATTCGCTCTTTAGATTGATTGAAATTTAAATAACTTTGCGTCACTTCAAGAGTAATACCATCTCTAAGTAATCCAAGTCCATCTTTCATCTGTGCAAGTTGTGCCTGAGCTTCATCCGTCTGGTGCATTGTTGTGCCCCAGTTCCAAATATCGAACGAAGCTGAAACCGAAACATCCCATGTGTCTTTAAATTTATCTTGAGTCGGAAAAATCCGCGAATTCGGTCGGGCGTAAACATAATTTCCTACAAGATAAATTTGAGGGAACCAACCTGCACGAGCTATTGAAACACCGGCTTCTCCCGCTTTCACCCGAAGCTCCATGGATTTTATATCAGACCGATTATCAATCGCTTTTTGAACGAGCGTGTTGACATTATCATATTGTTTATCCGTTTGTTCCGCTTTCGATATCAGGTCAATCTTCGTTTCTAAAGGAAGTCCAATTAAACTGTTCAATCCGATTGTAGCAAGTTGAACATTATTCCGTGCATCAATCTGAAGAACTTGAACATTCGAAAGCTGCACTTCTACTTTGAGAACTTCATTCTTTGTTACAATCCCCTGATTAAAGAAATTCTGTACATCTTTGAGATGAGCTTTAACCTGTCCAACATTCTCTTCGACAACTTTTTTAAATTCAATCGCCTTGAATAAACTCCAATATGCATTTGTAATATTATAGATAAGATCGGTTTTATCTTTTTGGTAATCCTGCTCTGATGCTTGGGCTGAATAGCTCGCCGACTTCGAGCTGTTGATAAGTCGCAATCCGGTAAACAACGGCTGTTGAAGTGTAAGCCGCATATTGTAGTTATTGAACACTGACGGTGATATGGTTATTCCCTGTATCTGAAATGGCGGCACTTCGCTTAATCTCGTATACGATCCTCCAAATTTTAATGATGGATATAATAGAGCGCTTGTCTCGCTCGATTTCGCATCGGAGTATTCCACTTTCATCAACGAAGAGTGAAGTGATTTACTGTTTTCCAATCCGAAGGTAATTGCCTGCTTGATTGATAGCTTTTGCGTCTCTTGAGCGAACACCGCACCGATAAAGAAGATTATTGTTATTAATGTGATAATTAGTAATCTATATTGTTTCATAAACACCTCGAATGTTTTTAAATTCAGTTCTTGATTGGCGGCAGGTGATGTTTCCTGCCTGCCTCCGTGAGAATGCCTTCAAAAATAACTTTCACAATCGTTTCGTACACTTGCACTGCGGTAAAAGGAAACTGCATTAGAATTTCCGGGCTGATAACGTTTCTGATGACATTAGCATAAATGAGCAATACAAGCTGTTCGTCTACATCATTTCTAAAAATTCCTTGTTCTCTTCCTTCGTGAAGAAGTTTTCCGAAATCTTCATAGATGCGTTTGTTGCGAAATTCGGAAATCTCTTTCCAAACAAGCGGCGCATTCTTCTCCAAATCTTCGATGAGCGGTTTTCCCATCTTTGATGTATGAAGTGCCGCTGTCGTCATCATTTGTTTTAGCTTTTCCACAAAATCCAACTCATTGTTGTCAACGATATTTTTGCAGCATTTATGAACTTCGCCTAACATTGACTCAATTACTGCGCGGACTAAATCATCTTTACTTGTATAATATTTGTAGATAGTTTTTTTACTGATCCCAACTTTAGCGGCGATTTCATCAACCGTAACTTTTGTGAATCCGTGGCTGAAGAATTGGTCTTTAGCCGTTGACAAGATTCTTTCTTTCGTTTCTATTTCATTTTCTGTCATTTATGCCAAAATTTCTTAATTATTGAGGGGTCCTGGGAAACCCTTAAAGTTTCTACGGTTTCCGATATAAGAAGTTGCAGAATTGAAAACAAGTGCCAAAGAAAATATTTTATATTCCTTTAAATTTCCTTGTTATTTAATACAAATTCAGTATAAATACTCGAATAAAATATTTGGCAAAAATAAATTTGTCAAAATACTTGACAAAATGATTTTTGTTAACTATATTTATACACTAAAAAGAACAATTTGAAGGTGTTTCCTATGTCATTTAAAACAATTATTGGTCAAGCGGCAAGAGGAGATGATTTCTTAACGCGCCCTGATATAACAAATGAAATCTGGCAGAAGTTGGAAAGTGGAAGTAACTTATTATTTGTTGCACCACGCCGAGTTGGAAAATCATCGATCCTTTTCAATTTACTGGATAACCCCAAAGAAAAGAATATTGTCATTTATTACACAAGCGAATCAGTAAATAGCGAAAATGAATTTTATCAAAAACTCTTTAATCATATTATTGAAAAACTTTCCAGATCTACAAAGTACAAAGCCATACTCATCAGTAAGGGAAAACATTTTTTATCTTCAATTGAATCAGTTGGTAAGGATGGCGTCAAATTTTCCCACGATAGGTCAATATCATATAATCAAGAATTAAATAATCTCATCAAGAATATGGATTTAGGAGAAGATAAAATTATTGTACTTATCGATGAGTTTGCTCAGACAGTAGAAAATATAATTAAAGATGAAAATGAAAGAGCAGCCATTCACTTCCTTCAATCGAAACGGGAAATTAGACAAGCACCCGAAATTTATAGAAAACTTCAATTCGTTCATTCCGGTTCAATTGGTCTTGAAAACATTGTAAGTAGACTTAACGCAATGAATCTCATTGGCGATTTAACACCAATTAAAATCCCGCCATTAGATAGAAGCGAGACTGTGAAATTATGTGCTAAGATTATGAATGGATCTGGTGTTACTTTTTCCGAAGGATCGTTTGATCATCTTCTAAAAGTAATTGAATGGTTGATTCCATTTTATTTTCAAATCATCATGGATGAGGCAAGCAAGATTCTAGATACAAAGTTTATTACAAATAAGATCATCGATCAAGCAGTAGATAATGCCTTGAAACAGAGAATATATTTCGAAAATTGGTTAACCCGGATAAGAAATGCTTATAAAAGTGAAGAATTCTCTTTCATAAAGGAACTCTTAAATATAACTTCAGAAAAACATAAAATCACAATTTCTGAAATTTATAATTTAGCTATAAAATTTAAATTGGAGAATGCTTACAACAATCTTGTTAATGCACTCAAACATGATGGCTATGTTAACAACGAACAAGATCCCAAAATCTATCATTTTAATTCACCTTTATTGAGAGAATGGTGGTATCGAAATGTCGCAAACTAAGTTTAAAATTCCATCGATTTATAACCCGGCAACTCAAACCGCCGAAGAAATTATCTCAAACTTTGTGGTGAGACTGAAAGAGTTTGCCGAACTATTCACCACAATAAAAACCGATAAAATGAAAAACCCGCCCCAGCACTATATTATTCAGGGACAGAGAGGTTACGGGAAAACAACTCTTCTCCTCAGACTAAACATTGAAATCAAAAATGATGAGGAGATTAACTCTTGGTTGATTCCCGTAATGTTCGATGAAGAACAATACAATGTTCATACGCTGGCAAAGCTGTGGGAAGAGGTAATTGACATACTTGAAGATCAAGACGAATCGTTTTCTGGTCTCTCCGACAAGATAGACCCTCTCTACGACACAAACTCACCTGAAGAAGGAATTTTCAATTTATTAATCAAGACTCTCAAAGAGCGTAATAAAAAAATTGTTCTTTTGCTTGATAACTTTGGTGAGATGATAGAAAAATTCTCCAGAAAAGAAAATCAACGCCTGAGAGAAGTCCTCATCACCTGCAATTATATTAGATTGATCGGCGCATCTTCAACCATGCTGGAATTTTATTACAATTACAAAGAGCCCCTCTTCGATTTCTTTAAATTAATTACGCTGGATGAGCTTGACCGTGAGGAAACAATTTCGCTCTTGAATAAATTGGGAGAAACTTTTAAGGCAGAAGAAATTAGTAAAATCATTAAGGAACAACCTGGGAGGATTGATGCATTAAGGCGATTGACGGGCGGCGTTCCAAGAACTATCGTTATTCTGTTTGGCATATTCGTAGACGATATCGACGGTAACTCTTTCAGAGACTTAGAAGCGGTATTGGATAGGGTGACACCGCTATATAAAGATAGATTAGATAAACTATCAACACAGCAGCAATCAATTATCGATGCAATTGCACAGAATTGGGATGCAATAAGCACCAAGGATATCTCAAAAAAAGTGAGAATGTCCAGCAAAGCTGTTTCCTCACAATTAAATCAACTTGAAAAAAATCAACTGATAAATAAGATTCCCACATCTACAAAGAACTTTTTATACCAAGTTAATGAGCGTTTTTTCAATATCTACTATTTAATGAGATTGGGTAAACGCAAGAATAGAAATAAAGTATTATGGCTTGTTAAGTTTTTTGAAATTTGCTGCGGCGAAAAAGAGCTTGTTGAAAAAGCACAAAACTACATTAAAGCACTCCGGGAAAACCGGCTTTATGAAAGACATGCGTTCTATGTTTCTCAAGCACTTGCAAAAACACCGATCCCAGTCGACTTACAAGATACTCTTCTTAAAGAGACAAGAAAATATTTATTGTCCACAAAAAGTAATTACATAAAAGAACTCGATAAATCTCACTTAGAAGTTATTCAAGAGGCAATCGAAGATATTAAAAGTGCAAAGTATGATATGGCGAAGAAAAAACTCCTTAGTGACGGTATCCCTCAACAAATGATCGGTTTCATAATAGGTGATGTTCTTAGAATTGAAATGGGTGATTTTGAAAAAGCGGAAAAATTCTATCTAGATGCTGTTAATAATGGTAATGCCGATGCAATGAATAATTTGGCTTTACTGTATGAAACAGAATTCAAAGACTTTAAGAAAGCAGAACAGTATTACCTGATGGCTGTCGAGAAAGGTCATGCAGGTGCGATGTATAACTTAGCTTTGTTGTATCAAACAGAATTCAAAGACTTTAAGAAGACAGAGCAGTATTACCTGATGGCTGTCGAGAAAGGTGAAGCCGATGCAATGAATAACTTAGCATGGCTATACTATGTGCAAAAGAAAAATAAAAAAGAAGCATTGATATTGCAAAGACAAGCATTTGTAAAAATAAAAGACGATGATACCGCTCATATCTATATCATGATCCTATTATGGAACGACGAAATCGAAGAAGCAATAGAAATTTACAAAAATATTTTTCACACTGAAGAAACGCAAAAGGAAGTAAGCCGATTAATCCACACAATATTACTGATGTTCATCGCAAAGAAGCAATATCATTTTGTGTATAATCTATTCCGTGAAAATAAATTCGATATTAAGGATAAATACAAGCCAACCTACTATGCTCTGCTATCTCTCATGGGTGAAGAATATTCCGATGAATACAAGAAAATGGGCGGTGAGCTAAAAGAGACAGTTGAAGAAATAATCAAAGAAGTAAGAAAATTGGCTGCGGATTATGCCTAAAGGAATATCGGTTTCTATTAACCAGTAATTCTCAAAACCCCAGCACCCTGAATCTTGCTCTCCTTTAAAAGCTGGAGTGCGTGGTTTGCTTTTGCAAGGGGAAAGACTTCAACTTCAGTTTGTACCGGAATCTCTGCTGCGATTTTTAAGAAGTCGATAGCATTCTTCCTCGTGCTGTTTGCAACGCTGCGGAGAGTTCGCTCGTGGTAAAGGAGTGAATAATCGAATGTGGGAATTTGTGTAACGTAAATCCCGGCAAGCGCAAGCGTTCCTCCACGCCGGAGAACACCTAAAGCTTTCAGCACAAGATCACCCGACGGTGCAAAGCTGATTGCGCTGTGAAGTAAATGCGGTGGAACTTGATCGGCAGTACCAGTCCATAACGCACCCAATTGTTCTGCGAGTTTGCGATGATGCTCGTTACGGGAAAAAACATATACCTCGCATCCCCAATGTCGTGCAACTTGAATCGCAATATGTGCCGATGCACCGAAACCAAATAATCCGAGCCGCTCACCCGGCTTGATGTTGCTGAGACGGAGAGAGCGATAACCTATAATGCCTCCGCAGAGCAATGGTGCAGCAGTATCATCAGAAAAAATTTGTGGTATCGGGTATGCAAAACTCTCGTACACAACTATGTACTCGGCAAAGCCGCCATCGACATCGTAACCGGTGAACTTTGCATTTGTGCAAAGATTTTCGTTTCCCTGTTTGCAGAACTCACACTCACCGCACGTCCGATTAAGCCATGCAACGCCAACACGCTCCCCAATTTTATGATTGGTAACCTTGTTTCCAACCTTTTCAATAATTCCGACTACCTGATGCCCCGGAGTCAGTGGAGATTTTTTCTGTGGGATCTCTCCTTCAACAACATGCAAATCGGTATGACAGATACCGCAGGTGTGAATGCGGATGAGAATCTCCTCGTCCCCGGTGCAGGGAACATCAACTTCTCTTAAGTGCAACGGATTCGAATGAATCGGTTGAGGACTATTAAACTGAAGCGTTTTCATCCCAACATGGACCGACTTGTTGTTTGTTCAACGTTTATGTCGCCCCTTGTCTTGCTTCCTGTCGTCCTACGACATAATTGTATATGGCCATCAACACGGTTGCAAGAACTCCAATGCCGATAAGTGCAAGCCATACAAGTCCCATATTGCCAGACGTTTTGGTAGTTTGATACAACCAGCCGCCAATGGGATCACCAACGAATCTCGCAATTGCAATCGGCAGGAAAGCATATCCCTGAAACAATCCTTGCTGACCGGGAGGAGCGATTTCGGAAATGTATTCGTAATATCGCGGAGCTTGAATCATCTCACCGATAGAGAATGCAACAATACCTGCGGCAATCGTTACGAGACTCGGATGAATACCTATGATAATCCAGATTAAGCTCGACATAGCGAAACCGATAAGGAGCGCTTTCCGTGTCGGGATATTTTTCGTCAATCGGTTTACCGGTATCTGCAATAAAATTATTGCACCTGCACCCGACCATGATTGTATTATTTCATACGGCGTCTCAAGACCGATGAAATCGGTTATGTAGTATGGAATGATTATAAACTCCTGCCAGAAAATAATCCAGTAAAGCGAATAGATAAGAAGTAATATCATGAACTTGAAATTCGCAAGTACAACAAATAGATTGGCAATCTTCTTCCCGAGCGATTCAACGACTTCAGTCTTTTCACTTTTCACTTCTTTGTATAATAGAAGATTGACAATCAGCATGGCAAGACAACTAAGAGCAGAAACCATATAGACAAATTCGTTGCCAAGACTATCTCTCACAAAATATGCTATTGTCGGTCCAATCATAGCTCCGGCATTAACGAGCCAGTAA
>CAYGZC010000260.1:0-3965 GCA_964354225.1 uncultured Chlorobiaceae bacterium | reverse complement strand
GCTTTGGCGGATATATATTTAAATATTCGCTGCCGATATTGATTCCGATATTTATTCTTGTTTGGCTGTTGTTCTTTAGAGGATAAGCAAAAGGTTCGTTCTATCATTATCACTAAAAGTTCTACGGGCCCTAACAGAAATTAAATTTTGCATGATGATTTTTTTTATTACAGAGTTAACTCGTTCACATAATAATTCTTGACTCTCTGCAATAATTTATCTACATTATGCGAGGAAAAAACAGTGGAAACGTGAGGGCATACTGTTAAAGGAGTGCGCTCACATCCCTCGATTTTTAAAAGGAGATTTATCGTAACAATGTTGGTGAAGCGACAAGAAGAAAACTCTATGCTCGCTCAAACAATCCGCCAAACAGACGGCGGATCGTTCGCTCGCACGTTTGTTTTTCCCGCGCAACGTTAGGCGTCAGCACATGCACACAACTATTACGTAGAAATATTCCTATACAATGAAGAAAGTTAGAATCGATAGCGTTTATTACTTGCGCAATAGTGCAGTTGATGCCTTCCCTAGGAGGGCAAAATTTCTCAACTGTTTCTTGATTGCCTTATATGGTGCATTTTTCTTTTCTCTTCTTTGCCCTTGGTTCAATAGCTCTGACGACCATATCTCGGCAGAAGTATACACTATCTTCATTGCTTGTTTCCTGTTTCTCTTTCTAATGCTTTATGGACGGCAGTCTATCTACAATTTTTACTGCAAATTGCTTCGACGAAAAATACTGCTTTTCGAGTTCGGCTTTTTCTGTACCGTCTGCATTATCTATGGAACCCTAACCACCATAGTTCCGATTTCTCTCGACATGATCCACCACGTTTCACTATCGCAGGTACTTGAAGATCAAGCATTGAAACGTTTCATAATCTTTTCTGGCGGAGCCGTCGGCTGCGTTGGGGTTATTGCAGGTTTCGACACGTATCCGGTAAATAACTTTGGTTCTCTAAGATCCATCGAACGTCTTATTGAAATTACGAAGGGTTTGCTCAAGACAAGCAACCGTAGCCTTATTACTATCACTGGTGCAATTGTGATTGGTCATATCTTCTCCGATCGCAAACTCGAGTTGCATGAACTTTATGTTACCCTATATGGAATTATCGGTGTCGCATTCGGCGTCTCAGGGGTTCTTGGATCTAGACTAGCTGAACTTCTTCACATGCTATCACTACGAGAATCTCACGAGTCACAGCCACAACGAAGCAACTCACCATCTGAGCCCGAAACACTTTATTGAACGTGCATGTGCCGAACGCCTAACAGCAGTAGCAACGACGCTCTCTTTATGATAGAAGAAAATTATAGTGGTCGCTCAATGTGCCGCCTTCACAAAGAATTGATCGTTAATAGTTCGGCGGCACACTGCGTCGCTACTGCACACGTTATACGCAAGCACGCAATCAAGTGACAACCAACCCATAGGTCCGCAATGAATACAAATATACCAATCGCTCGAACAGTCAGTATCCGAGAGTGTGGCTTAGATGAATACTGGCTTCAAGATCAAATAGTTACCATCCCGAGCTCTCTCGGTTTGGGTGAGCTGGAGGTGCTTTATCGTGAACGCAAACAATCAAGTGGAGGGCGCTTAGACATTCTACTGAAGAATCCAGAAGACGACACAATGTACGAGGTCGAGGTAATGCTCGGAGAAACTGACGAGAGTCACATTATTCGCACGATCGAGTACTGGGATAATGAGAAACGCAAGTGGCCGCAACGTCAGCATTATGCTGTTCTTGTTGCGGAATCCATTACTCGACGATTCTTCAATGTCATCCAACTTTTTAGCCACTCCATTCCCCTCATTGCCATCCAAGCCAACATTATTGAGGCCGAAGGAAACAAAATTTTAAACTTCTCAAAGATTCTAGACACTTATGAAGAACCCGAAGATTCTATAACTATTTCCAATGAGACGTACGATGAAAATTATTGGCAAACAAAAGCCCCTTGGACAATTGATGCAGCGAAAGCTTTGCTCAACATTCTCACCTCCCAGTATGGGCCAGGTTCAATTTCTTTTGTGAAATCATATATCAACGTCATCGTAAAGGACTCCGTTTTCTTTTGGCTTCACAAACGAGTTGCTAACAAATCACTTGTGAGCTTTTGGGTTGGCGAAGCACTACTTCCAGAGGCATCGGCGATCCTCGATGGTAAAGATATTTCATACGTCAAAAAGACAAAGTCTATTCGTATCACTGTCGATAAGGACGCAATTCAAAAACATTCTGAAACGTTCAAGGAAATAGCTAAACTTGTTAATCAAGCGTATGAATTATAGGTGTTGCGTGCCTGCGCATAACACGCATAAAAATGGAACTGAAAATTAACATAATAAATACAAACGTCTCGCTCTTTGGAACATACCGTTGCTCTCGGAAATTATTGTATAGTAGTTCGCAACGGTACGTCATTTTTATGCGAGACGTTCCGCAGACATTCGCTCCGCACTTCGTGCGTCGCTCAAAACTGTCTGCGGAACGCTGCGCGCACGACGTAAAAAAGGAGAACCCCAATGAAAAATAAATATTATTCATTGACGCTATTTATGGGATTTTTATTAGCACTATTCACAGTCTCATGTAATAAAGAAGAATCACCATCATCATCATCTTCGCCATCGAAACAAGCAAATTGTGTATTTACTAAGCACGAGGTTCAAGTAACAGTTTCGGGGGTTATAGGAAGTCCAGAAAAATACACTATTAATCACTATACAACGGTTAAAAATGCTGGCAATGCGACAGCTAATGATGTCAAGATTGTAATTTATCTGAAGGGCTCAAGCTATGGTTCAATCAATGTTATTGGTTCACTAGCCTCTGGTAGTAGTGTGAATAAGGATTTTCAAACTATTACTACTGGAGATAAGCCCGAATTAAAATTATGGTGGCAGTAGAAAGGAAATAATATGGCAAACTATCCAGGTGCAACTCGTCCTTACCCTAATCTTCTTGATATTCAGAATGAGTTTAGCAACCAAGCTGAATCTGAACGTTTTCGGGAGGCGACCGTTATTTTGTGCCGGAGAGCAAACACAACTATAGATGAACTTGTTGATTTTACTCTTACGTATCTCAACGGTCGGACACCTCCGGGAATAGAGGACCTTGCGGAATTCATGCGCTTTCTTATTGAAACGTACAATCTTAACGATGCCCCGGACAGCCCCGGACTATACGAAGCAGTGAAAGGAATTCCTGCGCAATCCGCTGGAAGAATCGGCTACACCTTTCGGCGACGCCGACGGGGAAGAGAAAGAGGTGTTTTTATTTTCTTGCGGTGATGTGCGTGCCGGCGCATAACACCGAAAAAGCACGACGCTCGCTTTATGATAGAATTTAATTGTGCTCGTTCCACCGTTTTGCTCACAGAGAAATTATCATTTTGCAGTTCGCAAAACGGCGGCGTGCTTTTCGGAAACGTTATACGCTATTTGCCGCAAACGCCAAACATGCCGCCATCACAACCGAAGCCGAGAAGAACCGCCTCGACATCCAGATCGAAGCACTCGATCGTCAGATAGATGAAACGGTGTACGAGTTGGGAGTCTATTCCGCCATCTGTTTTGACTCCGCTCAGCATGACGGCGGGACTCACCACGACGACTAATTCATATTTAAGATTCCTAATTAAATGAGTCCGACTAATTTTAGGAATATACCAATTACAGCACCCGCAATCACTATAAGTAAGAGCTTTAATTGAATAGGAAATCCCTCTTCGGTTTCTTGCTGGTTCGGTTTTGTCAAATTCTCTTGCTTATTCATTGTAGTTCTCCAAATTAAAATGGTGAAACACTCCAGCCCTGTTGGTGTTCTTCCATGAAAGAAGAATACCAGCCATCAGCCGGTTATGATTTAGTTATTTTATTGTTGAAGAGAACTACGCTTTTGGAGGATCTCGCGGGAGATATCGGACGTATGAAACTTGTGGGCTGA
>CAYGZC010000259.1:0-6630 GCA_964354225.1 uncultured Chlorobiaceae bacterium | reverse complement strand
GTTTGAGCAAAAAGGTGATGAGTTAAAAGGAAAACGAAAAGATAATAAGTTATAAGTACAGAAATTTTTCGGTTCACTTTGAGCATGTTATTTTTCCTTTGAGATTTTAAAAACCCAAGCATATCGACATGGTGGGTTGTTTCTAATAGATTCCGGTATCGAAATCGTGCACCCCTTATCCGTTTGTTTCCATTGAAGTGATTCGTTGACTCCAAGCATCGTAATCTTACAACCCGCAATGTGTGCAAACGACGAAATAGAAACGGTAGCAGCTGGGCATTGTTCATTTTCATCAGCGAGATAAATTGCATAGATGATACCATCACGTGTTTGAGTGAAAAAAATATTCTTTTCCTTGTACGGTGCAACAGGTCTGGTATTATAAATGGCATTTTTATTGATGTCCATCCACTCACCAATTCCTTTTAATCTATCATAGGCATCATCTGACCACTCTCCCTCAGGAGAAGGAGCAATATTTAATAACAGATTCCCTCCTTTTGTTACCACCTCAACAAGGAGATGAATAAGCTCACGAACCGGTTTGTATCGATCTGTGCTCACATACGACCAGCTTATTGCCATCGGTATGCACGATTCCCAAGGAACAATCAGTACTTTTTCAGGAATTTTGTTCTCTGGTGTCAAATAGTTTTCATACTTTCCGTTTACCCACCTGTCAACCACAATCAATCCCGGTTGATGCTGGCGCGCCATCGCGGCGATACGTGAAATATCAACATCTTGGTTGTAACCATTCTTCTTCGCCCACGGTTCAAACTCTATTGGTATGTTTTTAAGTGGTCTAACCCAGGCGCCATCGAGCCAGAGTAAATCGATTGAACCATAATTTGTCATTAACTCTTCGACCTGATTGCATGTAAAATTTTGGAACTGTTTCCACCTCTCGGGATACTTCGCAGGATTGTAATTCACGTGACGATCTGGAGTAGGGAAATATGACCACCAATAGTAATCTGAGCTCCAATCCGGCTTGGAAAAATATGTTCCAACCATCATTCCTTTCTCTCGAAAAGCATCGAAGATTTCTTTCGTAACATTCGCTTTCGGATTTTTACTGAAAGGACAATCTTGAGATGTGATTTTATAATCAGTCGTCTTTGTATCGAACATGCAAAAGCCATCATGGTGCTTTGTTGTAAAGATAACATATTTCATCCCGGCATCTTTAGCCGCTTCTGCCCACTTCGACGGATCAAATTTCACCGGATTGAATGTCTTCTTCAAATCACGATATGCTTGTTTGTATTTCTCATAATTGCCAGCATAAGGGCCACTGCGTTGGCACCAGCCCTCGTCCTCGCCGCAGAGCGACCACGACTCGACGATTCCCCACTGGCTGTACGTTCCCCAGTGTATAAGGAGACCGAATTTCGCGTCCTGCCACTTCTCAAGTTTATTAATCACCAATGTGTCGTTAACCAGCACATAATGTTGTTCATCTTCTTGAGCGATGAGTGAATAATTGTCTATCATGAACATTAAAAGAAATGAAACTATAACTTTTTGGCTTTTACTCATGATTCTTATCCTCGATGATTTTTTGAAACTACGAATTGACAATTATTTGAATAGCACAGAATCTTGAACAACCTGTTTCTCAATCCGCGGTCCTTCATACAAAACTTTTAATTCATCACCACCAGTCTTTTCAAAGAATGTAACTCTGATAGGATGTAGTCCGGTGGCAAGTGCGATAACTCCTTTCCTTTCCATCGTACCGTGGAGTTGGTCATTGTCCACAACAAGTTCATCACCAATGTAAAGTTGGCTCCCATCATCTGAAGCAGTGAAGAACGTATATACACCATCAATCGAAACTTTAATAAATCCGGTATATTCGAATCCGAAATGTTCGACTTCCTTTCTCGGAGAGAAGTCAAAATTTTGCAGCGTACCTTCTTCCAGAGGATTAAGTAATCTGAAGTTTGGCAGGCTGTCCCAATCGCCCTCATAATATGCATAATTAATTCCGTTTGACAAGTTTTTTACCTTAACAGGTAGTTTTGGTGTAACTTTTGAAAAAGTTGCTTGTGTTATACTACTGACAGGCTTTCCATCTCTAAAACATCGTGCTGAGATTGTTGCTGTTTCTTTCAAGTGGATCATTCCTTTTATAAGCTGAGAGTTAATCGAAGGCACAGTACCATCAAGCGTATACCGGATCTCAACATTTTCTCTGTCTGAAGTAACAGGAACGGCTATCGTATCTATAAAGATCGCAAGCTCTGTGTCGATCTTGGGCGGATTGCTGACATCGGCTTTTCCTTCAACATCCAGCACGACAACGGTATTTACCGTATCAGGTGCTGAAGCAGGTAGATCGATAATTAATGCATCTTCATCACGAGTCATAGTAAGAGATTTTTTTGTTTGATCAGAGAGAAGATAAACTTGTTTCGGCTGGTTGAAGATTCCATTAATAATAAGTCTTCCATCTTTAGGATAATCAAAGATGTGGAAATAGAGGCGTGTACCGCCATCAATTGATTTCTGAGTACAGCGTCCCCAATAAAGATGTTTAAATGGACTGGCACTTGTACCGTAAATTGCTTCACCGTTAACTTTCATCCACCCGCCGATTTCACGCAACCGATCAATACTTGCTTGAGGGAAAAGTCCTTCTGATGTCGGTCCAACGTTTAGCAAGAAATTGCCACCTTTCGATGCAATATCGGCAAGCATTTGAAGGAGTTCTTTCGTTGATTTCCAGTTCATATCGTGGCTGTTATATCCCCAGTGGTCGTTCATTGTCATACAGGTTTCCCAGTTGACGTCAGGTAAGCCGGTTGCGGGGATTTGCTGTTCAGGTGTTCCGAAATCTCCGGCAGACGCTTCATCCTTAGAAAATCCTTCCATTCTTGAGCGACCCGCACCGACACGATTGTTAATGATGATATCCGGCTGTAACGAACGCACGTAATTATAGAGATCGCGACCGCGTTCGCTGATCCATGTGCCTTCCCACTCGCCATCGAACCAGAGAACACCGATCTTGCCGTAGTTGGTCAAAAGTTCTTTGAGCTGGTTCTTCATGTACTGTACATAACGGTGGTAATTTGCGCTTTCGGTTGAATGAATATTCTTCTCCCACTCTCGTATTGGCAGGTAATCGGGATGGTGCCAATCCATGATTGAATGATACCAGCACATTATAATCCCTTCCTTACGGCATGCTTCGGAGAGCCCTTTCATGATATCGCTCTTGAACGGTGTGGACATGACATCGAAATCTGTGTACTTCGAGTCAAAGAGGCAGAAGCCATCATGATGTTTCGTAGTGATAGTGATGTACTTCATCCCTGCATCTTTCGCCATGCGTACCCACTCCTCGGCATTGAACTTGGCGGGATTGAATTGCCCTACAAATTTGTCGTACTCATCTAGCGGTATCTCCGCTGATGTGCGGATCCACTCGCCATATTCTGTTTTGCCTTTCCATTCACCGGCAGGGATTGAGTAAAGTCCCCAGTGGATGAATAACCCGAACCGTGCTTCCTTCCACCATGCCATACGTGCATCGTACTGGGATTTGGTTTCTGGGAGAAGAATATTCTGTCCCTGACTTTGTGCAATATTAATGAATAAAAAAATGATAAATGTTGTTAAGAAGAATTTCATAGATACCTACATCAATTATATGTGATATTTAATTTATCTAACACTCTATCTGCGAACGAATGATTATCTTCATCTGGATTTTTTTGTATCATCGGGATTAAATATTCTGCAACAGTAATAATCCAATCATCATCTCTTTCACCTTCGGGCGGAGTCCTTCTTATGACAATCGCAGCCATTCTTTTACCATAATAGTTGAAGAGTAATTTTTGAACATGCTTTGCTATCCAATTGATAACAAAAGCAAGAATCACTAGTATGCTGCCAACAACAATTCCTTGGATGGTGAAGTTCGAAAAAGAACTTAGAAAAAAATAATCGTGTGATTGTAAAATAAAGCCCATTGCTAAAAAGGAAAAACCTATTTGTGCTTCTGATTTTTGTAAAAGATTACTCTTGATATAGCGCAAATTAGGTGGACTTCCATAACCTGATGTTCCCTCAAAGGTTAAATCTTGTAAATTTTTAACAATGAAGCTCTTTGCCAGCCAAAAAGCACCAAGAATATCAAGCGTTAATCCAAAAACAAAGATGATTTTTTCTATACTCATGATTTGGTACCTGGAAATATTGTATGTGAGGTCTATTTACATATTATAATATTATCACAATTTTGCAGTTTCCTTCCGCAGTCACAAAATGTAAACCCGATTTCTCTTAATTTCTTTGTTGCATCAACCTAAACTCTTATCGCTCAAGCATGAATGATGATTTCCATGATCCGGGGTATAAGCCGGTCAATTTTGCGCCCGCTTCTTCATCGACGATGACAAATGTCTTCCGGTGCAATTGAACTACCGATGCCGGGCACTGCGCCGTGAGCGGACCTTCGGCAGCAGCTTTTCTAGCAGCGGCTTTTCCAGTTCCGCTTGCCAGCATAACTAATTCTTTTGCATCCATGATCGTACCTACTCCCATTGTGAGAGCGTACTTTGGTACTTCATCTTTGTTTTTAAAAAATCGAGCGTTGTTTTTACGCGTATCTTCTGTCAGTGTCTTCACTCGTGTTCGTGAACCGAGAGATGAACCCGGTTCATTGAAAGCGACATGTCCGTTTGCCCCAACACCGAGGATTTGCAAATCAATACCGCCGACTCTTTATATCTCTTCTTCATACCAATCGCAAAACCCGTCAATGTCGTGTGCCATGCCATCGGGAATGTGAATGGCATGCTGGGGGATATTGATATGCGTAAAGAGGTTCTTATACATAAAGTAAGCATAACTTTGTTTGTGAGTCGGCAGCAAACCGACATATTCATCAAGATTGAATGTAATTACTTTAGAGAAATCAAGTCCTTCTTTCCTGTGCATCCGAATAAGTTCTTTGTACAATCCGAGCGGGGTACTGCCGGTAGCTAAGCCCAAAACCAGATTCGGTTTCTTCCGGAGCCGGTCGGCAACGATTTGTGCCGCTTCTTTACTTATTTGATCATAATTGTCTTTAACGATGACGAGCATAAAATTGAATTTCCTTTCGGATAAAGATTTTAAAATAATATTTTTGATCTGTGCACTACAATGTTCTTTCCTACTTTTTTATTTTACATTGATCTCATATCTTTTCGAAATTGAATTTTGATCAACTTTCGAGTAATCAAGCTCGGAGCCAAGAACGCTGTGAGGGATCAGGTATACAACGAGTGTGAGAACTGCAGCTGCCAACGCCCAACTTTTTGGGTTCGCTGATTTCTTGAGGGCGATTGCCGCGATGACCCAGAATAATACCATCGCTGCTGTTTTGTTGTCTGTCAGGTCACCACCAAAGGGCCAACCGGTCCAATATGCACCGAAGGCATATTTCTGCACAATCGGTCCAAAGATCAAACCACCTATTGCAAAAAGTCCTATCGTCCAAACAATTAGCTTTTTCAATTTCGGTTCTTTAGAAAAAAACTCAAGACCTGCACGGGTTGACACTACCAGCCCTATAAACATTAATGCAACGTGAATGATGAGTGCTACAGCCGGAACATCTCCTCTAAACCTGATGACAACGGCATCCTTTTCCGGAAGTGTAACTGTTAGCTGCGCATCTTGCAGTGTTACACGGTACACCAGCTTTCCCGCTCGCGGCTGGTGAGGAAGTTCGGCGGAATGAATTCCATTTTCATATTTCATCGGCACATTCATCCATTCATCCGCTGTCTTGTAACGTTTCCATTCAACATACCCGGAAATCGTTTCATCGTGAGTTTCAATCTTCACAACATGATTACCTTCTCCACTATGAGATCGCTCGAGTTCATACTTTATTTCTTTTCCATTCAAGATAACTAACCCATCGATAGGATATGTTGGACCCGTTCGCCTTTGGTAAATACCGGCTCCGGCTGTAATAAGAAAAGCAAGAATCCAGAATAAGAGAGATCGTTTCATAGTTTTGTTCTTCCTAAAAAATATGGTGGTTGTTAATTTCCATAAATTGCAAAAAATGTTTGAATTATCAAAGTTTTTCTTTACTTTCTAAGCAACCTTAAACGTTCAATAATCTTGAAAAAGAAGTTAAAGATATGATAACAGATTTGGCAGATAAAGTTTTCATAGTTACCGGTGCATCCAGCGGCATCGGCAAAGCTACTGCCCTCATGGCAATCGAGCGGGGTGCGAAAGTTGCAGTCGTTGCGCGCCGTGAAAAAGAGCTAAGAGTGTTTTACTCAAAATGCACTAACGATTCGGTTGAAATCATAACCACCAATCTCACGAAAGAAGAGGATCGTAAGCGTGTAGTCGGTCAAACCGTCAAACGCTTCGGCGGGATAGATGTATTAGTAAACGCCGCCGGCATCATCGGCAACGGCACTATTGAAAATACAACGCTTGAGTTCTGGGACAACATGATGGACATTAATCTTCGTTCGCTTTTCCGGTTGGTACAGCTTGCACTTCCTTCTATAATAGAGAGGAAGGGAAACATTGTGAATGTTTCGAGCGTAACCGGTGTGCGTGCGTTCCCCAATGTGCTGGCATACTGTGTGAGCAAAGCAG
>CAYGZC010000258.1:0-9703 GCA_964354225.1 uncultured Chlorobiaceae bacterium | reverse complement strand
GGCGGACGCATTGCGGTCTTCTACGATGCGATAACTCTGCAATTGTCTAACATCTCAACTCGGGGTGGAACAAGTCAGGCAAACGCATCAGCTGGAACAATCTATTTGAAAGATAATGCACAATCATCCGGCAGCATCATCGTCGATAATGCAAACATCAGCTGCCAGTTGTACACTCCATGGCGGTCCGGATTATCAACGATCTGGAGTCTTACAGTGAACAGAGCGGGAAAACTTGAAGTCGGCACCGAGGTCAACATCGAAGGACCTATTCTGGTCACTGGTGGAGGAAAAATTGGCAGACCGTAGTAGAAATCCAATAAACGTCATCAACTATGTAAATCTATTATGAGGTAAGCTATGAACCAATTACGATTAATCTTAATCATATTACTATTGGGTAGTTCGATAGTTTTTGCATCAAACGTTATCAGAATTCAAACTACTCCTACCGTGTCGGGTGACACTGGTACATTTACTATTATTATGAAAAATGATGTGACAGTTAACGGTCTGCACTTTATACTTCAATATGAACCAAACCTTATTACTCCTATTAAAATTATATCTGTTGATAGGGCTGGATTTCTCACCGGCTCTATAGCAACTCTATTTGATGAGGATAAGATCAACTTTCTGGTGTATGATCAAGGATATAATTTTATCGCTTCCGATTCAGGGATTATTTTTGAGGTAGAATATATCGTCAAAGATTCACTGAGTGATTCAACTAAAGCTCAGCTTGTTTTTGCTGAAGCTATAGCGGCAGATTCAAGTATCATGATGCTTCCGTTTGAGTTTATCAATGGGGGGATAAGTATCAGTCCATCGGTCAGTGTGAAAGAAACACCAAAAATATCACCTATCAAATTTGAATTATACCAGAACTATCCCAACCCGTTCAATCCAACAACGACGATTCAGTTTGACATACCTAAAGCTTCATTTGTAACTTTGAAGGTGTACAATATTCTCGGACGAGAAGTGGCAACGCTGGTGAATGAGAAACGAGAAGCGGGAAGGTATGAAGCTAAGTTTAAAGCTTCCACCCTTTCAAGCGGCGTTTATTTCTACAGATTACAAGCAGGTGATTATGTCAGCACAAAGAAATTCGTTTTGATTAAATAAGACCACACAACTACGATAAAAAATATTCAGTGAAACATAACGGTTAACCCTTAACAAAATTATTTTTAGAGGACACCATGAAAAACCTTAGTTACAAAATATCTTGGGGAGTAGCTTTTGTTATTTTCATATTATCAAATGCTTATTCCCAACCCCAAATAAATATCAATCCGGATTCGCTCAACATTTCACTCTCAGCGGGTGATACTGCTGATGCTTCATTGTCCATCAGTAACATAGGTACAAGCGATTTACTCTGGAGTGTAGGTAATTTTGATACCGCCACCGTGCGTGCAAAGATCGAATCGGTTGTGCAGGAGCTGAGAAAGAAAGCTGAAGCACCTGCCCAATCTCTTCCGATAAATCAGAGGAAAGGGGAAGATATTGCTTATTCCTGGTCGAAGGAATCAGCCATAAATGTTATCTTTAAAGAGCCAATGGACGTATCTCTCAGGAATATCGCCCTGGTGGCTGCAGAGTCTCCAAATGGTACTGAAGATGTGCAACAGAAACTTATTGCTACCGGGATGTTCAATAGCGTGACGGCGATTGACGCTCAGAGCGTAACCCCAACTGTAGACCAGCTAAAGGCATTTGATGCTGTGCTCGTTTGGAGTAACAATTCTTTTGCTGATACGCAGATGATCGGTGATAATTTGGCTGATTACATTGACGCGGGAGGCGGGGTTGTGACATGTCTTTTCGCAGGCACTACACAGAATCCCGCCTCGCGGTTGGGGGGAAGATTCAATTCACAGAATTATTGGGTTATATCGCCCGGACAGACTCAGTACTACCAGTCAACGCTCGGGACTGTTTACTATCCGGATCATCCGGTGATAAGAGGAGTTCACTCATTTGACGGTGGATATTATAGTTGGCGATACTACAGTACAGTCGTGAGCGGTGCCTCAAGTATAGCCGATTGGACTGATGGCTTGCCGTTGATAGCTGAACGGAAGATCCATGGAATTAATCGTATCGATCTGGGGTTTTACCCACCTTCCTCGACGGTGTATCAATATTATTGGGACGCAAACACCGATGGTGCTGTAATTATGGCTAATGCACTCTGTTACTCCGGAGTAAAATTTGTAAAATTAGATCCTACCAGCGGCACCATTGCTTCCAGCGGCAATCAAACTGTCAACGTCAAAGTAAATTCTAAAGATATCTATGGCGGCAGCTATCGGAATTTAATAAACATCGAGAGTAATGACCCTGTCACACCGATGACCCAGATTCCCGTGAGGTTGGAGATCACAGGTGCACCCAATATAGTTTTTTCAACCGATACACTTTTATTTCCCGAAGGATATGTTGGATATCCGGACACGATTTCTCTCATCATCTCAAATGACGGGAATGATCTGCTTAATATTACAAGTTTTAAAAGCGATAACAATGAGTTTATTGTCGTTGACAGCAGTCAGTTTTCAATCGCCCCAAATCACGGCAAATCAATCAGGATAAAATATGCCCGCCTGAGCGCCGGGAGTGCAGCTGGGATTCTGACGGTTTCCAGCGACGATCCCGATAATCCTAATGTAAGTGTAGAGATCAAAGGCAGTGCGATTTATCCGCCGATTATTAATTTATTCCCATCATCTATTCCAGAGGTGTCGCTGGATATCGGCGATTCGACAAGCCGGTCATTGACATTATCGAATACCGGAGGGAGCGATTTAAAATTCAGCACTAAGTTTATTTCGCCGGAAAGCGGTTCATCAGGATTTAGAATAAAGCTGCCCGATACGCTCTATGACGCATCAGGTTTTATGTGGGATATTGACAATGAGGGTAGAATAGAGTCGGGCACTAACAATGTCTATAACGGGGCTTTCGATTATGATAATTTCCATTATTTTGATTCGGCGTTCACAGAAGCTAACGGTCGTGAGATCGTGATAGGTCCCGTTAATTATGGCCAGATAGAAATTGTTCGGAAAATATTTGTACCTCAAAATGCTTCATTCGTTCGTTACCTGGAAGTATTCAGTAATAATACATCCGAGGATCGTACGATCCATCATAACGAGATGAGAACCGCGTTAGGCCATTACTCAACAAACTATTTTACGGCGACTTCTTCAGGTGATAAGGAGTTTACTAAGGATGACAACTGGATTGTACTTCGGGATTCGACCAAACCTGATATGCCGGCATTTGTCTTTGTAATCGCCGGATCAGGTGATATATTAAGGCAAGATGAGACTTATGGTGGAGGATCTTATGGGATTATCACCTACACATGGTATCAAGTAGAAGTACCGGCTGGTGGCAAGGCAATTATCATGCATTTTGGTGCCCAGCGCTGGAGCGAAAATGAGGGTATCGCTGTTGCCGAGGAGCTGATGAATCTTGAAGGCGAAGCACTCCGCGGTATGAGCATTGAGGAGATGTCGTTGGTCAAAAACTTTAAGGCGCAAAAAATATTCACGGTTTCCCCTGACTCTGCTACTGTCCACGCTGACTCTTCAGAAGAATTGTTAGTGGGTTATAGCGGGAAAAATGTAGCCAGCGGGACTTATGAAGCAAATTTGCGCTTCATGAGCAACGACCCGGCGACACCGATGAAAGATGTTCCGATAAGTCTCAAAGTCCAGGGCTACCCAAATATCAGTGTATCGAATGATACAATTAATTTTGGTGACGGACTGGTAGGATATCCCGATACCATGGTATTGAGGATTTATAGCAGTGGGAACGCTCCCTTGAACGTAACAGGAATGGCCACAAGTAATCTGGAATTTGCCATTCTGGACAGCACCACTTTCACAATTGATTTCAATCTCTGGCGTGATATCCGCATTCAGTGCAAACGAAGTGTGTTAGCATCGTTAAATGAAGAGCTAACGATAACGAGCAACGATGCAAGCCATCCTATACTAACCGTTCGGCTCCTGGCTGCCACATTGAATCTTCCGGTTATTTCTTTTTATCCAGACTCCCTCGGATTTTCACTTCTTAGGGGAGATACTGCAAAGCGAAGTTTCATTATCAGTAATACGGGCCAGAGCAACCTTCACTGGCACGTCAGAAATTTCCCCCGTAATATTCGAAATTCAATATCGGAGAGTTTGGCTGTTGCCCTGGTGGCAGCAGATGGCTTTGATGCATTACGTGATGTCAAGAGCAGGCTGCTGCTCTTAAACCGGTTCCGCAGTGTGACGATAATTCAGGCGGATATTGTAACACCTACGTTAGCTCAATTGAATGATTTCGATGCCGTCTTAGTATGGAGCAAAGGTATGAATTTTGCAAATGGATATGCCCTTGGCGATAATCTGGCGGCATATATCGACGAGGGTGGGGGAGTTGTTATGGCATCTGAGTCTGGAATTTATTCGCGCATTACTGGAAGGTTCAACAATGAAGCTTACTGGGTAATATCTCCCAGCAGCAGTGTTTACTCCACTGGGGGGAACTATTTGGGAACCGTGTACAAACCCAACCATCCTCTAATGGAGGGGGTCAGCTCCATATATGCCGAGTGCCCCGAAAGATTTCAAAATCCCTCCCTCATATCGGGTTCATCGCGTATTGCGGATTGGACAGACGGCTCATCGCTTATTACAGAAAGAAAAATCAATGGGGTGAATAGGGTAGATTTAAATCTCTATCCGCCATCCTCAGCAGTTAATAACTGTTATTGGGATTTAAAAACCGATGGCGCAAAAATCATAGCGAACGCACTTTCATATGTTGGGAGAAAAATTGTTATACCAAATCCCTCCTACGGCACCGTCTCAGCAGGATCATCAGATTCTGTCGCTCTAATAGCTGATGCAAGGGAGTTGGCCGTAGGACAGTATGATCACAGGTTCGTGATCGAAAGCAACGATCCGCTCAACAAAGAGAAATACTTCGCAGTGGGAATTAGCGTTTCTGGTAACCCTGAAATTAGTATTGATCCCACCTCCTTTGTGTTTTCGCTTGAAGCCGGAGATAGTGCGAAGGAGTTATTGAAGATCAAAAATACAGGCATAAGTAATTTAGAGTGGGGTGTGGAAGGGCAAGTTGGCGATACTATTAGAAGTAAAATCAAACGAGTGGCGGAGGAGATGCGCCGGGCTGTTGAAGAAAAGATGGCTTTGGGCGAGATGCCGAAAGGCGATCATAATACTCTATTTTCTTTCACGCCAGAAACTGCAGTGAGTGTGGCGTTCTCAGAGAATCATGAACCGGGCGCCCTGAATGTTCTCTTGATATATTATGATAATGGGGAGTATGCGACAGATGTCCGAAATAAATTCCTCAATACCGGTTTCTTCAACAGCATCACCCTCCTGATGGAATATTATGGTACTCCCACGATAGCGCAGTTGCAATCGTATGATGCTGTGCTAATCTGGAACATGGGAAGTTTTAGATATCCGATAACACTCGGTAATAATCTCGCCGATTACGTAGATGGCGGTGGGGGAGTAGTCACAGCTCTTTATGCGGCATTCCCGGCACAATATGGTGGCGGTCTCCAGGGAAGGTTTAACCAAGAAAACTACTGGGCAATCGCACCAAGCATTAACAAAGGCGAGAGAGCGTATCTTGGTAAAGTATATCAATCGGACCATCCGATAATGCGGGGTGTTCATTCTTTCGATGGCGGTTCCAGTAGCAACCGATATAGGGGCGGGATTGCCGAAAACGCAGCCCGAATCGCTGATTGGAATGACGGTACTCCATTAATTGCAGAGAAAAACATTAACGGTGTAAGCCGTATAGATCTCGGATTTTATCCACCATCCTCAACTGTCAGCCAGAATTACTGGGTTGATACGACCGACGGGACGTTGATCATGGTTAATGCGCTGAAATACGTAGCCAAAAAATATATATCACTTGTTCCATATAATGGCATGATCGTGCCTGGTGATTCACAAACGGTTTCTGTAAAAATCAAGACGGATGATTTGATCGGACGCGTTTATAACTCAACGATTAATATTACAAGCAATGATACGACACATCCATCAGTAGCAATTCCAGTCCAGCTGACTTTATCCGGATTCCCGGCTATTGGAGTTGATTCCAATGCTTTGAATTTCGGGATCGTTTACCAGGGTACCTCAGACACTCTTTCAATGAATATCATCAATAGCGGAACGGCAGCTCTTTCAATCTCCGATATCACAAGCGCGAGTTCCCGATATTCAGTTGTTCCTCCCGCTTCCTTTTCCATTCCTCCCCGGAGTGGCCACATTATTCGCGTTTTATTTACACCCAGCGGAGCGGGAGTACAAAGCAGCACTCTTACTATCGTCAGTGATGCCGTGAATAATCCTAACATGACGATGACACTCATAGGAAATGGTATCTTGCCTCCCGAACAGGCATCGCCCCAAGACAAATCCACGAACATATCGCGCACGGAAATTCTACGGTGGCATCCGGCATATTTTGCAGCGGAATACCATCTGCAAGTTTCAAAAGATTCACTCTTCACCTTAATAATTATAAATGATTCAACGCTCACAGATACCACGAGTATGGCGCATGGCTGGGAAGTCGGGACAAAATATTATTGGCATGTTAAAGCCAAAAGCCCGCTGGCAGTAAGCGAATGGTCGCCCGCGTGGCAGTTTACGACAAGGTTCCAGCCGAATGTCTACGTCTCACGGGTTGATGGTCCTCCGACGGCTTACTCGGGCCAGGATGTAGAGCTGCGCTGGATTGTTGGCAACATGGGGGCAGTCGGAACGAATGTGCCGAGCTGGATGGATAGGGTATATTTGTTCCCTGATACGGCATTTATCCCACAACTAGCGATCGAGGTAGGTGATTTTCAGAATGTCAGCTATCTGGGTGTAGGGGAAAGTTATGCGAATGAAACAACCTTCCGGCTGCCTATTGGGATCACAGGCAATTATTATGTTTTTGTCCGCACTGATTTTGGAAATCAGCTTACGGAATTTGATGAAACCAACAATCTGACAAGGAGTGACACACCAATTTTCGTTAACCTCACTCCACCGCCTGATCTGCGTGTTCTTTCAATCACTGCCCCTTCAAATGGTTTCTCGGGCGAAGAAGTAGAAGTCTCGTGGTCTGTCAAAAACCTCGGGACTGGTTCGACAGTAGTCGAACGGTGGTGGGATGGTATCTATGTATCGCCAGATTCTATCTTCAGGGATTCGAGTGCGCGTGCTATCGGCGCCTTTGAACATACCGGAGCGTTGCTTCCTGATTCCGGTTATTCCTCTATGAAGACTGTCAAGCTTCCGAACGCCATCTACGGAAAATATTATCTCTTTGTTAGAACGGACTGTTATAATCATGTCTATGAAAATGTCTGGGAATCAAACAATGTAACTCGCACAGATTCAATCTGGATTGCTTTGACACCGCCACCTGACCTTACCGTGACAAGTATTCAAGCTCCTCCGACAGGGAATTCCGGACAACCTCTGAGCATCCGTTGGACGGTACAGAATCAGGGCCCCGGTTCTCCATTTGAGAAAGGGTGGAGTGACCGAGTCTATCTGTCGAGGCTCCCATCATTTAATCCTGATTCGGTGATACCGATAGGTGGTTATGAAAAAACAGGAAGTCTGCCTCCTGATTCAAGCTATACCATTCTGAGTACTCCAACGATACCTAACGGATTATCCGGTACATATTATTTATATATAAAGACAGATTGGGACAATCAGGTTTTCGAATACATCTATGAAGGAAACAATATCATCCGGAGTGACGCCGGAATATTGGTCAGTCTCTCCCCCTGGCCTGATCTGCAGATCTCATCCATCCGGTTACCGGTTGAATTAACGGCAGGGCAGAGGTTAACAATCAAATGGGATATCCTGAACGCCGGACTTGGTTCAACTGCATCCTCCAAGTGGGTCGATAACATCTATCTGTCTGATACTTCAGCGTGGTTACCGAACCGTACAAATTACATTGGAGGTATATCTCATACAACACCTCTGGCAGTATCTCAATCTGTCACCGAGTCACTTGTCGTCACGCTCCATCCTAGTATCAAAGGGACTTACTATGTCTATGTTTCTGCAGACGCACAAAATTCAGTCTATGAGCACACCGATGAAAATAACAACGTGAAGCTGAGTGATTCACTGCGAATCTTGCCGTATCCCCCCGTTGATCTAGCGGTCATCAGCGTTTCGAATGATACATCCGGGTTCTCAGGGCAACCGATTAAAATTCGGGCGCATATTGAAAATACCGGCAGTGCGAAAACACTTGTTTCCGACTGGTTGGATGCGGTCTATCTATCATCAGACACATTGTTCGATGCAAGCGAAGATATTTTTGTCGCCGCAATAGCCCACTACGGCCAGTTGCTTCCGAACGCAGGTTATTCGCGGGAAGAATTTGTCAATCTGCCGAACGGTATTTCAGGAACGTATTACCTCTACTACAGAACAGACACGATGAACCAAGTTGGGGATATCGATCTAAAGAACAACGTAAATTTTTCAAGCCAGACTCTTTCCATATCTTTTACTCCTTCGCCCGATTTTGCTGTGACCCTTTTTTCCGCACCCGCTGAGGTGTATGCAGGTCAGCCGCTAACGATCAATTGGACAGTTCAAAACCAGGGATTAGGACCGAACATCGTCTCTGCATGGTCAGACGGCATTTATCTTTCAGATGACACTGTGCTGAGCCAGAACGATTATGTTCTCGGTATTCGCAAACGTAGTGAAGTACTTGAACCAGGGTCCTCCTATGCTGAATCACTCCGAGTGGATATTCCGGTGTACTTGTCGGGTGATTATTTTCTTCTTATCTACATCGATAACGGCAGAAACGTTTATGAGCATTTAGCGGAGGGGAATAATATTGAGATGATCACACTGAAAATCACGATACCGCCTCCCTCGGATCTGATTGTTACAAATATCAACCTCCCTGATACCGCAGAATGCGGTCAGGATGTGACAATAACCTGGACAATAAGCAACCAGGGAATTTATTCTGCCACTGGCTGGATTAAAGATGCAGTCTACATTTCTAACGATTTAGTGTGGCAACCCGACGATCCTCTCTTTGGCATGAATTACCGTTATATCGATCTCGCACCTGGTGCATCAGTCACGGTTTATACAAGAGGAAATCTTGCAATGCTAATGAGGGCTGATTCCTCAGGAACAATCACTGGAGAGATGCCGGGTGTTGCATTAGGGGATTACCATGCTATCGTCCGGACGGATATCCGCAACAACATTAGGGAGAGCAACGATCTCAACAACTCACTGGTGTCATCGACAACGATGAATGTAGATGTGCCGCTCATAGAGGTTGGTGTCCCTGCGTCGGCTGCACTTATCCAAAATCAATTCAGATATTATCGCGTGCACGTTGCATCGGACCTTGATCTGAACGTAAATCTCACCAGCAACCTGAGTGAGATTTCAAATGAGGTCTACGTTGCATATGACAGAGCTCCGACATTTAACGACTTTGATTATTCTGCAGCCTTGCCTTTTACATCGAACCAGCAATTGATTGTACCGACAACAAAAGCAGGTACATATTACATTCTCATTCTGGGGCGGGGTTTTCCTGCTGGTGTTGATACGGAAAAGGTTTCGATTCTGGCTACTGC
>CAYGZC010000257.1:0-2279 GCA_964354225.1 uncultured Chlorobiaceae bacterium | reverse complement strand
ACCGGTGGTAATACGTGACGATTTACATCCAATTTTCCTCCGGAACCAAAATAAAGTATCCCTTCATTCAACTTTGAATCTACTATTGTCAAAGTGTTCAGCCCTTGAAGTGAATTTGTTGATGATAATCCTTTTGAGAATGAGCTGCTAGCACTATAAGAAAGTATCAACATGCCAGAAGCACTCGTCTTTACCCAATATGAATGCATCGGTTTTAAACTATCTCTAATATCATAACTTGTAGTATATCCAAAAAAGTCAGAAGTGATAATATCTGCTGGGATTGAAGTCACCGATGTGGCTGCTATTGGATAACTGATTGATCCAATCATGTTCCATCCTTCCTTCACAGGTATTGCGACATTATCTCGATCTTCACCCATGATAATCACCTGCTGGGCACTTGGAAATTTTAACCAATACCCTTCACCGAAATTGAGATTCGTTTTTTCGATGTATATACCATCATAAGCGAATGCACTTGATGTTGATGTTGGAAACAGACTATCCTTTTGGGTCAAATCGGGAATAAGTGGCAGAGAAATCATATTCCATTGACCCTGAACACTATCGGCAAAATATGGACCGCGGAATAATACCATATCAGATTCAGAAACCAAAGGCGGTATCTCAGCTTGGTCGTACCGCAACTGTAATTGCGCCATGAAGTTATCTCCACCTTCTGACCGAATGGAATATAGGCGATCTACTGGATCAATGTGGTTCAATTGATCGCTATTGGTTGTGCGATTAGAAGTTGGTCGCGGAATGCCAAAGGGCCACTTGGAAAATTTTTTGACCGAATCCACCGTGATTATGTTATTGACAGTATCGATTGTTCCACCAACCTGTTCCCAAAGAAAATATTGGAAAAGATAGTTTGGCAAAACTGTCATCGATACGGTGATAGGATTCGTTCCAGTTGCTAAGAATTTTATAAATGAACTTGGGCTCTCGAAACGGTACGCGCCTGTTTCTCCTGGCTTAATATTTCGTTTGATCGTTCCCTGTGTCACTTTACCGGTATCGGAGATAGCGCTTGTTTCGTTGTTCTCAATGATTATCTGATCTTGCTCACGCGGTGTGATTGCTTTAGATAAGATCAATTGATTCTTAATTGTTACATTACCGATAGTACATGTGCTGTCGCCATCTATCTTTAATTTATAAAAAATATTCGAAGTATTATCGCTTACGATTGACTTCGGAGTGCTTCCCGCGAATGTTATGATGGAATGACCCGGAACAATTGTACCGCGGTTTACAAAATCATTTCTGCATACTAAACCGGTTGTATCCGAGTCCTCTGGAAATTGTAAAGTCGCGCCATCATCTATTTGAATTGCCTGTAAAACATTCAGTTTGCTGACTTTCGGTGAAAATTGGATACTACCACCACTCTCAATGCGAATTGCCCTAACGGTATCTTTTGGAAGTGAATCAACTGTAACAACAATACCTTGGGGGATCGAAACTGAGTTATCAGGTTGGGGTGCGTGGCCACCTTGCCAGTTTGTAGGATTAGACCAATTACCGCTCGAACCACTGGTGTAGCTGTAACCATATGTATTGCCAAAATCTTTTCCACTAATAATGTCTCCGAGGTTTATTATCACCTCATAGGCGCCAATTCCACCGGGGAAGGTCTGTATCCAGCCATTGCGAGGAACTTGCTGAATCTTATAAAAACCACTCAGCATCCCTGTGAATGAATATTTTCCTAAATCATTCGTGATCGTTGAATCTAAAATCACATTGTCTAAATTTCTGAGTATGATTTTCCAACCAGGCATAGCTGTATCGCCCTCGGCTTGTACTCCATCACCATTGAGATCATTAAACACGATACCTTCAATTTTACTACCGCCATAGTTTGCTATCCTGAAATTATCAAATGCAAATCCACCAGGATCAGGAGCAACTGTTGCATCAGAGAAAGCTACGTATCGGAATATTATCCTGGGTGCGCCAACGATATCAGGGAACCTGCTTGGAGTACATTTCAACTGTACGTAAATCCAACCTGCAGGACCGGTAGCAGGTCCATCTGGTAAGCCGTTACTTGCCCAAGTATTAATAGGTAGAGAATCCTCATGTGGGATCAATCCGTACAAAAGTAATGTGATGTAATCGATGTTTCCAGTTTTATCATCTGAGCGTGCATGCTGATAGACTGATTGATTATACCAGTTAACACCATCGGGATCGTTTAGTGTTCCAAGATTCTTCCAGTTCACACCATCAGTGCTATACTGCATCCATGCTCTATCCCAGTTCGG
>CAYGZC010000256.1:0-5970 GCA_964354225.1 uncultured Chlorobiaceae bacterium | reverse complement strand
CCCAGAACTCAGCTACGAATTGTTGCCGGTAGAACAACTTGATACAACGCTTGAAGCGCTCGGTGTTTCCAATGATTCGCGAATTATTCTTTGCGGCATCGGCGGAAATGTGAATCAGGTTGCGCGCATCTTCGTTACGCTGGATTATCTAGGTATCGGTGATAGAACATCAATACTAGATGGCGGCTTCGATGTCTGGAAAGCTGAAGGTAAGCCGATAACAAAAGAACTCCCGGTCTATCAACGAGGATCGTTTACACCTAAACTTAATCCACCTGCAATTGTCGATGCAGAGTTTGTGAAGTCGGGGCTTCATAAACCGAATATTTCCATTATCGATGCGCGGGCACCGCAATTTTATAACGGTGCAAACAGCGGAGGTTACCCACGCGCAGGAGCCATCCCGACGGCAAAGAATATTTTTGCAGGGAGTCTTATCGATAGTACAAACAAAATGATTCCGATGGTGAGAATCGGGGAGAAGTTCGACTCAGCAGGAGTGAAAAAAGGAAATGAGGTTGTCGTGTATTGCCACAGCGGGGTCTCTGCATGTCTGGTTTATACAGCCGCTCGTTCTCTTGGATATACTCCTCATCTCTACGACGGTTCATTCGAGGATTGGAGCGGCAGAGAAGATTTACCGGTAGAGATTCCGGCAAAGCCGGATTCAATCAAAAAGTAGATTACGGTTACTGCTTATCCTCTTTTCACCGCGACACGCATATAACATCATTCTGGCAGGGGAAACCCAAGTATTTTATCGGTTGCAATAAAAGGCATGATAAGATATCCCTAGGACCATTTTCCTTTTTAGGGTAATTAGGTATTAAAATCCTAAAAGAGTGGAGACTAATTGTTAAGGGTATTCCCATTTCAGGAAGTATTGATGAAAAAACCATTATTCGACAAAAGGTTAGAGTAAAACCACTCCTTATAAACGATCAGGTAAGCATGGTTGGGCGGTGAAGACATCAAATTAAAATCATGGAGAAAATCGAATATTAGATTTTTATTGACTTCACCCGGTCTTCCCTATATAAAATATTAAATTTATATACTTGACACTTGCTAAAATGCTCAAACTATACTATATTCTAATCACTCACTTGTTTCTATATTAGCAGACCTATTGGGGATGTAGTATATCTACGAAGTGAATGTTTATCCATCAAGAATTTGTTCTTATCATCAATTGTACCTTAATAATTAGTTCTTAAACATTATTATTATCTAAACAACCAAAAAGGAGAGCAACATGGCTACATTAAAGGAAAAATTGGCACAATTAATTCCCGGTCTTCGCGAGGAAGTTAAGACGCTCGTGAAAGAACACGGTGCTAAAGTAGTATCTGAAGTTACCGTTGAGCAGTTGTACGGTGGACAGCGAGGAGTAAAGTGTTTAGTATGCGATACGTCTGAGGTTCCACCAGACAAAGGTTTAATCATACGCGGTAGACCAATCGGAGAATTAAGGGATAAATTACCCGAAGAAATTTTTTACCTGCTATGCACAGGTGAGCTACCGGATGCAGCATCTTTAAAATCTCTTCAGGTAGATTTAGAAGCACGGCAAAATGTACCCGCTTATGTATGGGATGTTTTGAAAGCTATGCCGAAGGATTCTCACCCGATGTGCATGTTCGATACAGCAATATTAGTAATGGAGGGAGAATCGATATTCCGCAAGAAGTATAATGAAGGAATGAAGAAGGACGTCTACTGGGAACCGATGCTCGAAGATGCATTGAATATAATTGCAAAACTTCCGGACATCGCTGCAGGAATTTATCGTATGCGGTTTAATAAGGGTGCACGCATTGAACCCAAGAAAGGTATCGACTGGTCGGCAAATTATGTGCATATGCTTGGTCTTCCCGACCCGAACGGTGAATTTACAAAAATGATGCAACTCTATCTTACATTGCATACCGACCATGAAAGTGGAAACGTAAGCGCCGCAACTACGGCAACAGTTGCCTCGGCACTTTCCGATTTGTATTATGCTGTATCTGCTGGATTAAACGGACTCGCCGGTCCATTGCATGGCCTTGCAAACCAAGAGTGCCTCGGATGGGTTCTGGAAACAAATAAAAAATTCAACGGCAAACCAACACCTGAACAATTGAAAACTTATGCTCAGGAAACACTGAACGCTGGAAGAGTCGTTCCCGGTTACGGACATGCAGTACTAAGAATTACCGACCCGCGCTTCGATGCATTCCTCGCTTTCGGCAAGAAATATTGTTCCAGTGATCCGGTCTTCCAAACTGTTTCTAATGTATTCGATGTAGTACCCGAAGTATTGAAACAAGTACAGAAGATTAAAGATCCATGGCCCAACGTTGATGCTGGCTCAGGAGCGCTATTGTATCATTACGGAATGACTGAATTCGATTACTACACAGTCCTATTCAGCGTCTCACGTACACTTGGTGTTGCAGCACAAACTATAATTGCTCGTGCAATGGGTTATCCGATTGTTAGACCAAAGTCGGTTACAACCAAGTGGACGAAAGCGCAAGTCACTAAGTAAAAATTCGATCCAAATTGTTGAAGGGGTCGTCCAAAGAGTAATATTAATGTCACCCTGAGATTTCGCAGGGTGACATTATTTATTTGATTGTCAGATTTTGACAAGGAGTTATCTAAAAAGTCTGGAGTCATGTTATCCTGATCCAGCATTCAGATTATTAAGAACGGGAATTCTGTCTGAGTGCTTCTCGTTTAGAATATTCTTACCTTCGAATTATGCCACAAATTTTCATCGCTCACATTGATCTCGATTGTTTCTTTGTATCGGTTGAACGAATTAAGGATTCATCGCTCGTAGGGAAACCGGTAGTAGTTGGCGGGAGGGCATCTGGTCGTGGAGTTGTAGCGTCAGCATCGTATGAAGCGAGGAAATACGGCGTACACTCGGCAATGCCAACCGCACAAGCGCTCAGACTTTGTCCGCAGCTTATCGTTATCTCTGGTCATCATCATGAATATTCTGAAATCTCCGATAGATTATATGAGCGGATGTTAGAAATCGCACCGATTGTCGAGCGTGCTTCTATTGATGAGATGTACTTTGATTTTACCGGTTGTGAAACACTTTATGATAATGATCTGCCTGGTTTCATGAAGAAGCTTCAATCCTTAATCAAATCGGAGTTTAATCTACCATGTACAATCGCACTCGCTTCAAATAAACTTGTGGCGAAGATTGCAGCGAACACCGTCAAACCTGAAGGAGTGATCTACATCCCGCATGGCAATGAAATAACATTCCTTGCTCACCTTCCAATCGGTGTAATACCGGGTGTTGGCAAGAAGACAGAAGAGTTATTAATAAAAAAAGGATTTAAAACTGTCGCTGGTCTTCAAGCCGTTCCAGTAGAAAAGTTGGTGAACATGCTTGGTGCTCATGGAGAATGGATTCATCGCGCATCTCAAGGATGCGGCTCAACAACGGTAGAGTCCGAGCATATTGCTAAGAGCATCAGCAGGGAGGAGACATTTGAACATGATATCTCGGATACTAAAGAATTAGAAAGGATACTTTTTAAACTAGTAGAAGATGTCTGCTCAACAGTTCGTTCGAAATCATTTTTGGCAAGAACCGTTACACTCAAATATCGCACATCAAAATTCGAGACACTCACCCGACAGCAGAGCATCGAACCGACAAATTACGACCCCGACGTCTTTGACACGGTTAAATCTCTTCTACACAACCTCCATGATGGTAAAACTCCTCTTCGACTCATCGGTGTTGGACTATCGAACTTTATTGATGAAGCACAGAAAGAGTTTGATTTATTTCCATCATCAGCGAAGCGCGAGAAAATGCTTCAATCTATTGATCGATTGAGAGAGAAGTATGGAGATAAATCAATAATAATTGGTGGTGTTTAAACCAGAATTATCAGGATTATTTACAACATTCCCCTACAATATTCTCAATATTTATTGCACGGTTATCGTACCCTTCATCGATGTATGACGAGCACAGTAATATCCGAAAACACCGGCATTGCTGAATGTAATGGTTTTGCTGCCCCCGGATCCAATGTCACCTGTATTCCATGAACCATCGTTGCTGGTTGCGGTGTGAATTACGCCGTCGTTATTCTTAAAGGTTACGATCGTCCCTTTTGTTATCGTCAAGCTTGATGGACTGAAAGCAAAACCTGAAATCGTGATTGTGTTCGGTGGTGGTGTTTTGCTTGGCGGAGTGGGATTATTTTGATATCCAGATGAATTTGTCAAAGAATCTTTACATCCACCAAATGCAATAATCGCTATTACCATCGCAACAAGTATACCTGCATTTATTATTTTTGTCATGATTGTTCTCCATCAAATGTGATTTAACATAGAATCATTACTTACTATTGATAACAACATGGGTATCATTTAAATTCCTTCTTTTGACATTCCATCGAATTTTAGTATTATTCTTGCATTATGGATACAAAAAGCCAGCAATACAACCTCGATGAAGCATTTGCTTACTGCGCTGCCGTAACTCAGGCGCATTACGAGAATTACCCGGTTGCTTCATTTTTTCTCCCACAAGAAAAGCGACCATACATCCAGGCGATCTATGCATTCAGTCGGATTGCAGACGATTTTGCTGATGAGAAAAATATTTCCAAAGACGAACGTCTGTCGAAGCTAAACGATTGGGAAGAGAAATTGCGTCAATGTTACGAGGGGAATGCCGATCATCCGGTTTTCATCGCATTGAAGGATACAGTCAAGAAGAATGATATTCCGATCGAGCCATTAAAAGATTTATTAGCTGCATTTAAGCGCGATGTTATCCAGAATCGATATGATACTTTCGAAGATTTGTTAAGTTATTGTAAATGCTCTGCAAATCCAGTTGGCAGGTTGGTGTTGATGATATTTAATTATCGGGATGAGAAATTGTTTGAATTGTCCGACTGCATCTGTACTGCTCTCCAGCTTACCAACTTCTGGCAGGATGTACGAGTTGATAGAGAGAAGGATAGATTGTATATTCCAATTGAAGATATGAGAAAGTGTGATTATTCGCTGGATTGCTGGAGGGATGGAATATTGAATGATGGATTTCGAAAATTGCTCAGATTTGAAGTTGAACGAACGCGTGAGATGTTTTACAAAGGGGCAGAATTACCATCTCTCGTTGCTAAGGATTTACAACTTGAATTAAAACTTATATGGTTTGGTGGAATGGAAATATTAAGGATGATCGAGAAGAATCGCTGCGATGTTATTAACAGCAGACTTCAATTGAAAGCATTCAACAAGTTTAAAATATTTTTACGTGGTTTTATTTTTAATGATTTACCGAATTATAAAAAGAAGCGAAAGCGGAAAGAGCCATGGGATCTGACATAGCCATTCCAACTTCAATCGGACTGAAGGAAAGCAAGACGAGTTTTTATTTTTCGTTTTCATTTCTTCCAAAAAGAAAACGTGATGCCTTAAAAACTGTCTATGCTTTCTGCCGTACCACTGATGATTTAGTTGATAATGCACGCGATGTGAACAGCAAAATCGATGTTCTGCGCAAGTGGCGAACTGAATTGGAGCTTGCGCTCAACGGGACTTCCAATTATCAGATACTCAATCAGCTCAGCGGTGTTGCAAGGAAATTCCGGATACCGGTGGTTCATTTTTATGAACTTTTCAAAGGTGTTGAGATGGACTTAACAAAAAACCGGTACGAGACCTTCGAAGAGCTGAAGGAATATTGCTATCTCGTTGCATCCACTGTCGGACTTATGAGTTTAGGAATATTTGGACCCCGGAATGAGAAGACAAAAGAATATGCAATCAATCTTGGTATTGCGCTACAACTGACAAACATAATTCGAGATGTAGGCATTGATGCAAAGTATGGTAGAATCTACATACCTCAGGAAGACCTAAAGCGATTCAGTTATTCCGAAGCCGAGCTATTATCTAACAGATATTCGACATCGTTTCGGGAGA
>CAYGZC010000255.1:0-4886 GCA_964354225.1 uncultured Chlorobiaceae bacterium | reverse complement strand
TCGAACATCAACAATAACAACAGTCAACCCTATTCTCTCCGAGCTTCAAGTTCCAGAATCTGAGAAAAGATTCGAAGAATCCGTTTGGGTAGTAAACAAAAAAGAATCCAAGCACCTAATGAAGATGGCGAAGGAACTTCTATCCCACCGAAGCTATCTTAAGTATTTTGAAAGAATTTTGGATGAGGATAGAAAACTTGGCGAGTGGGAAAATATTGCGAAAATATCCGTATGATAGAGTTGTTTCAACAAACGGGTTCACTCATTTCAAATTTATAATAGGAAAGACAATGAAATCATTTCTTCTTTTCTTGCTTGTAATCTCTTCATCGGTAGCGGCGCAGGAGCCGGACAGCAACTCCGCACTCTTTCAAATGCGCGAAGCGGAACGGAACTTTGCTCGTGCGTCTGTTATGTATGGACGCAATGCCGCATTCGTTGACAACTTTGCGGACGAGTCGATTATTTTCACTGACAAATGGATAACCAACGGTAAACAATTCTGGAAGGAACTTAAGACACGCCCTATAGTGCTAAAATGGGAACCCGAGTATATGGATATTGCCGACAGTCGTGATTTCGGCATTAGCACTGGACCGTGGGAAGTACAGGAGTATCGTCCGTATACTGCCCCCGTTGCAACGGGATATTTTCTTTCGGTGTGGAAAAAGCAAACCAACGACAATTGGAAAGTAATGTTGGATGCCGGCTCGGCAACACCTGCACGAACCGGTTACGATCACACATTCTCTTTTCCAGTTGGAGATGACAAATCCGTCCTAAATCCGAAGCTCGTTAATATTGGCTCAGCACGTGAGGAGTTGATGGAGAGAGAAAAAGAATTTCTCGCTGCGTGGAAAACCAATCCACTGCCTGCAACGTATGCTTCGTTTCTCGCTACGGGCGTTAGGATTCAACACGAAGGATATCTTCCTACAACAAATCCGGATACAATCAACGCTTTGATATCTCATCTGCACAAAACGCTGATATGGGAAACGGTTGGGAGTGGCGCGGCAAGTTCTGGCGATCTCGGATTCACGTACGGATTATTTGAAATGCAGGATAACCTAAAAGATTCAAAAGGACATTATGTGAGAATCTGGAAAAAACAACCGTCGGGCAAATGGACAATTACACTTGAGATGATGAATAATAATTAGGTTTTTCATTAAAGGTATTCCCTAATAATCCATTTGCATTAATAAGGGTATAACCTTCTTCTAGTCTTAGCGACTAAATACTATCAGAAATATCATTAACTCCTTTTTCTTCCCTCCTGTTCCAGAGTCTCTTTATCGCAGAAATCTCTCCTGCTTTAAAAAACCTCATCACATACATTAGCAACAAGAAAAGCACAATTAGGAATAACTTCCAAAGGAAAACAATTGTCGCTGAACTTGACAACATCTCAACTGGAATGAAATAATACAGCAATACTACTACCGCGACTGAACCGGAGACCTTAAGTAAGCGGTTAAACTCATAGTTCACCGGATAAATACGCTGAACAACGAAGTACATCGTAACAGCCATAATGAAATAAGCAATAAACGTCGCCCATGCCGCACCTAACATCCCGAACTGTGGTATCAGGAGAAAATTTGCCGCAACATTCACCACCGCGCCAACACCTGTAACAAGCGGTGAGTATTTGGTTTTCTTCTCAATATAAATTCCCGCCGAGAGATTAGTCGAGATACCGAGGAAAACATAACCAAGGAGGACAATCGGTACAATATTCAATCCGCTCCAGTAACTCGATCCGATAATATGTCGACCGAAAATACTTATCTTCGCAATATCTCCGATGAAGAACGTCAGCACTAAAAATATTGCCGACATAAAAAGAACAAGGTAAGTCAGCACACGTGCGAAGATTTCTTTTGCATTCGTTTCTTTGGCTGTGGAAAAATAAAACGGCCTCCAGGCATAATCGTACATTGAGACAATGAGCATCATAAAAATGCCGAGACGGTAATTTGCCTGATAAATTCCGACGGTTGCGTCATCCGTAAGTGCGCGAAGAATCGGCCGGTCGATCACCTGAATCGCCATCGCCGCAAGTCCTGACGGGATATACGGTAAGCCGAACTTCATCAGAGCCTTCCAGAGCGGCAGGTTGAATTCGTTTGTGAGATAACGGAAAATTGTCGGTAACAGCATAATAACCGTCAGTACCGAAGCGATAAGTCCGCTGATGAACACTCCAATCACACCCATCCTGAAAACGAGAAGAAGGACGAGATTCATCCCAACATTAACAACGATGTTGAGAAACTTGATCGCTGCAAAAAGTTTCGCCTTGTGCTCCATCCTTAGCGCCGCGAACGGAATGATAGCAACAGCATCGAATGCTAAAATGCCTACTGTGTAAAGGATTATCGAATCATAATCTACCGGAACGTTCATCATCCTCGCTATCGGCGATGCGAGAAAGGCGAGTATGATTGAAAATATTACCGATGTTCCGAAAAGCGAAATGAACGGTGTGCTGAAGTTTTGTTTTGCTGTCCCAATCTCCAGCGTGGATGAGTACTTGAAATATGCAGATTCCATTCCGTAAGAATAAATCACATTGACGAATGCGATCAATGAGTAAACATATGCCACGATGCCGTAATCACCGGGAGCAAGAACGTTCGTGTAGAATGGAACGAGGAGAAAATTAAGGAAGCGGCCGAGAATTGTGCTTATACCATAGATTGCCGTCTCGGTTCCGAGGCGCTTTATTTGCTGGAACATTCAGACAGATTTTGGTAAGTGAATAACCTTTAAAGAAATATCGAGAGCTTTTGGAGAATGTGTAAGAGCTCCGACAGAAATAAAATCAACTCCCGTTTCCGCTATCGCACGGACGTTATCAAGAGTAACATTTCCCGAAGCTTCAACCTCTACGGCGTGATTGATACGCTCGACTGCTTTTTTCATTTCGATAAGTGAAAAATTATCAAGCATGATGCGATCAACGCCCCTATGTGTTAATGCTTCAGCTACTTCGGTAAGGTTCTTTGTTTCAACTTCTATTTTTAGCTTGAACTTTTTTTGTAGTAAATAGGATTGACATTTTTCTATCGCGGCTGAAATCCCACCTGCCGCTGCAATATGGTTGTCTTTGATAAGCACCATATCATCCAAGCCAAAACGATGATTCACGCCGCCGCCGGTTTGAACAGCAAGCTTATCGAGTATCCGCAAACCGGGAACTGTTTTTCGCGTATCGGTTATTTTGGTTTTTGTTTCCTTTACAGCATCGACAAATTTTTTTGTTATCGTGGCGATACCGCTCATGCGCTGCAGAAGGTTCAGAACTATCCGCTCAACCTTAAGTATGCTTGCAAAAGAACCATCGACCGCGGCTACGATAGTGCCGGATTCGATATATGAGCCATCTTGGAAAAATCTTTTAAAAATCAGATGAGGATCTATGAATTGAAAAACCATCTCTGCAACTTCGAGTCCGGCTATAACACCGGATTCTTTCGCTCGAATTTCACCGTGACCCAGCAAATCAGCAGATATGATAGAAACAGTCGTAATATCTCCCATCCCGACATCTTCAAGAATTGCTTCCTCGATGATGTGGCTAAGCCGGCTGTCATTTATGGGATTGTTCATCTTGTCCTTCGGATTGTGATTCATCATCAACTAACATAATAGGAATATCATTTTTTATCGGATAAATTTTATTGCACTTACTGCAAGTCAATGTATTTTTCTCCGGTTCATAGAGAAGGTCGCCGTGGCATTTCGGGCAACACATGATATCGAGAAGTTCTTTGGGCAGCATTGTTCACCTTTTTACTTTTTTTGAAAATGTTCATTTACCATTTCAAGAAACCGCTCTGGCGGACGTATCGGTTTGCCAATTGTTGCATCAATAAAACCATGAACAGTATACCCTGCAACAAGAAGCTCCTTCGTTTCTTCATTGATTATCGCATATTCAATCGTTATCCGAACCTGTGGGAGTTCCGTAAGCATTGTTCTAACTGTGAGAAGATCGTCGTACCTACCGGCTTTTAAAAATTTTGCATGAGCTTCCACCACAGGCAGATAATATCCCATTCTTTCAATCTCCGAATAAGGAAGACCGATTTCACGAAGCAGATCGGACCTTCCTTGCTCGAAATACTCGAAATATTTTGCATGATAGACCATTTTCATTTGGTCGGTATCGGCGTAACGCACGCGAATTTTGGTTTCAGTTGAAATCATGCCTGGAGATGAGATGTGAGATATGGGGATATGAGCATGAAACTTACAACAATGATCAGAATGCAATTCGAGTAACTTTTTTTAATTTTTACTTTTGACTTTTGCATTATTCTTCATATTCTCCCATCTTTGAGAACTTTTCAATTCGCTTCTCGATGAGTTTATCTGTTTTGATCTTCTTCAGTTTTTTAATCTCTTCGAGAAGAATTCCTCTTAAAATTTCCGCAGCTTGTGTTGGATTCCGATGTGCGCCGCCAAGAGGTTCAGGAACGATACGATCTATGATACCTTGAGCTAATAAATCAGGGGCAGTAAGTTTCAATGCTTCAGCTGCCTGTTCTTTATAATTCCAGCTTCTCCATAAAATACTCGAGCATGACTCCGGCGAGATAACAGAGTACCATGTATTTTCCATCATCAATATACGATCACCGATACCCAACCCCAGTGCACCGCCGGAAGCACCCTCACCTATGATGCAAACAATAATTGGTGTAGGTAAGTGCGACATCTCGAATAAATTCCGTGCAATCGCTTCCGCCTGACCGCGTTCTTCTGCCTCAAGCCCCGGAAACGCACCCGGTGTATCAAGCAAGTTAATGACCGGTCGCTTAAACTTTGCTGCAAGTTTCATCAACCTAAGTGCTTTGCGGTATCCTTCCGGATTC
>CAYGZC010000254.1:0-4727 GCA_964354225.1 uncultured Chlorobiaceae bacterium | reverse complement strand
CCCCAGCCAAACGAAAGCAGCACAAGAAAAACGAAGACAAAACGGACGATAGTTGGATCGATATCAAAATATTTTGCAAGACCGCTACACACACCGAACAATTTTCTATTCGATTTGGAGCGGCGCAATTCTTTGATGGTTGACACCTGAGGCGGTACATAATCGGAGGCGGCACCGCCCACCTGCGTTTGAACTTCCGCTTTCTTGGATGTATGCAGGTAAATGAAAAATCCGCCTAACAAGATTAACAAAGCAGGAAGCATAACTTTGTGTGAAAATGACCACCAGCCAAATTCCCAAAACCAGCCAACGTTCATCATAAGGATGAATGCACCAATAAGAATAAGCATAACACCAAAGAAACGTTTTCGGTCCGTCGGTCCATTTTGACTTGAAGAAGTCGATTGTGGCATTGCAAGATGTTCCGGATTCACAGGCATTATGATCATTGCAACTATGTAGAGAATAAACCCCGATCCACCGAGCAGCGTAATTAGTACCCACAGTAGGCGAACTAATGTAGTATCGACATCGAAATATTCAGCAATACCGCCGCAAACACCGTCAATCACCCGATTCCTACGGGATTTATACAATCTACGCGCTATTCCATTTGATTCCATCATTTTTCATCAATTGTCTCTATTTATGCTTACGAACTCCAGTATCTAAAAGTTACATAACGATAAGCAGAATAAAAATGCCGATTCAAAATCTTGAACCGGCAATATTGTCAATACTCATCGTTCATAACTCATTTACTTTAGACTTCCATAATCTCTTTTTCCTTTAGCACTACAAGCCCATCAACATCTTTAATAAATTTGTCCGTCATCTTCTGCACTTCCGTTTCTCCACGCTTGCGCTCATCTTCCGAAAAATGTTCTGCTTTTTCAGATTTTTTTAGATGCTCGATTGCATCGCGACGGATATTACGGATGGCGATCTTACCGTCTTCAGCAAACTTCTTAACCAGTTTTACCAGCTCCTTGCGGCGCTCTTCGTTTAAAGGCGGAATTGGAACGCGAATCCCATCTGCAGCTGCAATCGGATTGAATCCCAAGTTCGCCGCGATTATCGCTTTCTCGATTGGCGATACCATATTTTTATCCCACGGCTGCACCGAGATTGTGTGAATGTCTTTCACACTTACATTCGCCACCTGGGAAAGAGGCATCATAGAGCCATAATAATCGACTTTGACACCATCAAGCAGCGCTGTTGTTGCTTTGCCTGTTCGTATCTTCACAAATTCCTGACGAACAACCTCCACTGCTTTATGCATCTTATCTTCAGTTTGTTTTAATATATCTTTAACCATACTCTTCCTTTCATATTGTTCAAGGGTATGAGAAAATAAAGAACGTTATTTGTGAGCCACCGAATTATTTACGGTCGATACAATTGTGCCAATGGATTCTCCCTTCATCAGACGTTTGAGATTTCCCGGAACATTCATATTGAACACGACTATCGGCATTTTGTTTTCTTTACAAAGAGTGATCGCTGTTAGGTCCATCACTTGCAAATCTTTTTGCAAAACGTCTTTGTATGAGATCTCTTGGAACTTGAATGCTTTCGGATTTTTTTCCGGATCGGAATCATAAACACCATCAACGCGAGTTCCTTTGAGGATCACATCAGCATTAATTTCCACAGCACGAAGTGCAGCGGCTGTATCGGTAGTGAAATATGGATTACCCGTGCCGGCGCCAAAGATTACTACACGGCCTTTTTCCAAATGGCGTATTGCGCGTCGTCTAATGAACGGCTCTGCAATCTCTTCCATCTTTAACGGACTTAGCAGCCGTGTGAAGACACCACGATGTTCAAGTGCACTTTGCATGGCTAAACCGTTGATGATTGTGGCAAGCATTCCCATCTGATCTCCGGTAACTTTTTCGACTCCATCGGACGAATTTTCTACCCCGCGATATATGTTGCCGCCGCCGATTACAATTCCAATCTCGATACCGGCATTCTGCAGCTCTGCGATCTCCTCAGCATATCGCCCAAGTACTTTGGAATCAATTCCGAAATCCTTCTCACCCATCAACGCTTCTCCACTGACCTTTAGAAGGATTCGCTTGTATTTCATTTTTGTCTTCATACGTCACCCCTAAATATAACAAGGTCTCAACATTTTAAGATCTTGTTAGATATTCTTTATGAACTTTCTCCGAGATGGAAACGCTTGAAGCGGCGGATAGAAATCTTCTCACCTGTCTTCGCCATCATATCGAGCAGCAAGTCTTTAATCGTCTTGCCCGAATCTTTGATGTATGTTTGTTCGAGCAAACAAAATTCCTGATAATACTTATCCAATTTGCCTACCGCAATGCGCTCAATGACCTGTTCTGGTTTCTTCTCGTTGCGTGCTTGCGTCCGATATATTTCCATCTCATGTTCGATTGTTTCTTTGCTGACATCATCTTTTGATATGTAAAGAGGATTCATCGCCGCAATCTGCATTGCAACTTCTCTTGCAAGCGATTTAAAATCATCTGTCTTTGCAACGAAATCGGTTTCACAATTAACTTCAACCATCGAGCCGATTCTGCCGCCAGCATGTATATACGCTTCCACTAAACCCTGATTTGTTGCCCGGTCGGCTCGTTTCTCGGCAGTAGCTGCACCTTTCTTCCGCAAATAATCAATCGCCTTTTCCAGGTCACCGCCTGTCTCAACCAGTGCCTTCTTGCAATCCATCATCCCTGCACCGGTTTTATCACGCAGTACTTTTACATTTTCAGCGGTAATTTCCATAACTTAATTCTCGTCTTTCTGAGTTTTGATATTTAAATCTTTAGTCCTTTCTTTTTTATCTTTCACCTCTTTTTCCCCGGCACCTTCAAGATGAGCCGTTGCTCTTTCAGTTCCTTCAAGCACAGCATCGGCAACCAGCTTTGTAATTATTTGAATCGATTTGATCGCATCGTCATTTGCCGGAATCGGATAATCGACCGTTGTTGGATCGCAATTCGTATCAACAATAGCAAACACAGGTATTCCAAGTCGTTTTGCTTCTTTCACAGAGATTTCTTCTTTCTTAATATCTACGACAAAGAGTGCTCCAGGTAAACGTGTCATCTCAACAACACCTGAAAGAACATCGGAAAGCTTCTCCTTCTCACGGTCAAGAACTAAAGTTTCTTTCTTCGTAATCTTATCATATGTTCCATCCGTTTCCATCTTCTCAATGTTCGTCAGCCGCTTCACGCTTTTACGAATCGTGCTAAAGTTGGTCAGCATTCCGCCAAGCCAGCGCTGGCAAACAAAGAACTGACCACAGCGTCGCGCTTCGTCTTCGATTACCTGCGATGCTTGATTCTTCGTTCCGACAAAAAGGATACGCTTGCCTTCACCAACTATTTTGGTGATAGCATTGCAAGCTCCTTCCAGCAATTCTCTTGTTTTCTTTAGGTCGATGATGTGAATACCGTTTCGCTCCATGAAAATAAACGGTTTCATTTTTGGATTCCAACGGCGGGTGAGGTGACCGAAATGTGCACCAGCATCAAGAAGGTCGGTTAATTCGATTTGTGGCATTTAATAACTCCTATGTTAGTTAGTTCTTCTACCCTCGTCATCTTCCGCTGGGATCCCGTTATTTCACCTCGTGAAATAACGGAACACTTCCAGCAAAATCGGAGAGTATGTATGATTGATTTTATATTTTGGATTTGCGATTTCGGATTGAAATGTTTACACACATCTCAAATCGCACATCGCAGTCTTATCGCTTACTGAATTGGAATCTCTTCCGGGCTTTCTTCTGTCCGTACTTTTTACGCTCAACCATTCGCGAGTCACGTGTTAGTAAATCGTGTTCACGAAGTTTTGAGCGAAACTCGTTGTTCATCTCGACCAAGGCACGTGAGATACCAAGTTTCACTGCACCGGCTTGTCCCGAAGGACCACCGCCATTAACGTTCGCTTCAACGTCATATTTGCCTGTTGTCTCCGTTACTGTAAATGGCAGGAGAACTTCATTCTTCAGTGTATCGATAGAAAAATACTGTTCCAACTTTTTATCGTTCACTTTTACTTCACCCGAACCGGGTTTCACTATCACGCGAGCTACGGATGTCTTTCTTCTTCCAACTGCTATTTTTTGATGATGTACCATTTAGTTTCCTTTTAAGGTTCGAAGTTCGATCCCGCCCTAGCGGGACGAAATTAGAAATTATATTTTTATTGTTTCGGGCTTTTGTGCCTTGTGCGGATGTTCTGTTCCGCGATAAACTTTTAATTTCTTAATGATCTGTGCCCCAAGCCGATTGTGTGGAATCATGCCTTTCACTGCATGCGTAAAAACTCTTTCTGGATTCGTCTTCATCAATTCTTTATACGATTCCACGGTTGCGCCTCCAGGGTAAAGTGTATGATGGAAGTATGTTTTTAACTCGGCGCGTTTACCCGTGATCTTTACCTTCTCTGCGTTCACTACTACGACAAAATCACCGCAATCAACATTTGTTGTGAATATGGGTTTATGTTTTCCACGAAGTATATGTGCAACACGACTTGCAACACGACCAAGTGTTTGCCCTCCAGCATCAACGAGATACCATTTGTGTTCGATCTCGCTTTGTTTAAAAGAATATGTTAACCTTTGAGCTAATGCCACAGAAAATCCTTGAAATTGATAATAATTGATAGGTTTCTGAATGAAACAATATAAATTTAGTGAAATTTATGATGAGAGGCAAGGGAAATTGATATTT
>CAYGZC010000253.1:0-7107 GCA_964354225.1 uncultured Chlorobiaceae bacterium | reverse complement strand
TGTTATCTATCCATACATGAAGCGCTTTACAATCCTTGCGCACTTCGGTGTTGGAGTAGGAATGGCTATGGCGCCGCTCGGCGGTTGGTTTGCCGTTTCGCCTTCATTTGATAATGTTCTTCCGGCAATTTTGCTGTGTGTCTTTACAATCATGTGGGGCGCCGGATTCGATATTATCTATGCTACACTTGACGAAGAGTTCGATAAGAAAGAAAACCTTTATTCATTCGTATCAAAATTTGGTAAGAGCAAAGCACTGAGGTATTCTGCGATATTTCATTTAATTGGGTTCATCACCCTTATTTTTCTTTTCATAATATCGATTCAAACTTTATTCGCTCTTCCATTCCTATTGCTAACGGGCATACTTCTATGGATAGAACATGTGAAAGCAGTGAATGTCGATTTAGCGTTCTTTAAGATTAATGCAGGACTTAGTTTTGTGGTATTCGCAATGATAATGACTGGAGCCATACTAAGATGAAAATTATTGTTGGAATTACTGGATCATCCGGTGCAGTGTATGCAGTCGATTTTTTAAAAAGGTGTACTGCGGATAAATTTCTCATCATCAGTAAATGGGGAAAATCACTGCTGAAAGATGAGATGAATCTAACAGAAAAGGATTTACAGCCATACGTTAAGCGCCATTTCTCAAACGATGATCTCACGGCACCAACCGCATCCGGCTCGAATAAGTTTGATGCTTTTGTTATCATTCCTTGTTCAACATCAACTGTCGGTAAGATTGCATCCGGAATCGGTGACACACTTATCACACGAACAGCACAGGTTGCATTGAAAGAGCGATATCAACTTATACTTTGTGTTAGGGAAACCCCGCTCTCGACAATAACACTCGAACAATGTGCAAAACTTTCTCGCGATGGAGTTATCATAATGCCGATATCGCCACCGTTGTATTTTAAACTAAAAACAGTTGATGATTACATTAATGCTTTTGTCAATCGTTTGCTTGGAGTTTTGGGATTTAAGACGAAAAAAGGATGGAGAGCAGAGGAGTTGGAATAATGGATAAACGTAGTATTGATCACTTAAATGTCCTTTCTTGATTTCCAATCATACCTTAGAGCTTTAGAGAAAGCTGGCGAACTTCATCGCACACAAGTTGAAATCGATCCTGCTTTAGAATTAACCGAGATTGCACGCCGTGCAATTAAAGAAGGAAAACCTGCACTCATCGTTGAGCGACTAAAAGGTTCTCGGTATCCTCTCGTCATCAATCACTTTGCAAGTGAGAAACGAATTGAGCTTTCTCTTGGGAAACATCCTGAACAAATAGGTAAAGAGCTAATTCAATTTCTTGAACAAGTTTTTCCGCCAACGCTAAAAGTATTTTTAGATAATAGACCAATCGTTAAACAATTTCTGAATGCACGTCCCAAGCAAGTTGCATATGGAATTTCACAAGAGATTACAGAACAGCCCGATCTTGATACTTTGCCGATCCAAGTTTGCTGGCAGCAAGATGGAGGTCGGTTCCTCACGTATCCACAAGTTATTACATATCATCCGATTACAGGCAGAAGAAACATTGGAATTTATCGGATGCACGTATTCGATAAAGCAACTACGGGAATGCATTGGCAAATTCAAAAGGGGGGCGGCTTCCATTATTATTATGCAGAGAAACTTTGGAAAGAATTTGAGCTTGCAGTAGCATTAGGAACTTCGCCCGCATTAACTCTCGCAACTGTGGCTGCATTGCCTGAAGGAATTGATGAAGCGATGTTTGCAGGTTTCCTCCAGAACAAACGAGTTGAGTTCACAAAGGGAAAATCAATTTCTATTAATGTTCCTGCTCAGGCTGAATTTATTTTAGAGGGAATTGTCCCGCTCAAAGAAAGAAGAATGGAAGGACCATTCGGTGATCACTTCGGTCATTACTCTGCGGCGTCGGAGTTTCCCGTATTCCACCTGAAAGCAATAACTCACCGACGTAATCCTATTTATCCTGCTACAGTTGTCGGTAAGCCGCCGATGGAAGATAAATTTTTGGGTAATGCAACTCAGCAGATGCTTGGTCCGCTCATCAAGTTGATACACAAAGAAGTAAGCAGCATCTGGGCTTATTATGAAGCTGGATTTCATAATCTTCTTGTTGCCTCAATCGAACAACGCTACCAGAAGGAGGCAATCAAAGCTGCGCTTGGCATGATGGGAACAGATCAGCTTTCGCTGACAAAGTGCATGGTTCTCGTTTCTGCCGGTGTGGATGTCAAAGATTGGCACACTGTGCTTAGAGAAATTCGAGATAATTTCGATCCGCATTACGACTTCATCATGATACCGAAAGTCCCGCTCGATACACTCGACTTCACGAGCTACAAGATGAACCTTGGCAGCAAGATGATAATAGATGCGACTAGAAAAGAGCGGCGAGCAGAGAGCAGAGAGCGAAGAAGTTTCGAACCCTATGCTCAACGCTCCACGCTCAAAGCTATTGACAACCGCATCGTCGATCTTAATATTGTAGAAGATACATTTTTGCTCGTCAAGGTCTCTTCGGGTGGACACGAGATTGTAGAAAAGCTCGTCAAAGATACACGTTTATTTAACTTATCAATCGTTGCCGCAGTCAGTGAGGATGTGGATATTCACGACAAAGAGAGTTATATTTGGGGAGTCTTCACACGCTTCGATTGCGAGCGCGATGTTGTGTTCACCGAGCAGAAACTCGCTGGCATTTCCCCAATTTATAAAGGAGTTATGGGAATTGATGCTACATGGAAACCCGGTTACCCGGAACCTTTGTTAATGGATGAAGAGATTGCAAAACGAGTTGATGAAAAATGGGGAAAGATTTGGCAGTAACGCTTGATGTCATCCTGATCCCGCATCTGGCGGGAGAAGGATCTGCCAAAACGAAATGAAACAATACTACGTCTACATCATGACGAATCGTAAAAACGGTGTGTTATATACCGGTGTCACGAATAATCTTGAACGAAGAGTATATGAGCATAAGCATAAACTTATTTCGGGTTTTACGAGTAAGTACAATTGTAAACGGCTTGTCTATTACGATTCAAGTTCTGATATTAGAGGTGCAATAGCGACAGAGAAACAAATCAAAGGATGGCTGAGGAAAAAGAAAATTGCACTGATCGAATCAATGAATCCAGAGTGGAAAGACTTGAGCGAAGAGTGGTATGTATAACCCTGTCATGTTGAGCGGAGCGAAACATCTCCCTCACAAGAGACATACGAAACAATAAAAAGTGAGACCCTTCGCTATGCTCAGGGTGACAAATTGGTTGGTTGACGAAAAGTGGGGAAGGATTTGGAGGCCATAATTCCTATGAGAAAGGTTAAATCTGGCAAACCCATAAATGACGCTAAGTTTATATGTGAAAAATTTGTATAACTTATGGTGGGACAATACATCAGCGAAAAAACAATGTTTGAGCATAATTTTGCTTTTTAAAAGATCCAATTTGATCGAAATAAGCTCAATTTAAATGATTTGCTTTTTGTTGTTTGAATTATTATATTTACAACTATATAATACAACAAGAAAGGCGAATACATATGAACATTCATGAAGCTGCTTCATCAATCCTCAAGGAAATGAACAGACCAATGCAGGCAAGAGAGATTGCAAGAATCGCGTTGGAACGAAAAATGATTTCAAGCGAATCTAAAGACCCGGAATATTCCCTCTCACAGACGATAGAAAAAAATATTCGTGATGGAAGATATAATAATCCACGATTAACTTTTGTGACTAATGGTAAGAAGCGCTTTGTCGCATTGCCGACGATGAAAGCAGAATACATCATCGAACAACCGAATAAGATTACTCATTATCAGCCAGTAACACTGAAGCTTCCAATCGACTTGGCTGACAAAATTCACTTAGCTACACACGCAAGAATAGCGAGTGGCTTTGAAGAAACAATAATTATTCTTATTAGAAAGGGTTTATCTTTTTTTGCAAATGATATTAAAAGTAAGTTACTGAACAAAATAGAGGAATTCACACATGATAGCGATGATATCGAAAACTTTGATACTATAACAAAAAAAGAGGAAAGCATGGCTACAAATTTTACGTCTCAAAAGTCAGTTCGGAATTATGGGGAGAACCTCACACAACTGCTATTAGATAAATTAACTAGCGCCGGAGTTCATTTAACTCTTGTAAACGTCCGTGGACAATTTACAACTTCATTGCGCATTGGTGTAACGGAATTTTTTGTTAAATATGCAAATTTTAGGCATGACAGACATTTTTTTGAGTTTTCTTTGCAAGACATGAATCACAACGGATACTTATATGCAGTCCTTGTAATTGGAGACGACACAATTGAAAAAGTGTATTGCATCCCATTTGCGACCTTCTCACAATTTATTAGGAAAGGTAAACCTGTATACAACCAGAAAGCAAATTATGAAGAATACAAAGCCTCAATTTTTCCTGATAGGGAATACATAATGAAAGTAGAAGGATTTTCAAATGAGGATTTTAATATAGAAAAATATCTAATTCATGAGCCAGTTAAACATCTCAAATCCTTCGAACATAGCAATAATTAATACATCACAAACAACAATGATCATAAATTTCAGAGATAAGTACCTTCTTCCTATCTGGCAAAAACTCCAGCACGGCGAACGTCTCTCGCTTGAAGACGGACTTGTTCTTTTCAAAACGAACGATCTCATCGCGCTCGGCAAGATGGCAAGTTTCGTCCAGCAGCAGAAGAGCGCCGATGCGGTGTACTTTGTCCTTAATCAGAAGATTGAGCATACAAATATTTGTGTTCTCTCGTGTAAGTTCTGCGACTTCGCCAAGAAAAAAGGTGAGCCGGATGCTTATGAGATGACTACCGAAAATATTCTCGCACACATCACTCCGGAAATTCGCGAAGTCCACATCACCGGCGGCATGCCGCCCGATTGGGAATGGGAACGCTATCTCGACATCGTCAGAAGAATCCACGAAAAATTTCCCGAGGCAGACGTTAAAGCGTACACAGCAGTCGAGATAGATTTCTTCCACAAAAAATTCAAACTATCTATCGAAGAAGTTTTAAAACAATTGCAGTCAGTTGGATTGCGAACAATGCCGGGCGGCGGTGCTGAGATTTTTACAGAGCGAGTACGCAAACTCCTTTTCCCTCAAAAAATCGGTGCCAAAGGTTACCTTGAAGTCCACAAAACGGCGCATAAGCTCGGCATACTGACAAATTGTACGATGCTCTACGGACACATCGAAACGCATGAAGAGCGTCTCATCCACATGATAAAACTCCGTGAAGCACAGGATGAAACAGGAGGATTTCTTTCATTCATTCCGCTCGCGTTTCAACCAGGTGATACGGGAATCAAACCAAAAAACCAATTCACGTCAGCCATCGACGATTTGAAAACGATTGCCGTTTCTCGCCTTATGCTCGATAACATCCCACATATCAAAGCATACTGGGTAATGCTCACGGAAGAAGTCGCATCGGTCGCGCTCAACTTTGGTGCAGACGACATCGATGGAACTGTCGGACAGGAGCGAATCGCTCACGATGCCGGAGCTATAAGTCCAATGAAATTGGCAAAAGACCAAATCATAAAAATTATTAAAGATGCAGGAAAGATTCCGGTAGAGCGGGATGCGTTCTACAATCCGCTCAATGTTTATTCAGAACAGATAATAGGAAAGATTCCTTATCTTAATTCGGTTCCTTTCTACCATCATCTTGAAAAAGGAGATTTTAAAATTCTTCCCGTTGCACCACGCCGAATGGGATTATTAAGCAAGCAAGAACAAATTGATGCTGGGCTTTTCTCTTTGATGGATTACTTTGAGCAGGAAGAACAACTTGAGCTGATGGGTTGGTGCATCGCAACACGAGATCAGGTAAAGAGCGTGATGCTTTTCTCGAAAGAAGGTTGGGCTGGCTTGAATGGTAAGATGATCGGCGTAACAGATGACACTGCGACTTCCGTGAAGCTGCTGAAGGTGCTGCTGGAGAAAAAATACGGCATTCATGCTGTACTCGAACGACTGCATCCCGGGGTGAACGATTACTCAGCCTTCGAAGCCATCCTTCTCATCGGCGACGAAGCGCTGAGAAGAAACAAATTTGGACTTGATGGCTTTGAGCTTGTGTTCGATCTTGCAAAAGAATGGTACGACTGGCAAAAGCTGCCATTTGTGTTTGCAGTGTGGGCGTGTAAAAAAACTTTGAGTGATGAGCGAAAGCGAGAATTAAAAAATATGATTGGCTCATCATTAAATAAATCAGAGAATGAGTTAGGCAATATTGATAGTACTCATGGTAAACAAATCGGCTTGAGTTTTAATGAAACCAAAGAATATCTTGAGGGCTTCAACTACTGGCTTGGTGAGCGGGAACGAGAAGCAATGACACAATTCAGGAAATATTTAGAACGAAAAGAGATTAAAATATAACGCAGCCGCTGCGTCCTTTGTGGGTTTTGCGTGAAATGTTTCTCGCGAAGGCCGCTAAGCTCGCAAAGAAATAATATGCAATTATCAGATATTAGCGAAAAAGTTGGAACAAGAAAACGGATAACAAAAGAAGAAGGATTATTGCTTCTTCAAAAAGCCGTACTTCTGGATCTTGGCGAGATGGCAAATGACATTCGCTTTAAGAAAAATCCAAATCAGCAGGTAACATTTGTAGTTGACACAAATCCGAATTACACAAACATCTGCAATATTGACTGTATATTTTGTGCGTTCTACCGTCATCCCGGAGAGAAGGGTGAATACACTTACACTGTGGATCAGATGATACAGAATTTCAAGAATGCCGCATCAAACGGCGTAACAACAGTGCTGCTGCAAGGCGGTGTCAATCCAGCGCTACCGTTTGAGTATTATCTTGAGTTGGTTGAACGGACGATCAAGGAGGTTCCTGAGGTTCATCCACACTTTTTTTCAACTTCGGAAATCATCGGTATGTCTCAAGTGGCGCAAAGCGCCATGGCGCCAGGGGCGCTCATTTCCGGACTTACAATTCAGGAAGTACTGCAAAAATTGTGGGATGTTGGTCTTAGAACAATTCCCGGTGGTGGTGCAGAGATTTTATCTGATCGAGTGAAGAAAAAAATCAGTCACCT
>CAYGZC010000252.1:0-14645 GCA_964354225.1 uncultured Chlorobiaceae bacterium | reverse complement strand
CATCAGTTATTTTGTTAATATTGAATAAAGAATTGCCCCTTATGTATGGGGCAAATTGTTTTTATGGCTGAAATTAAAAATATCTGTATTTTGGGTTCAACAGGTTCTATCGGAAAGAACAGTCTCGAAGTTATTTCCAATTTCCCCGATAAATTTCGTGTACGTTATCTTACGGCAAACACAAACACGCGTCTGCTTGAAGAGCAGATCGCACGTTTCCACCCAAGAGCTGTTGCAGTTCTCAATGAACAATATGCCAACAATTTACGGCTGTCTTCAAATGGTTCTCTAAAAGTATTCGCCGGTGAAGAAGGATTAAAAGAAATCGCCAGCCATAACGATGTGGATATTGTTATCAATTCGTTGGTAGGATTTGTCGGTCTACGACCGACAATTGAAGCGATCAAGAGCGGAAAAACTGTCGCGCTCGCAAACAAAGAAACTCTTGTTGTTGCCGGAGAAATCATCACGAAACTTGTAAAGAAGCACCGGGCACGGTTAATTCCTATCGATAGCGAGCATAGCGCTATTCTTCAATGCCTCGCTGGTGAGAAACCTGAAGACATTGCGCGTCTTATTCTTACTGCTTCTGGTGGTCCCTTTCTTCATATGGATAAGAAGAAGTTTAAGAATATTAAAGTCGAAGCTGCGCTTAATCATCCAAACTGGAAAATGGGAAATAAAATTACAATCGACTCAGCGACATTAATGAACAAGGGATTGGAAGTTATCGAAGCACACTGGCTCTTCAACTTACCCTCAGATAAAATTGATGTCCTCATTCACCCACAATCAATTATACATTCCATGGTAGAATTTGTTGACGGCTCGGTGAAGGCACAACTTGGGGTTCCCGACATGAAAATCCCAATTCAATATGCGCTGACATATCCAAAACGAGCTGTTTCTAATTTTAAACGGGTAGATTTTGTCGAATTACAGGAAATGACTTTCTTCAAACCGGACAGAAAGAAATTTGAGTGTCTCCAGCTTGCATATGAAGCGCTTGAAAAAGGTGGAACAGCACCTGCAATTCTTAATGCAGCGAATGAAGTTGCTGTGGAATTTTTCTTGCACAACAAAATTTCTTTTGATCGGATTCCAAAACTCATCACTGAAACGCTGAACAAAATCCCGATCAAGCTGAGACCTTCAATAGAGGATATCATCCAGACCGATAAAGCAGCGCGAATTTTTGCACGAAACATAGTCAAACTGTCGAGATTAAAAAGTTAATATGCAAATTCTAAACATGATTCTTTATACTGCCATTACTCTCGGTGTTTTAATCTTTATCCACGAGTTCGGGCACTTCATCGCGGCAAAATTAACCGGTATGCGTGTCGATAGATTCTCGATCGGTTTCCCGCCTCGTGCATTTGGAAAAAGAGTCGGCGACACCGATTATTGTGTTTCGTGGATTCCTATTGGCGGGTATGTTAAAATTGCAGGCATGATCGATGAAAGCTTTGATACAGATTTCGTTAATCGGGCACCGCAGGCATGGGAGTTTCGCGCTAAACCTATGTGGGCTCGTATGGTAGTGATTTCTGCTGGTGTTATTATGAATGTACTTTTAGCCATCTTTATCTTTTGGAGCCTCCATTACAAACAAGGCTCGTACATCGCCGAGACAACAGACATTGGTTTTGTTACCGAGGAGAGTGCTTTTGATCAATCCGGTTTGCGCGCCGGCGACAAAATTCTCTCAATAAATGAAAAATCAGTTACACATTGGGATGAAGTTCAGCAATTAATCTATATCGAAAATTTAGGCAACGATATTGAACTGAGCGTTGACCGACAAGGTAAACAAATTCAAGTTTTCATTCCGGCGAAAAGTATCCCTGTTTCCCCCGATGCTCAGCCGGGCATTATGATAGGTCATACAGTGGCAACCGTCGAGGCAGTTGAGCCAAATATGCCTGCCTACAAGCTTGGATTGGTGGCAGGCGATACAATTCTATCTATCAACAATATTCTCGTCAACCAACCAAGAGCCATTGCCCTCATTCATAAGAACGCTGGAAAAAATATTACACTCACATGGAAACATGGCATTAATGTTCTCTCCGAAACAACAACGGTGACAACAGAAGGACGTATCGGTATATTGGTTGGTAACCGCTATATCGGTCCATCGAAGCACATCAATTATTCAATCGTTGAGGCGTTAGGGCGGGGAATAAATGATGTTGGACAATCGGTTTATCTTTTTTATTTAACATTCAGCAAAGTGTTTGCCGGCAAAGCATCAATCAAAGAATCATTAGGTGGACCGGTCGCCATCGCCCAACTAGCAACTCAAAGTGCTGAGATGGGATTTTTAACTTTCATCTGGTTCATGGCACAGCTCAGTATGAGCTTGGCAATTTTAAATATACTACCCATTCCCGCTCTTGATGGTGGTCACCTGTTAATGTTAGTATATGAAAAAGCTTTTCGCCGCGAGATTCCAAACAAAGTGAAAATTGCGATACAACAAGCAGGTTTTATACTTTTACTCGCATTTATGGCATTTATTATCTACAATGACATTTCACGATTCTGAACGGAATAAGTGATATTACCCACATGTAATTCTAGCGCCGTGTTCTATATTACATAGTAGATTGATTAAATATTTAGAATTTGTTATACTTTTTATAGACAATAATTATAGCACCAGTTTAAATGGAGTAACTATGAAAAACAATGGACATAATTTATATTTTTATTATTTCTTATTTCTCGCCCTCATCACGCTGAATGTACTACCCTCAGCATTCGCAATATCTCAATGCAAGTTATCGATGACGGTGAGTTACGCACCTGTTCAACAGCTTTCTATTGCTGATGTTGACTTTGAAAATTTCGAGAGCAGGAACTTACTCTTTACTTTAAGTATAAAAAATGATACGACAGTCACTATCTCTGCAATTCTTCAAATTAAATTGAGTATCAAGCTTGCCGATCAGACTTTGCTACCTGACCCAGGTTTAACGTTTACTAGCAAGGAATTTGAGGTACCTGTAGAAGGACTCATTATCACGAATCTTGAAATTGGGAAAAACACCAAAATTAAGACCTCGGAATATAATTTAGAAAACGAGGTTAAGAATAAAGTGCAAGATGTGGCTCTTGCGACAGGGAAATTTCCTGCTGGTATATATATATTTAACATAATCCTTACGCCAATAAATTGCGGAAAGGTGGTTAGTGAACCAGTAATATTAACAATCCAAAATCCATCCCGGGTCGAGCTTCGCTCCCCGCGCGATGGTGAAGTGACAAATGAATTTCCGCTTTTTGAGTTTTTCAGTGATTGTAATAAGGTTGAATTAACTGTTGCCAAAAAATCTTCCGACCAATCTCGAGAAGAAGCAATATCTCATGAACCGCCGATGGATAGGAAAGACTTGATCGGACAAAATTCATTTCTTTACTCCGGTGGCCGACCACTTGAACAAGGCAAAACGTACGTATGGAAAGTTGTTGGCAAAATACTTGGACCCGGCGGCACCGAAATCGAAGTTCCAAGTCCTATCGGCTTATTCAAGGTTTCAAGCTCTGAACAAGCCGGTCCAGAAGACGCCTTACTTAAAATTCTCGAGGAAATGTTCGGCAGCCGTTATCCTGCAATCTTCGAGCAAATTCATAATGGCGATTTTAATCTAACCGGAATGAATACGTTAAACGGTGCTGTTATATCCCGGGGTGATTTACTCAGACTCCTCAACGAACTGCGTCAAATTAATGACAACGTCGAATTGAGCTTTGAATAAATTTTATATTCTTAAAGGAGAACGTAATGAAAACTCGACAAAAATTTTCAATAAAATTTTTATTATTAACAATTCTTTCGTCTCATATTCTTTTCACTATAGGATATGGAGCAGATAATCCTTCACTCGCCATCCTTAAAAAGATTGTCAATGATGTGAAGAAAAAATCTCAATCAAGTGAATACGTTCAAGCTACGTTAGGTGCTATACTTCTTACCGGAGATCAGGTTCAAACCGGGAAAAAGTCGTTGGCAATTATTAAGTTTACTGAGGGTAGTATTGTGCGGCTGCGCGAACAATCCGAGCTGATCTTAAAGATTGAGGGACCAAAGGGCTCAATGATACGAGAATCGAATTTGATGAATGGCTCTGTGGGATTTGACGTACAGAAACAACAAATGGATCAATTCCGTTTAACATCACCAACTTCGGTAGCCTCGATTCGTGGAACAAAAGGAAAATGGAGCGGTGGTAAAGGCCACGATACTCTTGTTGTGACGGAGGGTTTGGTTAATCTGAAAAATAACATTTCCAATAAAGATATTGATATTGCAGCTGGTTATATTGGTTTTTCCAATGAAGATGGTTCACTTACTTCGCGGAAAGCTATCGATGATGAGCTCGCAGATGCTAACAGTGCTGCGCTTGGCGGAACAACCAACGAGCTGAAACTCGAGATGAAAGATTCCAAGGGGAATAAAAAGGACCTGAAGCTGCGGTACAAGCAATAAAATAGTGCGGATTAATTGTAATTTTCGTATCTTGTCATCGTTCAGGAAACGATCATTATAAAACTATCGATTCGTGCGAAAAATAATTCTTACAATAGCTCTCTCGCTGCTTGCGACTTTCGCATTTTCGCAGATTAGTGATAAGATTTCAAAAATCAACATCGGAACTATCAAGCCGGGTGAGCCGCTAACAATTCAAGTCGATCTTGTACAATCTAATCTGCTCGAGCGGATAGAAATTGCTTATCGTCAATTTGGAGAACGTGATTTCAAACGAAACGATATGTCGCTCGCGGGTAACGCTGCTTCCGTTATGCTGCCTGCTGAAGTTGTTCTCCCGCCATTTCTTGAATATTATTTCATTCTCATCATACGTGACAAAGCTATCCCCGAGTCATATCCTATAGAAAACCCTGAGCAGCATCCCTTCAAAATCGACTTGCAAGGGGTTGATGTTCAAATGAAAAAAATTGTAATATTAAGTCCCGAGAATGATGAGAAGCTGCAATCGGATGATGTATTAATATCCTTCTCACTTTCACAATACGACTCTTCCATCGACAAATCTTTAACTAAAATTTTTCTTGATGATATTGACTTATCAAAGAATGCAGTGATATCTGACGACCTTTATGTTATTAAACCGGCAAATGCCTCTGTATTTCCTGAGGTGGGCTTACACACTATCCGGGTGGAAATAGCTGACACTCAAGGAAACATGGTGGATAGATTTACCTGGAATTTCACCGTGACAAGCGGACAGCTAACAAAAACAGTCGGCACCACCTCGGCATGGATGTATGGTGGCTCTGTTCAATTAGAGACCCGACAGGAAAACATCTCTGATAGAACAACACCATATAACCGAGCAACAATTACTGCAAGTGGGAACTATAACGAGTTTCGCGTTAGAGGTCGCTTGTACGTTACCAATGAAGAGAAAAAAACTCTTCAGCCCCAAAATCGATATTTTATTGAAGGTGAATCTCCGTGGCTTAAGATAGGATTTGGTGATAGCTACCCTGTTTTTACAGATTTAATAATGAACGGGAAACGTATCAGGGGTTTTGTTGGTAATTTAACTCTCTGGAAATTCAATGTCGATATGGCAATTGGAAGTATTACCCGAAACATTGAAAGTATTATCTATGAAACATTTCCGAGAGAGAGTCTCGTTGTGAAACAAACATCATATCCGGGTGCATCCTTCGATTCAATACCAAGTTTGGGTTCATGGGCAAGACTTCGTTACGGAACTTATGACCGAAAATTATTCGTGATCCGAACAATCTTTGGAATGCGGGATGGATCACATATTGGTTTCTCATATTTAAAGGCATCTGACGATACAAACTCAATTAAGTACGGCATCCGCCCTCAGGAAAACTTGGTCATCGGCTCTGATTTTTTATTATCTTTCGATAATCGTAACATTGAGATTACCGGACAGGCAGCATTCAGTGCTACGAATAAAGATATCAGCGAGGGATCAATCAGTGATAAAGAGATTGAAGCAGAATTTGATACCTCTCAATGGCAAACTGTTCGACAAATTCGAGATATTGTTTCAAACTTGATCACTGTTAATGAGAACCTCGTCCCGCTTGGCAATAAATACTTTCCAACACTATCGTATGAAAGCGGAATTGCGCTGAACTATTTCAACAATTCTTTTAGATTTGCATACCTCCGACACGGCGAAAGCTTCGAATCCTTTGGTCAATCGTTTCTGCAAACAGATTTTGCGGGTTATAAAATTTCCGATCGTCAGCGTCTTATAGATAATCAAGTTTTCCTCCTTGGTGGCTTTGAACGGCTCCGGGATAACACCGCAAAGACAAAAGGAACCACAACTACCAGCACAACTGCGAACATCAGTGTTTCATATTATCCAAAAATAAATTTCCCAAATGTAACAGTGGCATATTTACTCGCATCGAATAAAAGTGACCGGGAAAGCAGCGATATATTCTATGCAGCCAATGACAGAACAAACCGTATTCTTTTCCAATTAGGAAAAGAATTCACTTACGGTATTCAACATAATGCTTCGCTAAGTGTCAGTATCTCATCGAGAAATGACAACACCAAAAATGATCTTGATACGCGCAGTACAGCAGTAACGCTGAGTACACTTTCAACCTTTAATATTCCTCTGCAAACTATTGTAAGTGTAACTATCAATTCAAACAAATTCATTTCCACAAATACCGATGGGTCACGATCACAGGAAAGTTTAACCTACACAACACTTTATACGAATGCGCAGTACCGGTTACTGGATGACAAACTGCGGTTGAATGGATCGCTCAGCCCGACGTTTGGCAGCATTCAACGAATACTCCTCAGTACGGGGGCGCAATATTATTTCTGGAATAATCTCAGCGCACAGACCCAGATGAGCATATATATCAATAAAAAGATGTATGGCTATTTAAAATCCAACAACGACATTGTTTGGAACCTCATCCTTCGCGTCGACATTTAATCCACACATGGCTCTGCTGTTATCTAAACCTATCCGTTTATTTTCCCTTCACATCAGCATCAGTTTTTTCGTTGTCGCTTTTGTACTGCTGCTTACACAAAATATTTTATTTGAATTCCCTCCACTAAAGAGCGCCGAGCTTTCACTTATTGATCTGAGATTTCAACAACGAGGTGTAAATCAATATCTTAAAACCTCACCAAAAATTATAATTGTCGAAATATCAAAAAAGTCGTTTGATGCTGTCCCGGCGAAGTGGCCCTGGCCCCAGACGTATTACACACGATTGGTGAGGAATCTTAAGCGTGCGGGGGCGAAGGCAATCGGCATCGACATTTTGTTTAGTGCCAGTGATTCCATCGCTACCAACAAGGAATTTTTAAATACACTTCACGACGCAGGCAACGTCGTTCTTGCCGGGGAGCTGGAAGTTGAAGACCGTCAAAGTAGAACACAAGAATATTTCCAAAATTATGGAAATATTTTTATTGAACGATCGAGCAATATTGGGCTCGTGAATACGCGCGAAGACATAGATGGCATTCTTCGGCGGTATATTCCTTTCTGGAACGACGTAAATCAGCAGCGCCTTCTTCCGACATTTTCGTTAGCAATTCTTAATATATATTTCGGGCAAAAATCCGATTATATATTACAAGATTACTTGAATAATTTCTACTATCTTGATCAACCGATACCGAAGTACGATGCAACCTCATTCCTCATTAATTATTCTGGACCATCGGGAACATTTCCCACAATAAATATCGCTGATGTCCTCGATGATAAAGACTTCAAGACAGTCGATGAAATAACTCACCCTGGCGAAGAAACCAATACGTTCGACGATCCCGATTACGGATACCTGTATGATGGAACATTCAAAGATAAAATTGTTCTTGTCGGCTCAACAGTACCCGAGGATAAGGATTTATTTCCAACACCGATTGCATATGGAAAACAGGAAGGTGACAATAAGATGTACGGTGTTGAAATGCATGCTAATGTTATTCAAAGTATTCTCGATAACAATTTCATCGTCAAACAGCCATTCTGGATGACTGCTTTTATTGTTTTCGGATTAACACTCTTCACGTTTGTTTTCACCGAACAACTGAAAGCGATTCGTACTACTTACAGCGCCCTTATTGAAATTCTTGGTGTTGCCATCATCCTCTCAGAGGTGTATATTATCTACTGGGTATCACTGAAACTTTTTATCGAAAAAAATTTTCTGACTGATATGACGAGTCCCCTTCTGGCGGTGATTGTCAGCTATATTGGAAGCACAGTATACAACTACGTGGCAGAACGAAAACAAAAGATACTTATCAAGAGCATGTTCAGTCGATACGTGAATCCGACAATCGTCGATGAGCTTGTGGCACACCCTGAAAAATTGAGGTTGGGCGGCGAGCGAAAAGAATTAACAGTGTTCTTCACAGATATCGAAACTTTTACACAAACATCCGAGAAAATGGCGCCAGAGGACTTAGTAACAATCTTAAATGAGTACTTAAGTGCGATGACTGCTATCATTCTTACTAACGATGGCACACTCGATAAATATGAAGGCGATGCAATAGTTGCATTCTGGGGTGCGCCAATACCCCAAACTGACCACGCGCTTCGCGCATGCCGAACTGCCGTTCAAATGCAAGAATCGTTAAAAGGTTTCCGTCAGATCTGGCAGAATGAAGGAAAGCCCCCGCTCTATACACGCATCGGAATCAACACTGGGGAAGTGATTGTTGGAAATATGGGCGGTGCTACCAGATTTGATTATACTGTTATTGGTGATAGTGTTAATTTAGGTGCTCGACTCGAAGGTGCAAACAAACTATACAAAACAAATATTATGATCAGCGAAAACACTTTCACGGCGGTTCAAAGCAAAGTATATGCTCGAGAGTTAGATTTACTTGTGGTCACCGGTAAGACAGAGCCAATACGAGTATATGAGCTGCTTGGAATGGCAGATGAAGGCATAGCCCCTGCAAAAAAACAATTCATCGAAATTTACAACTCCGCACTTAAACTGTATCGACATAGGGATTGGGATGAAGCTGTCAGAGGTTTTGAAAAAGCGCTTTCTATTGTTCCTGACGATTTCCCTTCACAAATGTATATCGAGCGTTCTCAGTTTTACAAGTCTTCACCGCCGCCAAGCAATTGGAATGGTGTGTTTTTCCTCCGAACAAAATAAAATTAAAAGTTTAATGAAGAAAGAATTGTTTGTTGGGTGGTAAATAATCGTGCAAGATCAGTTCCGGTCCATATTCCTTTCAGAGGTCGCGCCTCACACTCATAATATTTTCCATTAGTAAAGAAAACAACAAATCGTTTTCTATTGACTCCGGAACCAATCTCATAGCTGCAAAATTTATTTTCATTTATTTTAAATTCTTGAGTTTCAATTCCTTTCACTGGCAGATTCTCGTCGTGTAAGCCAGCACTTATGTGCGCAAGAAGTTCTAATCCTTCTTTCTCAAGATGCTGCACGGAAATTCGATCAAGCTTAATTTCTCTTACTGTAAGGGCTGCTGAAAAATCTTCCCTTATCAGCCAAAGAATCAACGCGGGTGCAAGCGTATCATCTGATGATGAGAACCATCCTTGGGGAACTTTTCCGGTCAGAACTCCGTCACGGGAATGAAATAATTCCTGAGTTAAAGGATAATCGGTTGCGTAAGGTAATGTTGCCGCACATGAAGCAAAAATTAAAGAGAGGATAATGGAAAAGAGTTGTCGTCGCACAGATTATTCGGGGTTTCTTTTGAATTGTTCCGCTTGTAGAATGAATGTAAGCGAGATTCGGTGTGTATTTCCAAGCTGATCTACATTATTGAATTTGGCAAATGAATAGTCAATATCGAATTTGGGAAGATGAATGCCAGCCCCGAAATTCAATGAGCCGATATCGCTGTACCCAACTCGCACTGCAAAGATATTTTTAAAGTCAAATTCTAAACCGCTGTGAAAATCGAAACTCATCGCCCCGATGTGAGCGTTAGATGCCGACTTTCGGTTTTCAAATCTTACATCAACATCCACTGCCGGCGCAAATCTGCCACTTAAAGCATCAATGAAATACGCAGAGCCGAGTTTTAAGGTTGGCAAAATAAGCTCCTCGGTTCCCGTGCTCCACGCGATCAATGTCGTGGTAACGTCCTGGAAATTTCCACCCAGGACAAGATTTTTATAAGGGGAATATCTTGCGGCGACATCGAATCCAATTCCGGTTGCAGATGCGATATTCATTTCGCGTCTTACAATTTTCAAATTAGCACCGTACGAAAATTGGTCATTCACTTTTCTTGCATACGAAACATAAATTGCCCAGTCGGCACTATTGAAATAGTAAATACTATCGGGATCAAGATGATCAAAATTCTGCCATTGATTTATCGGCAGATGATTGCCGTTTGCATCAACCCCAGCTCTTTGTGTGTTGGGAATATCATCTACTCCAAGACGTATAACACTCAGGGCAAGAGTCGATAACGATCCAACCGGAATTGCAACGGCACCATAATCGTAGTTCACAATGCCTGCAAAACGCTCATCATGCATTAACGAAACTTGCGGATACATGATGGAGGAAAGCCCTGCCGGATTCCAGTAACCAGCAGTTATATCGCTTGCAAGCGCTGTATAAGCACTACCAAGTCCAAGCGCCCGACCACCAACACCGATAGATATAAATTCACCGGCATACTTTGCTTTGGATGCAGTCATGATGCTATGAGAAAAGCAGTGGCAAAGGACAAAGATCAGAACTAACTTGAGATGTGTTCTTATTGATACTTTCATGCGATTACCTTGTTAAGAAAAATATTGTTCGAAGCACTAATGGTATCAATAATCGATAGATAATAAACAATTGGTTATTTAACTATATAAATATTCCAAAATTTGACGCAAAAAGCAAATACGCTAATGAAAGTATATACTGAGCTAAAAATTAAAAGCCGATTCTCAAACAAACAAGAACCGACTTTTTAATTACAAATAGATACTTTAGTCTAAAATTATCGGACTATCAGCATTTTCTTCACATCGGTAAAGCTAACTGCTTGCCCGTCCCGACTTGTTGGGACGAGGTCTTGTGTCGCAGAAGGCGACACGGATAAACGATAGAAGTAAACACCGCTCGGTAACCCACTTGCATTGAAGCTAATCGTTTTAGATCCTGCCATCTGATACTCGTCTACCAACGTTTTAACTTCCTGACCAAGAACATTGTAGACTTTCAGCGATACTCTTGTGTCTTCCGGAAGTGTGTATGATATTTGGGTAACAGGGTTAAATGGATTTGGATAATTCTGCCCAAGATTAAAATTTGTAGGTGCTTCCAGGTTCACCCCCTTGATACCGGTCACTAAATCACGTCTAAGAAGTGCATTGTTTGTTCCAAGCACATAAATAACTTTTTCATCATGCAGAACATTGACCTTTCTTAGATCAGAATTAAGTCCACTTTCATAAGCGCTCCACGTATTCCCTCCATCTGTTGTTTGCCAGACCCTTCCACAGCATCCTGATACCCACCCTGTATCAGGGTTAAGAAACTCAACATCAAAAAATTTTCCACTCAAAGTGATCCTTGTACCGTTCCATTTAGCCCCACTATTTAACGTCCGGTAAAAAACTCCGGTGGTTCCAATGGCAAAAGCTCTATTTGAATCTATTGCATCAACTCCATACATTTCTGGCATCACTATTCTCCCATTTCCCAGAGTATCCCCCTGGTAAAGCCATCTATATCCGCCATCTGTAGTTCCACCAATAACACCAAGATCTGTTAACCAAGGATTAACCCAGCAACTTACCCATCCATGGTTCTTATCCCCAAAATGTATATCCGAAGATCCTCTTAATAGTGTTGTTGTGTCAATTATCGTCCAGCTTTTACCACCATCAGATGTTCGCCAAGGATATTGGTTAACTGCAATTCCCTCTTGAGCATTGAAAAAGAAAATCCCACCAAAGGGCCATCCCCAATATTTATTTGTAATTTTAGCGGAATCCCACATACATCCACCATCTGAGGTAATTAATAAAGTTCCTACCCCTTCACCAAGTATCCAACAATGAAGTGAATCGATTGAAAATATTTTCACAAAACGAGAAATATTGAAATATTCTCTCTGTAAAAACCAATTGCTTCCACCATCGGTGGTTTTAAATAATTTATTATAGACATTCCCTACAGAATCAAATCGATTTGTTATTAACCAGCCAATATTTTTGGTAGCGAAAGATCAACCGAGGTATCACCAGTTGAAAATTGTGGAGTAATCTGTACCCAATTCTGTGAAAGAGAGCGTTGGGCGTAGATTTCCCCCGTCTTGAAAATCAAGATTATAAGTAAGAACAAATATGGAATGCGTTTCACGAGATCTCCTCGTTTTGCCTTCACAGAAAGTATAACATCTTTTCTTGTGAAAGTCAAGTATTTTCAAAACAGCTTTAAAATGGATGTTTTGAAGAATCCACTGCTAATATAAAAAAGGGAAATCACTGAAAATAATTGAGAAACCTCCGCTTGCAGGTTACATGTTAATGGCTAACTTCTCTCGCACCAAATTCCCTGATCAATGCCTGAATTATTGGATGCTGGTTTGTGGTGGGTTGGGAGCCGGTTTCAATTTTTTCGGCTCTTGAATCGTCGCGCTGATTGGGTGACACGGTATGATGAGATATGATTGTTTCGAGCTGAACTTTGGCGCCGTAAATCTTTTGTGTGAGCTCTTGCAAAAATTGTTGGTTGCGTTTCAATTTCAGCTCGTCGCGATGGAACTCATCCGGGCATCCGATGCAGAGTTTGCCATCTTGTACTCCCACGAGCGACGTTTCACTTAGCATTGTGCCTAACGATATGCGCTGTTTCCGGGTTTCTTCTACTACTATCGACCATTTGCTGAGCGCCTCGTCGTTTGAAAGAGTCGGTGTTAACGAAACCCTTTGGTAGTTTGGCGCCGGTTCAGACATAAGCAATGCCTGGGGAACAATCTGTTCGGCGCGCAGCGTGGGTGGTGACGCTTTTACGCTGCCCTTGATCGGCGTTTCGGTGGTTTTTGCTGCAGGTGCTTCAAAAAGCGGCAGTATTTTTTTCTCAGTCGTGCCGTTTATATTTTTTTTTAACTCCTCAAGCTGTTGGAGAAGCCGGTTGATCTCAACACTGCTGTCAAGCTTAATCATCTGAACCAAGCCGATCTCCAATTTGAGACGCGGCTGTTGATTCCAGCGAATTGCGGTATCGGTATCACCGGCAATTTTGATAAGACGGAGAAGATCGTTCTCAACAAAATTATTTGCTTCCTTCTCATACCTTTTTCTATACAACTCGGATGTCTCAATAAGATTCGTAGATTTCGTTGTGATGGCAATAAGCAGGTTGCGGAAATGTTCCATTAACCCGTTGAGAAATTCTCTTATGTCGTATCCCTTGCTGATTACGTCCTCTACTAACAGCAAGCCGGCTTTGACATCTTTCGCTTTAATAAGGTCGGTTACTCTGAAAAAAATCTCTTCATCAACAAGATTCAGCATTGTGATGATCTGTTTTGCTTCAACCTTATCGCCGCAGTACGAAACAACCTGATCGAAGATGCTTTGTGCGTCCCGAAGCGAGCCATCACCGCGCTTTGCAATCAGAAATAACGCGTCGTCATCGATCACGATGTTCTCTTCCTTGGTGATGAGACGGAGACGATCTATGATTTCTTCGATGGTTATTCGTCGGAAGTCGAACCTCTGGCAGCGAGAGAGAATCGTTAGCGGAACTTTGTGTATTTCGGTGGTTGCAAAAATAAAAACCACGTACGACGGCGGCTCTTCCAGGGTTTTCAAAAGCGCGTTGAATGCTTCCTTGGTGAGCATGTGTACTTCGTCGATGATGTATACTTTATACTTTCCTTTCGCGGGTCCGTAGCGTACCGCTTCCCTCAGGTTTCGTATCTCTTCCACGCCGCGGTTAGAAGCACCATCGATTTCAAAGACATTCACGCTGTGACCTCCTGTAATTTCTTTACAAAGCTCGCATTCATTATCCGGATTTATGTCCTTCGGATGAAGGCAATTTATTGCTTTCGCAAGAATCCGGGCTGTGGTAGTTTTTCCTACACCACGAGGACCACTGAAAATATATGAATGAGATAACCGGTTTGTGGCTATTGCGTTGCGTAGCGTTGTGGCAATATGCGATTGCCCAACGATATCTTCAAACACCATCGGCCGCCACTTTCGGGCTGTAACAAGGTAGGTCATTAGCTTATTTTATAATTATCTATAGACCACATTCACAAATTTTTATCTAATATACCCTAAACTTTTCTGAGTTTCAAGAGTTTGGAAAAAAATTTTATCCATTATTTCCTTTTTGTGCCGAATACCCAAGGTAGTGCATCTGCAATCTTCTCGATGCAGATAATTTCCAATCCTTCTTTTACTTTTGGCTGGATTTCGGTCAAATCTTTCTCGTTTTCTTTCGGAATTAACACGGTTTTTATACCGCTACGCTGGGCAGCAAGGAGCTTCTCGTTTAATCCCCCAATAGCAAGCACGTTACCGCGGAGTGTAATCTCGCCCGTCATAGCAACATCGCTTCTTGCGGGGCGATTGGATACAATAGAGATAATTGCCATCGCCATTGTGATG
>CAYGZC010000251.1:0-3755 GCA_964354225.1 uncultured Chlorobiaceae bacterium | reverse complement strand
TCGCTTTGTTTAAAAGAATATGTTAACCTTTGAGCTAATGCCACAGAAAATCCTTGAAATTGATAATAATTGATAGGTTTCTGAATGAAACAATATAAATTTAGTGAAATTTATGATGAGAGGCAAGGGAAATTGATATTTGGTAGTGTCTCAGTTTGAAATTAATATCCCATGATTATGCTTGACCGATAAAGGATAATTGGTTATATTTTGACATGAGAAAACCAAAACGACCAAGAGACCCAAATCAGCTTGCAAAACTCGTTTTAGATTTAGCCACAAAGGAAAAGCAAGAAATCCCTGATGTTGAAACTAAGAATCCCAACGCCGTAGCACTTGGAAGATTGGGCGGTTTGAAGGGAGGGAAAGCACGCGCAAAAGCACTTACTGCTGAAAGGCGCACAGAAATTGCTAAACGTGCAGCTAAAAAGAGATGGGGAACACGGAAGTAATTCTACATTTCCTTTGTGATGAGTCTTAGTGTCGGGGCGGATTTTTGCTTGACATTTACTTGGTAGAGCGATCTAAATTCATCTTCTGTCAACCGCAGAAAACTTGCCATTTCATCAACACCATAATCAAGTTCATTGAGGTGTGTTGTGATTATTTCAGAAAGCAACGTAGGTTTCTCTAAGGGGATACTGTATTCAAATGGTTCATTCAACTTATATCCTAACCTACCCATTTGCGTCCATAAATAACGATATTGCCTTTCCGATATTGCCTTAAGAGTATTTGCCTTCATCAAGATGGACTGCATTGATACTTTCCAATGTAATTTTAACTGAGCCAATTTATCAATCGTCAACCCCGATAATTGGGGTCGGATAATTTCACTTGGCATAAGAAACTCCGAAGTAAATCTATTTGCTTCATCTTCCATTGTTTCCGTTGTTAAGCGGTGCATTACAATGTGACCCAATTCGTGAACAAGTGTAAACCTCATTCTATCGGTCGGCATTTTTTTGTTTATAAAAATAAGATGAACGCCATTATTTGTCCATGTACCAACGCCAGAGAAAGCCCTTGTCCCAAAATCACAGGGAAATACTATAATGCCTGCACTTTCAAGTAAATCGGTCAAGTTATTGATCGCTCCACGAGGAACATCCCAATATTTCCTAACTGATTTAGCTATTACTTCTGGCGATCCATATTTTTCATCATCAATATCGCATCGTGGTATTTTTCGCTCAAAAGTCAAATCAATTGATGGAATAAGTTTTTCGATTTCCGTTCTTCGTAGGTTTACGTATGCTTCAATTGCCCCAAATATGCGATGGGGAATCCCCTTATTTTTTCTGTAATAGTTCAATCCAAGCGGATAGATTTCCACAAGATCGTAGAAGAAGTTCTTGGGATAAGAGAGAACTTTTGATATTCGCTCTAATTGATTATCTGAAACTTCAAGGATTCCATTCTCCATTTTTGATAAATTCGCTTGAGGTACGTTGATTGCTCTGGCAAGTTCACTCTGTAGCATTCCGCGAGATTCGCGAGCCAATGTGATTCTTTTAGGTTCTACGGTTTTATCAAAAACCTTTATTGTACTTTCGTTCATTGCGCTTTTTTATGTACTCGTTTGACTTTTTCTGGTTGTCGAAGAAGGTCTGATTCAGGAATCTCAACTGGTTGTATTGCTTCTACTTCTGGTGTAATATCTACAGTCCAAAGAATTTCTTTCCCCATAAGACAACTGATTTCATATTGCCAAATATCCGCAGCTTTGTTAGGGATATACCCTACGTTAATTATTGTGGGTGACTCCATGTTCTCGCCTAAACATAATTGTTGCATCTCTATTTGAGTTGAGTGTTTGGTAACTATGTTGGAAGGACGTGAGTTATTAAGTTTTTTAAACCTTGCAGCAATAACATTTTGAATTCTCAAGAAGAAAGAACCTCTTGGCTCTAAGATTTTGCATGATGTATCATTTTGGTATTGAACACGTATATTTGACCGCATACGGTCATTAATAAAATTTGATTTTGTTCGAGGTGTAGTATCTGGATAATCCCTGACTAATTTAATCGCCTCATCTTTTGCATCCCGCATTGCCGAAACAAAGTTTGAATAATGTTCCTTCAATATCGCTTCTGCTTTTTCTTTTGTAATTTTATTCATTTAAATTTTCCTATTTTGTTCTAAAGATAAGATACGGATATATTTGTCAAAAGTCAAGTATTTTATTCTTTTTTTATTCAGATATTTGTATATTGTGTTATATTCGTCACATATTGAAATATTTATTATTATAAATGAATCTTATGCATGACAGGTCAAGAAAAAAGTGTTATATTGGTAATAGTAGAACATTAAAGGCGATTACCATGAATAGATTACCCATTGAAAAACGTACCCAAATAATCGGATTACTTTGTGAAGGCAACAGTTTGCGTACAGCATCAAGACTTTCGGGTTGTTCCATTAATACGGTTACAAAATTGCTTGTTAATATTGGAACAGCTTGCCAAAAATATCACGAGGAACATGTTCACAATCTGAAAAGCAAAAGAGTTGAGTGTGATGAGATTTGGAGCTTCTGTTACGCTAAAAGAGAAAATGTTCCAGAGAATATGAGAGATACATTTGGTGTAGGCGATGTTTGGACTTGGACAGCGTTAGATTCAAATTCAAAACTTATCATTTCATATTTTGTCGGACTTCGCAATGCTGAATGTGCAAATATGTTTATGCAGGATGTAGCAAGCCGTCTTTCCAACCGTGTTCAACTAACCACTGATGGATTGAAAGCATACTTAGAAGCCGTTGAGGGTGCTTTCGGTGCTGATGTGGATTTTGCTCAACTTGTAAAAATTTATGGTGATTCACCAGAGGGAGAAAAGAGATACAGCCCTCCGAAATGCAACGGTACGAAGAAAGACAAGTTAATGGGAATGCCAAATCCGAAATATATTTCTACTTCTTATGTTGAACGCCAAAATCTTACGATGCGTATGTTGATGAGGAGATTCACGAGATTAACTAACGCCTTCTCTAAAAAAATCGAAAACCATGAACACGCTATTGCTTTGCATTTCATGTATTATAACTTCGTAAGGATACACAAAACTTTAAGGGTTACTCCAGCTCAGGCGGCAGGATTAACAACAAAATTATGGGAAATTGAAGACTTGGTTAAATTAATTGATTCAAACTGAGACACTACCTGATATTTCCACTTCTACTAAGAAACATCAAAAAATTTAAACAAATCCAACAATTGCCGCATGATTGGAATCTTGTTGCTATTTATTCATTTTTCATTTTGAAAAATTCATCAAGATTATGTATAATCAAGAGTCTAATTTTTGTTTTTATAATAACATAAAAATATACCAGATGAAAAAGTTTTTTACTATTCTATTTATTTTCGGGTTTTCCTTATCTGCATTCAGCCAAAAAAAAGGTGATCAACATTTCGAGATTGTTGAAAGCATACCCATCGAGACTGACCTTGATAATCCAGATATTCGAAATACGTATGAAGTCTGGCTGGAAATAATCAACAACGTTAGGTCATCACTCGACATCGAACAGTTCTATATATCAAATCAGAAAGGCGAGCCGCTTGAAGATATTCTCAATGCAATTATTAAAGCAGGTGAACGGGATGTAAAAGTACGGCTCATCGTCGATTCCCGAATGTACAAAACATATCCCGAGACTGTGGATATGTTCGCCAAACAAAAAAACATCACAACAAGAATCATCGACTTTGGGAAATTATCCGGAGGTATTCAACATGCAAAATA
>CAYGZC010000250.1:0-9628 GCA_964354225.1 uncultured Chlorobiaceae bacterium | reverse complement strand
TGGATCCGCAGGATCGCAGTCGTAAATCTCAGAAGTAAGAGTTTGATCACCAGTATCGAATGTGTTTTGCACATCACCCTGGTAGACTGCATTTATAATTGGTGGAACATTTGTCGTAGCTGTCATTAGATACCAAATATTATAGAGAGCGCTATAGGTGTAATCCCCTCTAAACGGTCCACGCGCAACCCATCCACGTTTTACCTCATTAATAGGGATACCAGCACAGTCAGATGGACCACTATCGTGCTCGTAAAACTTCCAATCACGTGAGGGCCAATTCTCATCGGATGTAGGTACCGGTCCGGGAGAACCCCATGCTAAGAATTCTGTTCGTGTACCAGTCAACTCACTTTGATGCTGATTGAGTGAATTGATTCGAAACGAGATGAAGAACTTATCACCGACCGTTAAATCGCAGGGCAAGCCAGTGATCATCAATCCAAATCTGTGTGTTCCTGTACGATGAATTACACCGTAACCAATTCCTTGTCCCCATAATTCTTCTGCAAACGGTGGAGATGTTTTAGGAACAGTACCTCCTAGTTCATTGATAGTAGAGATCCATGTTGTATCGGTAGCATCATCGAGGAAGGGACTAATACCATTATCAAGATCTGTGGTGCTCAGCCAGTATCCCCAGCTCTGGCAGGGTGGTGGATAAGGTGGAATACCGGGACCCCAATCCTTTCCAACGTTGGATCTGTGGATACGTATGTATAATAATGATTCTAGCGCACCAGTGGTACCCTGACCAAACCAGTAAATTGAGTCAAGTGTGCCACTCGCTTTGGCGAGAAACCATTGCCCCATGACATCCTTATGATATGCTCCAAAATTGGTCAATTGACCGTTCGTATTATTATAAAGTGAGAACGGATAACCGAAAAGAAAATTGTTTGTACACTCCGCAGTAACTGCCGACGTTTGTTTGTTAGAGTATTTCGCGATGAGATCAGAAGGATTATCGTATTTTCCTACCGGGATAAAATCTGAACTCGGTGTAATGAGATACTTTTGTTGAGCGATTAGAAAACTACTCAACAAAAGAATCAAGAGAAACAATGTAAAGTACCGCATAAGCATTTCTCCTTATGGAATCGTTTAATTATTAGTTGTTAGATTAATTATGATTTAAACTTTTATTTGGTTTTTATATGTTCGATCGATCTTGGGGGTCTGTTAGAATATATGCCTTTTTACCAAGATTGTCAAGCTTTTTTAAAAAAAATATCTTATTTTTTAAAATAAATCTGACAGCCAAAATATTGCAAAATTCCTTGATTTTACGCTTGAAAACTGTCGAAATTCATCAATATTCAAGCATGACAGTGAAAACATGATTTCCGTTGAAATACTTTACCGCACGATACGCATAATCAATACTGATTCTAATATTGCTGACCTCATAATTTATCCCCGCTCCTACCGACTCGCCAAAGATATACCGGCTGCTTCCGATCTCAGGTGTTATAGCAATTCCACCACGTACTGAAATAAGATTATCATAAATGTATTCCGCGCCAAATTTATATTCATCATCCGAATAATTGTTATTTTGAAATGTCGATGTAATGTTCATCATACCCAGATCGAGCAGCGGTACTTTATATCCCAAACCAATTTCTATTGTCGATGGGAGATCAGAAGCAGCTGCTTCAATTTTTACTTTCGAATTCTGTCGACTTGCATCTATTACATCTGCATCTCTCAATAATCCCGCCCCATCGAATTTTAGTGATGGTCCGAGATTTTTTACCGCAGCGCCAACACTCAAACCTTCAATGCCACCGATACCCGTGTACTGCACGCCAAGATTTACAGCAAAAGTGGAGGCAGAAACTCGGGCCATTTTCTCATAGATATAATTTGAAGTAACACCCACTGAAATACGGTCGGTTATCTGGCGAGCGTAAGTACCTCCAACAATGATAAACGTTGGCGAAGTAATTTCACCAGTACCATCAGGTAAATCTTCCGTCGTTACAGCGATATCGCCGACATCAAGCGATTTGATAGCGACCCCTAAATTGCCGAGGTTGAAGAGCGGTACACTTGCAGCGAAATAATCAACACCGATATCTGCAATATAACTCATATGGGAAAATAAAAAATTCTTTGAAGATGAGCCGGCAAGTCCCGCAGGATTCCAGTACATTGCTTCCGGACCATTCACGGTTGCAATGTGTGAACCACCCAGACCAATAGAACGCGCGCCTACTGGAATCAACAACTCTGATGCGGCAGATGTTCCTGCTTTATCAGGTCTGCCAGCATAGATTGTTGACGTCGAGATAATTATTATGAGAATTAACTTGAAAATAATATAGTAAATATGCTTCTGCATCAAGTTGAGAAATTAATTATTTTCAGGTGTCTGATTTTCCGGTACGATCATCAGCTTTAAAACTTTTTCACCGAGATCAACACTTTTTGCATCCTTCAATTGAATATGAGCGAGGTATAACCCGCCTGCAACGGGTAATCCGTTTTCATTGTTCAGGTCCCATTCTTCAAATTGTCTTTCTGTATCTTTCTGAATCGTTCGAACGAGTATTCCCGCCAGGTTAAAAATACGAATGGTTGCAACTCGAGGTAAATGACTGAACGTTACGAACTTCTTGAATCTATTTATCTCTGCCCGGTTCATTCCATAATAAGGATTCGGGAAAACATTGATTCGTTCTATCTCACGCTTCGCTGCTTTATAATCATAATTGGAAATAGAATCAAGCGTAAAAATCTTTTCATCTGCATTTCGGATTTCTTTGATTCGCTCGAATCGGATTATTGTTCCCAGCGGCGCCGCTGCGCCATCATCATCAAGATCGGCTATATATGCGCGGGTGACACTGACTTTGCTGGAATGATATTGACCATTTAGCCACAAAAACGCGCGATACCGTGCCATGTCTGCCCGGTAAGGTAGATCGTCATAGTAATGATCATACCAAATTGTAGTATCGATTTTTTGGTAACCGATTATTATCACAAGCGCCGGAAAAACTTTTAACGGTTTATTATTATATGTTCGATGCAGCAAATCGGCGGGTCTCCAAAGGGTATCTGCGCTTTCCTTAATAAATGTAGTATAGAGTTGGCGATAAACAGTATCCACACCGATAACGCGCCGCTCCCAGGCCGTGAATGGCACTCGCACCCATCTTGAATCTAATGCACCTAATGAAGATCGTAATAATGTCCAGCTTGAATCCCCGACAAATCGCAGCTCTACGTCAAAATCGGTGTAGTTCTGCCCTTGAATAGTATCGAGAGGCGAGCTGCCGGGACCGACAACCATGTAATTCCCTCCCGGATTTGGTGTATTGAAAACATCGTCCCGCGTCGATTGATAATTGTATTGAGTTTGGGAAACACCTTTCAACCCATGCCTCGGTAATAGCGCCTCAATAGAAAATCCCCTGCTAATAATCCGCTGCGGTGGTGAATCGACGATGAGGTGACTTATTAATGTATCATTCATCGTTGCATCGACCAGAGACCAGGTTGGTTTCGTTTCAAAATCCTGCATGGGATCTCTGAGCCGATGGAACACAACTTTATAATTATGACCATTCGGTTTTTCCGGATCATAAACCGTTATTTGTACATCCGCATCGTTGATACCTATAAGGTTCTTTATGTTCGTTATATTGTCACCGATTGTATAAGGATAAACCGTTCCGGGATTAGGACTATGGGGTACAACTTCTATAACTGTGTCTATTGCCGTTAACCGCTGCCCCGCTATAGAAGGATCGGGATTATAAACAGTTGTTGTGACGCTGAAATAATATCTTTGTCCATTCACTAATGGGCGATTACGTAATTTATCGGTTGTGATATATAAGAATCGCGGCTTACTCGGATCGAAATATTCATATATAATCGAGCGTTCTATAGGTGCATCCGGTAATGGATACTGACGGATGATATATGTTTCAAATTTAAATCCACGAGAATTGTATGATTCAACTGTTCGAGTGGCTGCTGTGTCGGTTTCCCAATCGAGGATAATCTTGTTATCTAATTCGACTGTCCTTACATGCGGATTTGGTATCGGAGCGGGAAAATCGAAATTAAGATTATACGCATCCTGAGCCACATCGTCATTATTTTTTACAACACTTATCCCGTCACGGTTATTTTTTCCGATACCTACAACTAATCCTATCACCACTTCTTGTGTGTCACCAATTGCCATTCTGAATGGACCTGATATTAGTGCGAATCGCCGATCAGCCGGTTCATCATAAAAACCGTCTATCCAACCGTTGAATAGCTGTGGATCACCTGTTAATTCATAATTTGTACAAAGCCGTGAAATTGGATTGATGAAACATGTGGGAGGGTTCAATGGTACATGAGAATAACCACGTAAAAGATTCCACCATTCGAGAGTTGCCGTACTGCTGTTCCGTGCGAAATCAGACGTCCGTGTTGTTGAATTGAAATATGTAAAAGCTGTCATCGGAAGATTTTCAAAACCTGGAACTTCTCTAAGATCCCATTTTGCTTGAGAGCCGGGGTTCGGCACACGAGGTCCTTGAAGCAAATCATAACCGATCACGGGAGGTGAAAGCTTGTACCTGATAAATTCTTCATCATCGGGTGTGGAATTATAAGCGTAACCCAAATACCTGCTTACGTCACAGCCAACAAGATCGTCAGCATAATTACCGACATCAGGATCGACCCATTTGGCAAGATACATTGGATCGATAATTGCGGTAGGTGGTGTAGTTGCAGTCCCTCTATAGATTATCCGATATCGCTGGAAAATTATATTTTTTAAATTCGGATAACGATTGTAAGCCCAGCAAGTCACCTGCATTTCAAGCCCAATAGGTTCTGAGCCATACAGCGCTGCAGTCGCTGCCGGATCCAGATCATTCGCTACTAACCATATAACTTGATCGGCGTCTCCAAGTCCCGGCTCATCCATCGTTAGATTAATTATTCCGGAGCTCTCCGGCTGGTAACCGGGAATGTTATTTCTTTCATAATATGGTGCACCTTTCTGCCAGGGCCATTCGATCCAGTCTTTTTGATAAATAGCACGTAAGTTTTCAATATTCTGCTGCTTCACATCAATAATCGGCATATTATAAAAATCGGCAGCATCCTGCGAGAGATCAGCGGTTGCCCAATCGCGTCGGATGCGATAGACACGGACATCATCGTTAGCGAGATTCTCAACTATTCCGGGGCTGATTATACGTCCGGGCACTGTGCCAACTTTATATGTCTGTCCGCCTACTCTCACAACCGGCGATCTACCTTCATTCACTAATCCACCCCAAACAAGTCCCCCACCGTTTACAACGGTGGCAGTACCGCGTGGAAAAGAAACACCGGCACTTAAGTCTTGCGGTTTTCGCTCAAGCATACCGTTGTAGTCAGCCCACATCGAAATATTATTGATGTTTAATAAAGCCCCCCGAGATTTTACAAGCGTACTCGATGAAATATTTTTGTCATCGTTCTTTTGTTTTGCTTCGCTCAATGATAGATAAATCACGAATAGCAATAAGAATGCGATGAGATTTTTTAGGAAGGATTTGTGAAAATTTACCTTGAGAGCCATTTAACCTTCTTGAAACAAAACTGAGTAAAACTTAAATCACGATGTGGAGCCAAGATACAGAGGACTTTTTCTGTTTTAATATTTTCCACCCGAAAACTGGAAAGCTGGAATACCGATTTCAAAAATATCCCAGCTTTACCGAATCTACAATATTTATTAAAGACACCTGGGGTACAGATATATTATTTCACCATGATCATTTTTCGTGTACTTATGAATCGCTTACCATCTGTGCCATCATCAGCCAAACTCTGAGCGATCATTCGAATGTAATAGACACCACTTGGCACGGAGAGTCCCGTTTCGTCTCTACCGTTCCACTGAAGCGTATATTGCCCTGCGAAGAAAACTGCGTCTGTGATTGTAGCAATCTCTCGTCCAATAACATCGTAAATCTTAATATGAATCTTCGCCGATTTATCTGTTGAAAAAGTAATATTGGTTGTCGGGTTGAAAGGATTCGGATAATTCTGATATAAAACAAAACCTCTCGGCAGCTCCGGTGATTTCGGGGTTACGCCCAACGGCAGCGGGAATGCACCATAATTTACAATGTAGAGTGAACGTATAGATGAGTTATTCACAATTATAAATGAATCACGATCCATTCTTGCCCTGATTGTTGGTGCAGCTAATTGATCTTTGATCACCATGCTATCGCATATCGATTTAACTAACTGCAAGGGCCAGGATACTTTGACGGGATAATTCCCTAATAAAGGTGTCGGCTGGAAATTGAACTGGAATGTATCAACCTGACTGTAGCTGTGGAATTTTAAAATATCCACGAATAAGCCCTCACCAATCAAGGGCGAAACAAAACGTGCATCGAAATACCAAGGATCAACCGGAGGCAATGTGAATTCACCAAGAGCCCCATCTACACCAGAAGTTGCATTGGGATGAACACCAAAGAATATCGTACCGTATGCGGGTCCCGTCTCTGTAATGGTGAGTGGAATTAGCCAGTTACCCGGACCACTGGGCGTAGTTCTAAAATAATAGATCGTAGAATATTGTCCCCAACCTACACTATTTTTAGCCCGCACACGCCAGAAATATTTCGTGTTACCCTTCAACGGATTGGTTATCTGCCAGCTTAATATTGATAATGTGGAATCATCGAAAACAATTTTTGAGAAGACAGTATCATCTGCAACCTGAAGCCAATACACGTCAGCTCTCTGTGCCATACTCCAATCGAACGTCGGTGTAATAGAAACTTCTGTTTCTGCATTATATGGCCGGTTGAGTGTTGGTGCGCTCGGTGGATAGAGTGTTGTAAAATTCCAAACCTGTGACCACGGGCCTGTGCCCAATTCATTCTTTGCATTCACCCGCCAGTAATATGTTGTGCTATTTAATAATCCGCTTACAATCTTTGAAGGCAGTACACCTTGTTGTTGTACAATCGTCGAGTCATTAACTTTGAGATTTGTAAAGTTGACATCCAGCGCTAATTGAATACGGAAGGAAACAGCAAATACCGTTGAATCCCATTGTAGTACAATGGTACCCGGAAGATCCGTAACTCCATTCGGGGGAGAAATTAACACAGGTGCTGATGGTGTAGATCGTGTTGTATGGAATTGCCATGTCGGTGAAAAAGTCCCGCCGCCGAGGAAATTAACTGCCTGCACATGCCAGTAGTAATATTGTTTACCTGCCAGTTGATTGATTAGAACTGTCGTATCCGTAATCTGACCAGATGCAACAATATCGTCGAATATTGAGGTGCGCGAAACTTGATAGAAATATCTTTGCGTGCAAAGGTCAGCTTTGTTCCAAATCAATCTTACAGATTGACTTAGACTATCTTTCTCATTAGGCGGACTCACGAGGTTGACCGTGCTGGGTATTGCAGTCCGGATTTTGAAATTACAAGTTGAAGTGAAATCACTTGACCCCGCTCCATTCATCGCTCTTAGCTGCCAGTAGTACAACCTACAATTATCGAACGAAGCAGGATTTAGTGTATACGAAGTATCGGTGAGGAGCGAATCATTAATAACAAATGAAATGAAATTGGGATCCTTCGCCACCTGCAGATGATATAAATCTGCGTATGGAGATTGTCTCCATTTTAATATACCGGTAGGATTTTGGTTTGTATCGCCGCAAGCAGGAGAAACCAATTGTGGTGTCGCTGGTTTATTCAATATCGTTCTAAAACTTCGAGTGGCTGTAAATGCACTCGAGTCAACCGGATTTAGTGATTTCACGTGCCAGAAATATTCAGTGTCCAATTCCAACGGACCTATCTGCTGTGAGGTTTGAGTTGTAACCACATTCACTACTATGGTTGTAAAACTGTTATCCTTTGCCACCTCAACTCGATAACTATATGAGCAAATATCACTCGCATTCCAGCTTAATGTTGGATTTAGACCCATACCTGTGGCGTTATCTGGAGGACTAACCAACGTCGGTGGCAACGGGGTATTTGGCTTGATCTTGAAATTCCACACTTGCGAGAAGCTGCTTGAACCGCCTCTATTTTTTGATGCAACACGCCAGTAATAGCTTAAACATGGTGTGAGCGGAGAGGTGACATAAAATGAATCTGTGAGTAATGAATCACGGAATACTATTGAAGTAAAGTTTTGATCTGTCGCTATTTGTAAATGATAGCTGCTGGTTAAAGGTGTTTTTCTCCAAACTAATGTTCCGGCAGGATCTTGTATAGCATAACCGTTAGCCGGAGATACCAATTGGGGTGGAGCTACCGGTGGTAATATTGTAGTTTTAAATTTCCAGGAAGCTGTGAACTGACTCGAGTCTATCCAGTTCAGCGACTTTACTCTCCAATAATAAAATGTATCCTGATCCAATTGGCTGCCGACTTGAACAGATGTTTGAGTTGTTTTTGTGTTTAAAACTATCTGAGTGAAAGCGGCATCTTTCGCAAGCTCAAGCCGGTAGCTGTACGAGCAAATATCGCCTGCGGTCCAGCTTAATGTGGGTGTTAGCTGTATATCAACTGCATTATCAACCGGACTCACCAATGTCGGCTGAAGCGGAACAGATGGTTTAATTTTAAAATTCCTTGCTGTTGAGAAGCTGCTCGCTCCGGCAGTATTCTTCGACTTCACATGCCAGTAATATACAGTGCAATTTGTCAATGGACTCGTCACATTAAAAGTGTCGGTTAGTGTTGAGTCGTTAAATACTAATGATAGAAAATTTGGATCGGTTGCTATTTGCAGATGGTAGAAGTCTGTATAAAGTGTGCTTCTCCACTGTAATGTAGTTACAGGATTTTGTGTCGTATCGCCATTTGCGGGCGAGACTAATTGTGGGGAAGCTGGTGGATTTAATAGAGTTGTAAATTTCCGAAATGACGCATACTGGCTCGAATCAGTTGGATTCAACGCCTTTATTTTCCAATAATAATTCGTGCGCTGTTCCAGTGCACTCAATGCTTGTGAGGTTTGATTCGTGGTTGTATTCAGAACGAGAATTGTGAAATCAGTATCCTTCGCAACCTGAACACGATAACTCTCGGTGCAAATATCAGACGATGTCCAGCTTAATGTTGGGGATAGCGACACATCAACTGCATTATTAACCGGCTGATTAAGTGTTGGTACAGATGGCGTAGTAAATGCCATTTTGAATTGCATAGGAGAAGACCATTCACTCGTTCCTTCAGCATTGGAAGCATTGATGCGCCAATAATACCCGGTACAATATTGCAAGCTGAAGATCACTGCTGATGTGTCGGTTACATTCACATCTTTCACCAAAGATGTAAAAGCAATATCGGTCGCTACCTGCACCCGATATGTGACTGGTGAGCCAGAGAGTATGCTATGCCACAAGAACGTGGGATTCATTGGAACATTGACTGCATTATCCAATGGGAATATCGGATCGGGAGGGAAAAGCATTATTTTTGTCTGAAACTTAAACGGCGGACTCTGAAATAAGCTGACGCCGTATTGATTTGTAACATTAACACGCCAATAATGCCACGTTAATTGTTGAAGTCCGGAAAATTGTTTTGATGTAGCGCGCAAGGTATCATCAAAAATGCGATTA
>CAYGZC010000249.1:0-3968 GCA_964354225.1 uncultured Chlorobiaceae bacterium | reverse complement strand
ACTGTCGGTATACCGATTCCGGGTGTTGAGGTCAGGATTGCAGACGATGGAGAGATATTGGTAAAAGGTCCCAACGTGATGAAAGGTTACTGGAACAATAAACAGGCAACCAATGAAGTAATCGACTCGGATGGCTGGCTGCATACTGGTGATATTGGTTTATTTGACTCAGAAGGTTTTTTAAAAATTACCGATCGCAAAAAGCATTTATTCGTAAGCTCGGGTGGAAAGAATATCGCACCACAACATATTGAAAACCTCTTCCTTCAAAGTAATTATATCGACCAGTTCGTTCTAATCGGGGATGGGAGGATGTTCCTTACAGGGCTTATTGTGCCTCAGTTCGATGAGCTTAAAGAGTTTGCAAGTCAACGGGGAATAATATACAAAAACATTGAAGATTTAGCCCAAAATCCCGAAATCAACAAACTGTTGCAGGGAGAGATGAATAGAATTCAGAAAGACCTTGCTAATTATGAACGGGTGAGAAAATTTACTATACTCACCCAGCAACTTACTATAGAAAATGACGAGCTTACTCCAACACTCAAAATTAAAAGGAAAGTCGTTGAAGAGAAGTTTAAAAACCTTATCGAAGAAATGTACCATGGAGTGAATTAAAGAATTGCAGGTTGTATCAGTATGTTGAACAGTTTCATAAAGTTTCAATCATAAATTTTGGTTCATACATTGAAAAAGGTGATTCAACGGAACATTAGTCTGACACGTGCCTTGTCTAAACTTGGCTATACTTCTCGTGCCCAGGCAGAACAGATTATTCTTGCGGGGCGGGTTGGTATGAATGGCAACATAGTGAAAAACCCTTCCTTCCGATGTTCATTAGATTCGGATGACATAACCATCGATGGGCAATGGGTAAGTAAGAAAGAATTCACCTATATTATCATGAATAAGCCGGTGGGAATTGTTACAACTCGTTCCGATGAACGAGGACGGCATAATGTATATGATATTTTGGATAATGTTGGAAGATGGATTTTTCCGGTAGGAAGATTAGATAAAGATACATCGGGGCTTTTGCTTTTTACTAATGATAATCAACTGGGTGAGCGATTAACCAATCCAAAATCAAAGGTCTCGAAAACGTATGTTGTTAAGCTTAAGAAGCATATATCTCACGAACATTTAAATCTCTTTCGACAAGGGATAATCTTAGATGGAGCAAAACTGCTTCCGGCGAAAGTAAAATTGTTGAGCGAGAAGGAAATTGAAATGACTATATTTGAAGGAAAGAACCGCCAAATACGCCGCATGTGTGAATCGCTTGGATATAAGGTAGTATCGCTAATTCGTATAAAGATTGGCTCACTCGAACTCGATAATTTAAAACCGGGAGAATGGAAATATATCAGAAAATCGAAAGTTGAGAAGCTAAGATGATAATCAATTGAGGATAAATGTAAAATTCAAAATGCTATACTCATTGCCCCAATTCCAAGCTTTAACATAAAATTCAACGTCTAACATTTCATATGTCTCATATTACATGTAACATCATCGAGTTGTGTATTTTCAAAAAAGAAAACGGTCAACCACGTTATCTTCTTCTTCACCGGACAAAAGATGAAAATATCTACCCAAACATCTGGCAGTTTATCACCGGATCAATCGAAGAGAACGAAAAAGCAGCCGATGCTGCGGTGAGAGAATTATTGGAAGAAACCGGTTTGAAGCCGAAATCCATTTGGGTTGTCCCATATGTTCTTTCGTTCTATAATGCTGACTGGGATTCGGTGAACCTATGTCCTTTTTTTGCCGCTGAAATTCAAGACAGTAGAAGTGTACAGATCTCCGATGAACATGATGATTTTGGATGGTTTACTTATGACGAGGCAATCCACAAATTGGAATTACCAATCTGGAAGGAAGGACTCAGAATTGTCAATGAGTATATCGTTTTAAGCGGTGAAGGGGCAAATCTACATCGTATATTCTAAATATATTTTAGATTCTGTCAACCGAACGGCACACAGAATGTCTAATTATTAAATCCAAATATATTAACATAATTTAAAGGAGTGGCTGTTATGAAGTCGAAAATCATTTTTGCATTGTTGTTTGTGTTCTTACTTGGGATGATAGCCAACGACGGGAGCGGTCAAACACACAAGAAAATAATCAAGATCGAGAATAAAGGAAAACAGGGATATCTTGGTGTTGAAATCCAGGATGTCACAAAGAAATTGAAAAAGAAGAAAAATCTTTCTGTTGATCTTGGCGCATATATAACCGGCATTGTTGAAGATAGTCCAGCTGAAGAAGCTGGCATCCAAAAAGGCGATGTCATCACAAAGTTTGGTGAAGAAGCAGTGGATGACGGTGAAGAGTTGACTGATGCTGTCCGAGCAGTGAAACCCAAAACGAAAGTGAAAGTTGAGATTAATCGAAAAGGTGAGAAGAAGATTATTGATGTGGTAGTTGGGAAAATGAAAACACCTGAAGCGTTTGCATTCAATTTTAACGATGACGGAATGCGCTGGCTCTCGCCCCCACCCGGAGTACCTAAACTTGGCAAGAAATTCAATATCCGCGTCTTTACCAATAGCGATGTACAGGGACTTCAGCTTCAACCATTGACGAAACAACTCGGTGAGTATTTCGGTGCACCTAAGGGAAAAGGTGTGCTTGTGACGGAAGTTGAAAAAGAAAGCGGTGCCGAGAAAGCCGGCTTCAAAGCAGGTGATGTTATTACAAAAGTTGAAGGAAATAATGTTAAAGATATTAATGATCTTCATGAAGAGCTATCAGATTTTGATGGAAAAGATGCTACAATTGAAATAATTCGCAACGGGAAATCGACTACATTGAAAATGCCGATTGAAAAAGAAGAAGAAGAGGAAAATGAAGAGGACGATTGGTCGAATAATATCATTGTTACTCCACCATCGAATTGCATGAGAACTTTCCGTCATGAGTTGATACCAGGAAGAATGGAATTAGACCGCCTTCGTGACAGGTTGTTCGATCTACGTGAAGATATTCAGCGTGGTGTACAGAAAATAAAACGAACAATTAAGCGTGAATTTATAGAATCGTAGCCAATCTCTCAATTTCCTTTCTTAGGTTTTCCCAGAAGTACAGGTTAACCGGTAAATCGGACTAACTTGTACTTTTTGTTTTTTTTATTATATTTCATCAATTATTATTGACCGGCTAATCTGTTCTGTCCTGCAGTTTCGAACCGATCATGAATTCTTTCAATATCAATTTTATTTTTCATGAATCTTTATCGAGTACTTGTTGTTGTTCCTTTTATACTTTTTCTTTCGCATTTCAATTCTCTATCACAGATAAAAGACACGACTAAAAGTAAGCTTTATGAAGCGGACGCGCGTCGGATTATCGCCGAAGGTTTGAAGACCTGTAGAGCGTATACAATGCTTGAAGATTTATCGCTCAATATTGGACCGCGTCTGGTTGGGTCGCCTCAAGCTGCGAAAGCAGTAGAGTGGGGAAAGAAGATGATGGAGAATTTGGGATTTCAAAATGTTCACACCGAGCCGTGTACAGTGCCTCATTGGGTAAGGGGACCGGTTGAAGAAGCATCTATCATTACTACAAGGGGCGAGAGTATATCTCTCAAAATATGTGCGCTTGGTGGAAGTATTGGTACACCGGAGGATGGAATCTATGCTGAAGTTCTTCAGGTGAAATCTTTTGATGACCTGAAATCTCTTGGTAAAGAGGCAAACGGGAAAATCGTTTTTTTTAATCGACCGATGGACCCAAGCAAAATTAGTCCGGGGGAGGCATACGGTGGTGCTGTAAATCAGCGGGGGAGCGGTGCGGTTGAGGCGGTGAAGGTGGGTGGAGTTGCTGCATTGATTCGTTCTATGACAATGCAATCGGACGATGTGCCACATACCGGTTCGATGCATTACATTGATACAATACCGAAAGTACCCGCGGCAGCCATCAGCACGATGGGTGCAGATTTGCTGGATAGT